>LR026961.1:1929324-2229324 GCA_900498135.1 uncultured Desulfatiglans sp.
TGACCATCGAGTTCAATGTCAAAGAACAGGATACGGTCCAGCGCAAGCATCTGCGCCTCTGTAGCAGCGCTGAACCCGAACATCAGGAAATCTATCAGCACCTGCGACTAAAGGAGGTCCCCATGCCGAAAAAAATCGCGACCGTAAAATGAGTAGTGACCATAAAATCGGCTAACATACTGAAATATCAGTCCTTGGCAAAAAAAATGGCAAACTTGGGCTGGGTCGTCTCCTTGAGCGGGGTGGAGTTGATCGGATATCGGCGCTTGTTGATGTCGAAGGTCTTCTGCTCCCCGCGCACCGACTTGGTGGCGATGGATTTGGGCACCAGGGTCGAGGTGGGCAGATCGCGCTGATGCCGGAAGCCCTGGATGTAGGCGCGTTCAGCAGCGTCGGCTTTTCTTCTTGGGGGTCAGGAAACCGGAGTTGACCACGCTTCTTTTCACGGCCGAGGCGGGTGATTTCGAAAAATACGTCCGGTTGCGGCATCCAACGATGACCTAAGACAACCGCCCAAAACGGCAACCAGCCGCAAACCTATATCAATCAAGGATGTAGCTTTCCGGACGAGCTTCGGACTTGGTCCGGAGAAAACAGAGAATCAGGGGCCAAACAGAGAAAGAAAGGCTGGAAGATGGGGAAAATCGATGGTGCAAAGAGGTGCTTCGGAAAGATGTGAAACGGGCGCAAACCCTTTAGAAACAAGGGGAAAAAGAAAACCCGTCACCCCGGACATGACCCCGGTTTAGTTGAAATTACATATTTTTGTTGGTGGAGGCGGGGGGAGTCGAACCCCCGTCCGGAAATATTCCACTTAGGTTTCTACATGCATAGCATGGTATAGAGATTTCGCCCCGGGGGTCGCTACCATGCAGGCTAACTCCGAGACTAACCCGTGTAAATTTCGCCTCACCGGCCCACAGGTACACCGGATCAGCTAGCCCGCTAGTCGACGCCCTATCCGATCACGCAGGCAAAGACCGGTAGGACGCTAGCCTTAAGCGGCTAGAGCATACGAATAATCGTCTGCGTTTGTGTTTATCCAGCCGTTTAACGAGCAGCCAGAACCTCGACATGCAACCCAAGCTTCAACTATCCCCGTCGAAACCGGTTCGCCCCCTTTCATTTCGTTGTTTTAAATATATTAAGAGTGCGAAGGCAGAATGTCAATAACCCTCGCGTTTCTTGGCCTGCTCGATTTCACGCTGGAGTTCCTTTTCTTTGAGAACCTGACGTTTGTCGTATTTGCGTTTTCCGCGGGCGAGGGCCAGTTCCACCTTGGCGCGGCCCTTTGAAAAATAGACCTTGGTCGGGACCAGGGTGTACCCTTTTTCTTCCGTTTTCCCGATCAGGCGTTTGATTTCGCGCCTCTTGAGCAAGAGCTTCCGTGGACGCAAAGGATCGAGATCCAAGTGATGCGCATAGGGGTAGGGCGTGATGTGCATGTTGTAAAGGTAGATTTCGCCGTCCTTGATCTTGCCGTAACTGTCCACGAGGCTGGCGCGGCCCTCCCGGAGGGATTTGACCTCCGGGCCCAGGAGCACCATTCCCGCTTCGATCAGTTCGTCGAAGAAGTACTCGTGGGCGGCTTTTCGGTTTTGGCAGACGATCTTCATGTCGGATGTTCAATCCAGGCCGGAGCCGGTTTCAGGCATCGAGATGTTTCTGTATGTCCAGATCGGGCAGAAGATCTCTCATCCGCCCTGAGATGAAGTCTTTGACTTCCTGCGTAGTGGAAAGCATGCTGGCAGTTTGAAAATCCCTTTTCGCTTCCTCCATGGAAATCGCTCGGATAACGCGTTTGATGGCGGGGATCGAACGGGAGTTCATGCTGAGTTCAGTAATGCCAAGGCCGAGCAGGATGGGGATGCACAAAGGATCCCCGGCCATTTCACCGCACAGGGAAACCCCGATCCCGGTTTTCCCGGCGGCATCGACCACCTGTTGGATCATCCGCAGGATTGCAGGGTGAAAAGGCTGGTACATCCCTGCTACGTGTTCATTGACGCGGTCTATGGCCAGTGCATATTGGATCAGGTCATTGGTTCCGATGCTGAAAAAGTCCACATGCCGAGCCAGGAGCTCCGCCAGCGCGACGGCGGACGGAACCTCGATCATGATTCCGACCTGCATCTGGGGATCGTAGGGGATATTCTCCCGGTCGAGATCTTCCTTCACCTCCTCCAGGATGCGCTTGGCGTCGAGGACTTCCTGCAGACCTGAGATCATAGGGAACATCAGGTGCACATGCCCGTAAGCACTCGCACGGTAGATGGCCCGGAGCTGCGTCTTGAAGATTTCCTTTTCTTTAAGACAGAAACGAATG
Organism: uncultured Desulfatiglans sp.; assembly: GCA_900498135.1. Classification (NCBI taxonomy): domain Bacteria; kingdom Pseudomonadati; phylum Thermodesulfobacteriota; class Desulfobacteria; order Desulfatiglandales; family Desulfatiglandaceae; genus Desulfatiglans; species uncultured Desulfatiglans sp. The sequence continues at coordinate 1,931,651 of LR026961.1, forward strand.
GCACGCAGGCCGAGGGCAGGGTTCATTTCCTTCGATATTTCGAGGGCCGATGCGAACTTGTCACCGCCGAGGTCGAGCGTGCGTATGGTGACTGGTGCAGGGGACATGATTTCGGCTACTTCCCGGTAGTCCTCGAAGAGTTCTTCCTCCGTGGGCAGGCCCCTGCTGCGGAGGTAGAGGAATTCCGTTCGATACAGACCAATGCCCTCGCCCCCGTGATCCCGGACAGCCGCTACCTCTTCCAAAAACTCGATGTTGGCCTTGACAGTGATGAGGTGCCCGTCGAGGGTTTCAGCCGGCAGGAGGCCGGCTTTGGCGATGCTCGATTTGTATTTCTCGTACTGGAGCTGCCGCTCCTGGTAAAGGATGATGTCATTGTCATCCGGGTTGATGATCACCTCGCCGGTGTTACCGTCCACCGCGAGGAGATCGCCTTCCTCGACTTGAGCCGTGACGGATTCGAGCCCCACGACCGCAGGGATCTCGAGTGCCTGGGCCATAATGGCCGTATGGGACGTGCGGCCCCCTACATTCGTGATGAATCCCATTACCCGACTGATGTTGAGTTCGGTCGTATCGGCAGGAGACAGGTCATGGGCGACGATGATAACCCGTCCGTTGATGTCGGCCAGGCTGGGCTGATTTCCCCCGGCCAGATTCCTGAGTATCCTTTCGCAGACGTTTTCAACGTCGTCTATCCGTGTACGAATATAGAGATCCTGAATCTCTTCGAAGACGCGACGGATTTCCTCGAGCGATTTCTTGAGGGCCCATTCGGCGTTGATCTTTTCACTCAAGATGCGCTTGATGGTCGAATCCTTCAGCATGCTGTCCTTGAGGATCATGGTGTGGCTGTCAAGGATGTAAGCATGCTCACGAACGTGATTCGGCAACTGGTGTTTCAGGCAATTGAGCTGCCGCTCCGTCTTGTCGAGGGCGGCTTCGAATCGCTCGACCTCCCGGTGCAGCTGCTTGTCGTTGATCAGGTATTGATAAAGAATCTTGACGCTGGAACGATCAACCAGATGGGATTTTCCGATAATGATGCCAGGGGATACCGCAATCCCCTTCAGGCGCTTCCTTGTTGAGGAATGACGGACGTTCATTGATGTTCCCCGAATCTCCTCTCGAACAGGTCTTGCAATGCCAGCATAAACTGTTCGGAATCTTCGCCGACGATGCGTGCCTGTACTTCACTCCCTCTCGGGCAGGCGAGCGTAAGGATCGACAGAATGCTGTCTCCGTCGACCTCATGTCCGTCTTTTTTCAGGTATAGCTTGGAACGATGGCTGTTGGCCAATTCGACGATCTTGGCGGCAGCCCTTGCGTGCAGCCCTAGTTTATTCATGATCTTCAAATTCTGAACCACATCCATTTTGACCGACCTTTTGGAAATGCTGCAGTCTGGCAAGGCATTCCCTGTATATCTTTCGATAAGGCACACCTGATCTCGACGAGAGAACCTTGGCTACCGCCTTGGCGCCTTTATTTTCTTTCAGAAGGCGATCGATTTCCACTCCGAGCTCTTCGGAGAAGGCCGCCGGCGCCTCGTTCCGCCCATTGGCGCTTCCTTCGACGATAAGCGTGAATTCTCCGAGAGGCGGTTTTTCTTCCAGCCGCTTCAGAACAACGCTCAACCGCCCCGTCTCGACCTGTTCGAAGACCTTGGTAAGCTCCCGGGTGATGGCGACTTCCCTGTCGCCGAGAACCTGCAGCATCTCCCTCAGGGTCTCCAGGATGCGGTGGGGGGCCTCGAAGAAAATCATGGCGCGGCTTTCGGTCTGCAGCTGTTCCAGTTCCCGGCGCCTCTTGCCGGCGCGGGTCGGAAGAAACCCTTGGAAAAGGAACCGGTCGGCAGGCAGACCGCAGATCGACAATGCGGCTGTTACGGCTGACGGCCCAGGGATGGCTGTGACCGGCAAGCCTTCATTGCGGGCGAGGGCAACCAGCCTGCCTCCAGGGTCGGATATGCCAGGTGTTCCGGCATCCGTCACGAGGGCGATATGGTGACCGCATTTCAGACGCTTGACGAACTCCGGGCCTTTCGATCGAAAATTGTGCTGGTTGTACCGGACAACCTTGGTCGTAACTCCGTAATGGCGGCAGAGCCCTTTGGTCCTCTCGACGCTCTCGGCGGCAATGAGATCGACGGCTCTGAGCACCCGCAATGCCCGAAAGGTGATGTCTTCCAGATTGCCGATGGGTGTACCGACGACATAAAGGGTGCCTTCATGTTCACGAGCGTCGACAGGCGGAGAGACTGCGGCGCTTTTCTTTGGATCAGCCATTCATCGATCCGGCGGAGCGCCGGTCCGGCCGTGAATCAACGGAGGCGCCTGTCCGCTGCAAGAGGCCTTCTTCCCAGGCAAAACCGTGATGCGGAATTTCGACGCATTGGATCGAAAAGGTGGTCGATCGCTGCCGGGGCATCCTTTCTCTGGCTATGCCGAGAGTCCCCATCCCGAAATGACTTGCCGGTACAACCCAAGTTCTCACTCGGAACAGAAAATTTTTTGCCGATATCAAGGAAATCAAGCGTTTGCTCGGAGGCGACCTGTAGCCCGCGGCGCAAACAAACGTGCGACCGAGGCAGAGATTGACGAAAAAGACCATTGCCGGATGGAATCTAATAGAGCAGTTCGAAGGCATTCTTGACGATCTCTATCTTCGGTTGGTCTTCGGAGAGGCCGACTGCTACGACGTCGAAACGCGACCTCGTGTCGAGACCCCCGTGCGTTTTCAAGTAATTCAGTGCCAAGCGCGAGAGGCGGCGTTGTTTCCGCCGGTCGACGGCCTCTTTTGCGGGGCCGGTATCGCCAGCAGAGCGCGTTTTGATCTCGATGAAAACCAGGGTGTCCCCGTCTTTTGCGATCAGATCCAATTCCCCGAGGGGGCAGCGGTAGTTGAGGTGAATGGGCTGATAGCCGACTCGTTTGACGGCTTCCAAAGCCAATTGTTCGCCTCTTTGGCCGAGTTGCATCCGTTCCCGTGTCAAGGCCGGCATACCCCTTTGAAGGTCGTGCGATGGATGGGGCACCAGCCGATTTTTCTCAGCACGGAGAGATGATCCCGGGTGCCGTAGCCTTTGTTGCAATCGAACGCGTAAGCAGGGTATTGCTGGTGATAAGCTCCCATGAGCCGGTCCCGGTAAACCTTGGCCAGGACCGAGGCGGCCGATATGCTGCGGCAGATGCGATCTCCTTTTTTCAGCGCTCTTTGGGGAGTTGCGACGGGTACAGGATGGATCCCGTCCACGAGCAGGAAATCGGCAACGGGATCCAGAGCGGCAACAGCCCTTCGCATCGCTTCCAGAGAAGCCCTGAGGATGTTGATACGGTCTATGGCGGCCGGTGATACCACCCCGATCGCCGCTGCAAGGGCCTTGAGCTGGATCATCTGAAAGGCCTTCTCACGCGCCGCGGCGGTCATACACTTGGAGTCGCGCACACCCGGCAGATCGACCCCTTCCGGGAGGATCACCGCAGCAGCGACGACGGGTCCGGCAAGACAACCCCGACCAGCCTCGTCGACGCCGGCCACATGATGAAATCCGTTGCTGCGCGCCTCGTTTTCGTACCCGAGGGGTTCCACAGGTTCTTCCGCACCCGGCATATCGAACAGCCGCAGATTTCGCTGTCTCTTTGCCAACCCGGTAGACCTGCAGCGGCTAGAATCGTTTTTCCTTGATGCGGGCCGCCTTGCCTCTCAGGTTGCGAAGGTAGTAGAGCCGGCTTCTTCTCACACGTCCCCTCGTCAGGATCTCCACCTTGTCGATAAACGGAGCATGGAGCGGGAAGATGCGCTCGACGCCGATTCCATAGGAGACCTTGCGGACCGTGAAGGTCGCCCCCAGCTTGCTTCCGCGTTTGCGGATCACGACGCCCTGAAAGACCTGGATCCGCTCCTTCTCGCCTTCCTTGATGCGCGCATGGACCTTTACGGTATCTCCGGGTTTGAAGGCCGGAATATCGAAGCGCATCTGTTCTTTTTCGATGATATCGATGATGTTCATGTGTCCTCTCCTTATCGCAATCGGACCTTCCTGGCCCGCTATGAGTAACCCGGCGCCGACGACGATTCCTCCCTGTCTGGTCCGGCCAGCCGATCCAAAATGATGGCGGCGGCGGTCCGCACCGAAAGATGATTATAGCCTGTCGGCCCGTATATGGGTTCCAGCAAATGGTCGCTGACGGTGAAAACCTCTTCGGTCAGCCCCCAGGCCGTACCGAGGAGCAGAAAAACGGGGCGTCCCGGCGTCGCCAATATCCTCCTTGCCTGCGGATAGTCGATGCAGCCTTCCGCCGGCTGCGATGCATCCGTTGCAATCCGAAGCGGCGGAGTCCCTTCAAAGGTGCGTATGTCCTCCGCGGCCTCCTCGAGCGACGATACCACCCTCAAATGCTCGAGCGCGAGACTCCGATGCGGATTGTATACAGCCCCGTATCCTTCGGTCCAGTGGCGTTTAACCCTTTCGACCAAGCCCCTCTGGTCTTGAAGGGGTGTCACGACGAAGAGGCCCTGGAGACCGTAAGTGGCGCACAATCGTGCCAGATCGTGCAGGTCCACCGTGGTCACGGCGGAGCAGATCCGTCGGCGGCGCTTGTCATACACCGGATAATGAATGAGGCCGATGTAGAGATTTCGCAGCCGGCCATTCATCGCCCGGGCCCGCTGCCTGACTCTTCATCTGTTCTGGTGCGGCCTGTCGGCACGGGAGAGGGCCTCTCGCCGGGTTCGATTTCAGCTGTCTGCAAAAGGTCCGGGCGCCTTTCGCGCGTCCGTCTGATGGATTCATTCCTCCGCCAGATCCGGATCTTTTCATGGTTTCCGGAGAGCAGCACCTCGGGCACGGAGAGGTCCTGAAAGACGCTCGGCCTTGTGTAATGCGGGTATTCGAGGAGGCCGCCTGCAAAGCTGTCCTCGGTGCTGGAACCCTCTCCGCCAAGCGCGTCCGGCAGGAGGCGGGTGACGGCGTCCATCACCACCAGGGCCCCCAACTCTCCTCCGCTCAGGACATAGTCGCCGATGGAGATCTCCCGATCGATGCAAAGATCTTTGATCCGCTCATCCACCCCTTCGTAACGGCCGCAAACGAAAATCAGCTGATCCAACTCGGCCAGCTCCCAGGCCAGGCGCTGGTTGAAGACCTCTCCCTGCGGGCTCAGCAAGATCACCGGATGGCCTTTGCCGATTCTTTCAACGCTTTCCAGCGCCCGAAAGATGGGCCCCGGCTTCATGACCATCCCGTAGCCGCCGCCGTATGGCCGGTCGTCTGTGGTCCTGTGGGGCCCCCGTGCGAAATCCCGGATGTTTACCGCTTTGATCTCTACGATTCCCCTGTCGAGAGCTCTTCCCATGATTCCATAACGGACGGCGGAAAGGACCATCTCGGGAAACAGGGTGAGGATGTCAAACCGCATCGGGCTCGATCATTCCTTCAAGGGGCGCTATCACCATCCTCCCGCCCTCGAGATCCACTTCGCAAACGACATCGTGGATAGCGGGCACAAGGATTTTCTCGCCGTTTTCGTGCCTGACCACATAGATATCGTTGCTCCCCGTTGGGATGATCTCCGTGATGGACCCGAGTTTCGCCCCGTCTTCGAGGTATACACCGAGGCCAATCAGTTCGAACCAGAAAAATTCGTCGGGCTCCCGCACGAGTTCGTCTTTTCTTATCAGGATCTCGGCGTCTCTGATTTCCTCGCTTCGCTCCAGAGAGGTGATCCCCTCGAGAAGCAGCAGAAAGGAATTTTTATGCGGGCTGAATTCCAGGAGTTCATAGTCTTGCACTGCACCAGAGGCGCCCCTGATGTAAACGGTTCCGGCCCCGGCGAATGCGTCCCCTCTGCCCGAGTAGGAAATGGCTTTCAACCTCCCACTGACACCATGCGGTCGCACGATCTTCCCGATGGGGATCAAGTCGTTCGCACTTATTTTTTTGGATTTACTCAATAATCTCCAAAACAGAACGTTTGTTGATTTTTGTGGAGGCTGCACTGAGAATCGTCCTCATCGCCCGCGCGGTTCTGCCCTGCTTGCCGATGACTTTTCCCAGATCCTCTTTCGCGACTTTGAGCTCAATCACTGAAGTCTGTTCGCCTTCGATTTCGGTGACAACAACGTCTTCCGGCTTGTCCACGAGCGCTTTAGCTATGAATGTGATCAAGTCCTTCATCTCAAATCACCTCCGTCGTTTGAAGTCGCCTCCACTGCCAAGCCTCAGTTCGCAGACGAGTGCGCACCCAACAGCCCCTCTTTTTTCAAGAGGGCTCGGGCTGATTCAGACATCCGTGCCCCCCGGCCCAACCAGGTTTTCACTTTGTCTTCATGGAGTTTGACGACCGCCGGCTCCTTCATCGGGTCGTAATAACCCAGGATCTCCAGGAACCTGCCGTCTCGAGGTGCTTCTGAATCAGCCGCGACGATGCGGTAAAAAGGCTTTTTCTTCGCACCCAGCCTAGCCAACCTGATTTTGACTGCCATTTTTCTGTGCTCCCTAAAAGATTGATAAGTTGCTGCTATCCACCAAACGCCTGCAGCTGCCAAAGGGCCCGGCATATCCCAAAGGATCCGCGCCTCGCTGCTGGTTTTGCTGTACGTGTTCCCACTGCCTCAAAAAACTTGCCGCTTCGAGCCCGCTCTGCTTTCCTGCGCGTCTGGACTGATGCAGGCCCCTGCTCCAGGCGATTTTCAACCGGCGGCCCTCAACTAAAAAGGGAGGGCATGCCGGCAAAGCCCTTCTTGGTGAACCTCTCCATCATCTTTTTGGTGTCGGAGAAGTTCTTGAGCAGGCGGTTCACATCCTGCACCTGAGTCCCGCTGCCGCGTGCGATCCGCCGTTTGCGGCTACCGTTGATGAGCTTGTAGTTACGCCGCTCTTCCCGCGTCATGGAATTGATGATGGCCTCTACTCTGGCAAGCTCCTTTTCGTCGGGTTTGAGCTGCTTGAGCTTCTTGAGCTGCCCCATCCCCGGGAGCATGCCGAGAATCTGTTCGAGCGATCCAATCTTTTTCATCTGTTTGAGCTGCGATTGGAAGTCCTCGAGATCGAACTTGTTTTTCTTCAGTTTGTTCTGGAGCCTGATGGCCTCCTTCTCATCGAACTGGGACTGGGCCTTTTCGATCAAGGAGAGGACATCTCCCTTTCCGAGGATCTGCGAGGCGACGCGGTCCGGATGAAAGGCGCTGAGGGCATCCAGCTTTTCCCCTGTACCGATGAACTTGATGGGCTTCCCGGTAACGGCCTTGATCGAGAGGGCCGCCCCGCCGCGAGCGTCGCCCTCCATTTTGGAAAGGACGATTCCGCTCAGATCCAGGGTTTCGTCGAATCGTTTGGCAACCGCGACCGCATCTTGACCGGTCATCGCATCCGCAACGAGCAGGATTTCGTTCGGAGGGACCGCGGTCTTGATCCGGACAAGTTCATCCATCAAACCTTCATCCACATGCAGACGGCCGGCTGTGTCCAAGATGATCAGATCGGAGCCCTCGCCGCTCGACTTGACGAAGGCGTCGCGGCAGATGCTCACCGGCTCTTGACCCTCTGCCGTGGGATAGACCGGGACATTGATCTGCGCGGCGAGCTTTTTCAACTGGTCGACCGCTGCAGGGCGGTAAATGTCGGCCGGGACCAGATAGGGATGCCGTCCCTGTTTTTTCAGGTACACGGCCAGCTTCGCTGCCGTGGTGGTTTTACCGGAGCCCTGAAGTCCCACAAGCATGAGGACATGGGGTGTTCTGCCGCTCAGGTTCAGGTCCTGTTGGCCGCCGTCCATCAGGCGGACCAATTCTTCGTTGACGATCTTGACCAACTGTTGACCGGGTGTCAGGCTTTCAAGCACCTCCTGCCCCACCGCACGTGTGCGGATGTCTTCAACCAGGTTTTTGACCACCTTGTAGTGGACATCCGCCTCCAGCAGGGCCAGGCGCACTTCTTTGAGGGCGTCCTGGATGTTGCTTTCGGTCAGACGTCCGCGGCCGGTCACCTTCTTGAAGACTTGGTTCAGCTTCTCGGTCAGATTTTCGAACATCGTCCCTTCCTGCGGGTCTTTTGATAAACGCTCATTCTATCGGCAAGAATTCATTTCTGTCAACTTAAAAGGTGGCAAATGATTCGAGGCGATCGTTCTTTCCGGAAGGCCGGGCCTATTCGAACCTTAGCATTTTTGCCCTTCTCTTTCACTCATATTTTCATTTAGCGGGATCGCTGGGTCCTCCCCGAAATGAGCGGCATCCCGGAAGATCATATGGCGGGGCCGGAAGTGGAATAAAAGGATTTTGTGGTTGCCAGGTCCCGAGCGAAATTTTAATATCAAAAGATTCTCCGGATATTTCTCGTGCATATCCAGTCAGCCCGTATAGGAGCGAACACAGTTGGAGCAAAGTCTTCAGGAAGGCATCATACGCCCTCATCGTGGACGGGGGGAGCCCTCGATCCCGGCGGATGTGCTGATGGTGATGCCGCCGTACGAACTCCGGCACCTGGCGCGCCGGGTTTCAGCCGAGCCGGTGGCCTTTGCCGACAGCGACCTCTATCGCCTCTACCTGCCAAAGGAAGGGTCACGCGGCGCCTGTGCCTTGTCAGGACCGTTTCTCGGCGCACCGCATGCCGTCATGGGGCTGGAGAAGCTGATTGCATTGGGTGCTCGAAGGATCTGGGCCTTCGGCTGGTGCGGGTCGTTGAGTGAGGCTGCACGGATCGGAGATCTGCTGATACCGACGCGGGCCTATCCCGAGGAAGGGACGAGCCGTCATTATCCCCTGGATGGGTTGGACCTGGTCCCGGACGCCGGCTTGACGGCGGGCCTCGAGAAGGGGTTGGAGAGCGCGGGTTTGACCTATCGGAGAGGCGCAGTGTGGACGACGGATGCGCCATACCGGGAAACGGCGGTAAAGGTCAAGCATTGGCAAGAGCAGGGCGCGCTCGCGGTGGAGATGGAGGCCTCGGCCCTCATGGCCGTTTCGCTCTTTCGTGGCGTCCGGTTGTGCGCACTGTTCGTGGTGTCGGATGAACTGTTCGAGTACAGGTGGAGGCCCGGCTTCAGGGATCCCACGCTGAAAAAGCGCTCCCGTGCCGCCGCCGAAGCTCTCCTCGATTTTGTGATCAGTGAGGTGAAAGACCTGGGGCGGAGACCTCGAGTGTCTGAGCCCGGTGGCGGCCTGGAGCATTTATCAGGCGAGGCGGTGGATCGTGAATGAAGAAATTGGAATGGGATTAGCCCAAGGCGTTTTCGATGCAGCTGTCGTGTGGGAGGAATCTGATGTGCTCGCATTTCACCGGCGGCTTGCAGCCGAGTTGAAATCGGGGCTTGGTGTCTACTGTGTGCAACCTGCGATTGAGGGGGTTCCATTCGAGGCGGTCTACCGCGATGGCGTTTTGACCGAGGCCTCGGCCTTGTCCAGCCATGTGGACCGCAGGAACGTGCTGGGGTCTTTGAAGACCATCCTGACTGTGCCGTTGAAGGTCGAAAGAGAAAGCCTTTACGGTAAAGCACCCAAGAAGATGGTGGTGGGGGGAGTGGTCTATCTTGAACGAAAGGCCTTGAAGGTGCTCAATGCAGATAGGGAGCGGCAGGGAGATCCTCTTTATCCGGATGCGGGCAGCGCCGGTGCAGACCTGTTTCTGGCCGGAGAGGCAAGGCACAGCGCCCGGGTTCCTTTCAACGTTTTTTTCAGTTTGATCCGGGTGCCTGATGACGGCGCCTCCCTGCCGTCATCTTTGTACGATCGTTTGCTGCAACTGCAGGGTTGGGGGTTCCGCGTCAATCGGCCATGCATGCGGCTGTGCCGATCGATCGAAGAGGTCCTGGGCGCGTGCGCCGAGATTCGTGAAAAGCGTTCTGAACTGCCTTATGTTGTCATGGGAGTCCTCATTCAACCGGACCTCGTTGTTGCGGATGGATGGAAAGAGGAAGGATCCGGGGATGCGGGGCGGGTGTTGATCTATGCAATCGGCCCCGAGCCGGGGAATGCCCGTCCGGGCTGACGGGTTTGTGCGCGTTGAGCGGGGACGGGCTGAGAGAAAGGGCTGGAGGACGGGTGGAGATGCAGAACCTGCGCATACATCTCATTGTAGAAGGCCGGGTTCAGGGTGTGTGGTTCAGGGATTCGACCCGTAGGCAGGCTGTAGAACTCGGAGTGAACGGTTGGGTCCGAAATCTGCCTGACGGCCGTGTCGAGGTCTTGGCGGAGGGTGCGGCCGACAAGGTCGAGAGGCTGGCGGCCTGGTGCCGTCAGGGTCCTCCGGCGGCCCGGGTTTCGAAGGTTGTCAGGGACGATGAACCGTGGCGGGGGGACTTGGGCCCTTTTGCCGTCCGCTACGGATGAAGCCCTTCAGGGTGTGGAGACGACAAGGCCCGACGGGGCGACTGCCTGAAAGAAGAGGCGGCAAGGAGAGAGGAAGGAATCCCCTATGGTGATGATGCATCGGAGAGCGTGCCTGTCTTTGATCCTGATGATTGGACTGGTCCTTTCAGTGGGGTGCGGCGTCAGCCGCAAGCTGGCGGGGAAGGTGATGCCTGGAGGGTCGGAGCTCAAGAAACGGGTCATGGTGACAACGCCGCTTGACCTGGCATCTCTGGGCCCGCAGCGCATAGCGGCTGTCAAGCAGGATTTTACGGTGAGACTGGGCAAATCGAACGATGTGCTGGTTTTTTCCTATGAGAATCCGCTGGAGGCTGCCTTGGCCAATAAACCCCCTTTCGGTCCCGGAGCACCTCGAGAGATTATCGACGCGGCTGAGAGGGAACGGATGCATGCGGTCGTGACGTGGAGCCTCGCGCCGATAGACGTCGATGTGAGGAGGGAAGGCATCTGGCCGTTCCGGGAAACAAGCCGGTTCTATGCGACGACGGTCATCGTGAATGTGGTCGACGTTTCCCAAGGGGCTATTATCGCTACTCATACGGAAAGCCGGGAGTTTTCCATTCCGGAAGACGAGGCCGAACCCGCGGGTTTAGACGACCCGATCGCTTCAGAGTTGGTGAACGAGATCTGGGATGCGAATCTGCCCGATCTCCTCGAGGCGCAGGTTGACAACACGATCGAGTCGTTGAAGGAGGCTCCTTGGCGTGCCATCCTCGTGTCTACCGAGGGGGAGGGCCTCGTTATCCCCGCCGGGCACGATACGGGTATCAAGGTCGGGGATAGATTCGATGTGTTCACCAAAGGCGAGTCGGTGACTGCCGCCGGTGGGAAGAGCTATGATCTGGTGGGGAGGCGGATCGGAAAGATCGAAGTGACGGGGGTCACAGACCGTCAGGCCACCTTCAGAGCGCTGTCGCAGATGAATCTGGAGGCGGGGATGATCGTTCAGCATCGCTCCTGATCAAAAGCGCCCGCGTTGGGGGTTCAATTCGAAAGGGAATGGTTCCCTGCAGCACGAGGGAACGAGCCGGTTGCAGAGACCGGCAAAAGCCCCTTTTCCCCTAGAATTTATCGGAGCATCTCTCTGGCGTGTGCCAGGGCGTGGGGCGTGACCTCCCGGCCGGCCAGGAGCCTCGCGATCTCCTTTACCCGGCTTTCCGGATCGAGCGGCAGGATGCTGGTCTGCGTCCGGGTCCCGATCAGATCCTTGCGGACCAGAAAATGAGACGCTCCCTGGCTCGCGATCTGCGGCAGATGAGTGATGCATAGGATCTGGTGATACCGGGAGAGGGCCTTGATCTTTTCACCCACGATCTGGGCGGTTGCCCCGCTGATGCCGGCATCCACTTCGTCGAAAATGACTGTTTCGACAGAGGCACTTTGTGCGAGCAGGGTCTTGAGGGCCAGCATGATGCGCGAGAGTTCTCCGCCCGAGGCGATTTTGGCGAGGGGCCTGAACCCTTCCCCGGCATTGGGGGCGAGGAGAAATTCAACCTGATCCGGTCCGTCCAGTGGGAGATGGCGGTTCAGTGCGGTGCCCTTTCCGGGGGTTCCCTCGTCTGGGATTTTGGCCTGAAAGGCCACCTTGAACCGAGTGCCTTCCATGTGGAGCATCCGGAGCTCCTGTTCCATCCGAGACTCCATCTCCCGCGCGCTTTCCCGCCGCAGTTCGGACAGCCTGGCCGCCTCTACAGATAGCTCATCCATGGATGTGTCGGCCTTCCCCGAGAGGAATGCGGCTTCCTTTCGCTTTCTCTCCAGATCTTCGGAAACCTCCGCCAGCGAGTCCCTGAGAAGCAGGATATCCCTGATTGAACAACCGTATTTGCGTTTGAGCTGATGGATCTGCTCCAGTCGGTCTGTTACCTGCGAAAGCCTTTCGGGCTCGAGGGGGATGGTGTTCTGAAAATCCCTCAGGGCGAAGGCGGCGTCTTCCAGCTTCGCGTCGACCTCCAGCAGGGTGTCGAGGAGCGGGGCCAATGTGGGGTCCAGATCGGCCCCACGTTCCAGTTGTTTGCGGCAATGGGCCAACTGGGCGAGAATGGACTCCGAATGTTCGTAGAGACGATGGTAGGCCTCAGCCGAAATCTTCAGGAGGTCTCCGGCATTCTGTAAGCGTCTCCGCTCTCGCACCAGTTCCTCTTCCTCATCCTCCGCGAGCGAGGCCGCTTCGATCTCTTCGAGTTGATAACGGTTCAGTTCGTCCCGCTTCTCCAGCTCAAGGACCGCTGAGCGGGCCTCTTCCGCCTGCCTTCGCAGTCTGCGGCAGGACTGCAGGTTCGCATTATAGCGTTCCCTCTCGGGTGTGAGCCCGGCAAAATCGTCGAGCAGATAGAGATGGTTGTCGGGCCTGAGCAGTTGCTGGTGTTCGTGTTGGCCTGAAATGCTCACCAGCACGGGGCCGAGCTTTGCCAGCATACCGAGAGTGGCCATAACGCCGTTGACGAAGATCTTGTTGCGCCCCTCCCTGAAGATGGATCGGCGGATGAGGAGTTCACCGTCGAAAGGAAAGCCCATGTCTTCCAGCAATGCTTGGACGGCGGCGCTTTCCGGCAGGCTGAAGAGGGCCTCCACGGTCGCCTCATCGGCTCCCGTGCGGATCAAGTCCGTGGAGGCGCGCGCCCCGAGGATGAGGTTGATGGCGTTGATGATGATCGACTTGCCGGCGCCTGTTTCCCCGGAGAAGATGCTCAGGCCTTGTCCGGGGGTGATCTCCACATGTTCGATGAGGGCGAAATTGGAAATGCCGAGATGAACCAGCATGGGTTGTTGACTCCGGTTGATGGATGGAGCATGATTCTGCAAAGCCCCCAGGGTCCCAGAAAGGACCTATAGCAGCTTCAGTCGTGAATTTGAAGAGCTATTTTGCCCCGGGGCTGGAGGTCGAATCGAGATCGAAAATCCGGTAGAGACAGAAAGACGCTCATGATGGAAAAGGGAGACGAACGGGCCTATCCCTCCCGCCCGATCGTAGGGGTGGCAGCCGTGGTCTTCGACCGCGACGAGGTCATTCTGGTCCGGCGTGGCAAACCGCCAGGAAAAGGCGAGTGGAGCTTGCCGGGCGGGGCGGTGGAGTTGGGCGAAACCCTTGTTGGAGCTCTGAAGCGGGAGATATTGGAGGAGCTGTCCATCACGGTCGAGATCGGCGGACTGGTCGGTGTGTTCGACAAGGTCTTCCCCGATGAAGCCGGCAGGATCATCTATCACTATGTGTTGGTGGATTTCTGGGCTGAACTGCGGGGCGGGGTGCCTGTGGCCGGCTCCGACATCGATGCCCTTTGCCGCATCCGGGCGCACGATTGCGGGGATTCGATGGGGCTCGACGGCCCCCTCGGAAAGGCGGTCGCCCGTGCCGTGAGGCTTCGGGAACACGGCCGTAGCGTCCCTCTTCCGCCGGGTCCGCTATTCTAGGCGAATGCCCTGAGATGCCAGTCTTTCGCCTGGAAGATACGTCCTATAGAATATTCAGGACTCGATCTGAACACGCCCCGCTGCAGAAAATCACCCAGACGGCTGCGGCGCGGATCATCAACTGCCTCCTCCAGTTCGACGATCACTCGATCCAATGGAGAAACCGCTTCCAGTTCGGCCAGGACCAGTAAATGATAAACGCCTCGCCCCTCAGGGAGTCGATGGGCACAAAACCCCAGAACCGGCTGTCGTAACTGTGGTCACGGTTGTCCCCCATGACGAAGAGGTGGTTGTCCGGGACCTTGAAAGGGCCGGCGTGATCCCTTTCCAAGTCCGGCACCCCGTCGTCGCCTTCCCGGCCGTAATAGCCGTGGGGATCCTCGAACAATCCACCGTTGATGTAAATCTCCTGTCCCTTGATTTCAATCGTATCCCCGGGCAGACCGATGACCCTCTTGATGAAATCCTTACTCTTGTCGAGTGGATAGATGAAAACGATCACATCGTTTCTCTCCGGGGTGCTCACGGGGATGAGGGTCTTGTTGATGAAAGGGATCTTGATTCCATAGATGAACTTGTTGACCAGAATATGGTCGCCGACAAGGAGAGTCGGCTCCATGGATCCTGAGGGGATTTTGAAGGCCTGTACGATGAAGGTTCGAATGAAGAGCGCCAGCAGGATGGCAATGACGGCGGCCTCGGCATATTCGCGGATGAGGCCTTTTTTTTTCCGCGTGCTTTTTCTTTGATCGGTATCCAAATGATGCCTCCGGTAGGGTGATTGAAAAATCTAATCCCTCGGGGCCTTGAAAGTAAAGGGATTTTTGCTGTTGAGCAGCTGGATAGAGACTCCTTCAGCTCCTTGAAGGCGGGCCGGGGGTATGCGCTCTTGCCGGCGCGGGTGATAGGTCCTCGGAATAATTTTTTGCTTGACAAAGAGGGAATTTTGGAAGATTTTCCCCCGTGATCTGCCCCTCCGAGGGGCCGAACGGCCGGAGAGCGGTTGCGCAAAGCCGGCCATCTCAAATCTTCTTTGTCTGCCAGCGCGGCTGCTGGCGTCTTACCCGGGGCGATGCTCCCGGCTGATTTTTCAAGAAACAGCTTTCCTCGTTTGCCTCTGTTTATCCCCCCGAAACTGGCACGCAACGCATCGTGAACCTCCATTCACCGCCTGTCCGTAAGTTCTGGTAAAAGCGGCGGGTTGCCCCCTCAGGACCTGGAAATTCATGGTTTCTCCGATGAAACCCGGGTGTTTTCGACACTAATGGACCTGTAGATCCGTGAAGATACAGGGAACCGGATTGGGGGTCTTCTTCCCCCGGGTTCCCGCTTCCAGATGCATGCGAGGCACCCGGCGGCCGTCTCCGAGGGAGTGCGATGATGTTGGGAGGTGCGCGAAATCAGCTTGTTGGAGTGGATATCGGTTCGCAGGCGATCAAGGTCGTGGAATTGGCGGGAACACGACGAGGGCGGGTTCTCAGGAGCATCGGCCTAGCGGTCTTGCCTGACGGGGCAGTCGAAGAAGGGGTGATTCGACAATCCTCCCCCGTCGTGGAACTTCTGCGGGACCTGTTCGCTAAACTGAAGATACGGAACCGCAACGTTGCGGCGTCTTTATCCGGCTGCTCTGCAATGGTCAAGAGAATCACCGTCAGGAGATCGGAAGGCCTTTCCCTGGAAGAGCTGATTGATGAAGAAGCCGAACAATATATCCCGTTTGATGTTCATCAGGTCAATCTCGACTTCGACGTCCTGGAGGGGAGCGGTAGGGCCTTCGGCGCCGGCTGGATCGGGGCGGCGGAGGCGGAGCTTCTGGATGTGATGCTTGTCGCTGCGAAGAAAAGGATTGTCGAGGACCGCATTCAGGTCCTTGAACAGGCCGGCCTCAATCCCATGGTCCTGGATGTCGACGCCTTCGCGATGCAGAATGCCTTCGAAATCTCATCGGGACGAAAGAACGGGTGTTACGCCCTGGTGAATCTTGGCGCCCAGGAACTCTGTATCAACATTGTCGAGGATGGGATACCCATTTTCAGCAGCGATTCCCCATCTGCGGGTTCGGAGATTACCAAGGAGGTCATGCGTCATTACGGGGTTGATTCAAGGGAGGGCGAGCGGATCAAATTGGGGCGCTGCCTGCTCCGGGATAACGAAAAACTGGATGGGATCATGCAGGGTGCGGTCGAAAACTGGACAGGAGAAATTATCCGCGCTCTCGATTTCGCAGGAAAGGCTCATCCCGGGTTAGCCATCGAGGGGGTCTACGTCTGTGGGGGTTCTTGCCGCGTACCGGGTTTTCAGCCCTTCCTCGAGAAGAAAACGGGTCTAAAGGTTGCGGAGATCGATCCTTTCAGGTCCCTCGTCTTTGATAAAAAAAGAATCGACCCTGTTTATCTATCATCCGTGGGGCGGCAAGCGGTCGTCGCGGTGGGCCTCGCCTTGAGAGAAATCGGTGATAAATGATTCGAATCAATCTGCTTCCGTTCAGAGATGCCAGAAAAAGAGAAGGGGTCAGACGGCAAATCAGCATCTTCGTGCTTTTGATCATGCTCGTTATTTCACTGATGGGCAGCATTTACTGCAATCTTGCCAATCGCCTGAGTCGGTTAAAACATGAAAAGAATCTTAAGACTCTTGAAGATCAAAAAATCGCAGATGTGAACATACAGCTCCAGGAGGTCGGGCAAAATCTCGAAATCATCAAGAATCGTTTGTCTGTCATAGAACAACTCGAGTTGCAGCAGGTGAAACCGGTCCAATTCTTAAACGATATTGCCAGATCCGTGCCTGCACAACGATTATGGCTCGATCACCTGCAGGAAAACGGTGGCTTCTTGACATTGAGGGGGACCGCGAGGGACCACGAAAGCGTTGCTGCATTCATGACCAATTTGGAAAAAACGAATACGATCGTCTCTGTGGATTTGGAAAGTGCACGCATCAAGCATCTTTCATTCTATCAGGCGGATCTTGTGGATTTTACGGTTGGATGCAGAACATCGGCGTTCAAGGAGGTTTCTTCCCACGAACAGGTCTCGAAAATCACATCGAGTTCGCCGAGATAAATGGCTCTCATCGGGACAAGGTGTTTGTCGCCAGGGTCGGGGTCCATCCGTGGGGCCGCCCGTGGGGCGGCTTACCGGCTGCCTCTGCGAAAGCGAGGGCTTCCCTCGATACGGGCAAAAAGGGGCCTGCATCAAAAGGGTTGAAGAAACGGGGACCCACCGCAAGGCGTTGGGGCTGGACACCCGTTGGGTGTGAAACAAGATGTTCTTTCCGGATGGGAGAAGAGGTTGTGCGGGACGATCTTTTTGGATGGATAAGGGGAATGGATCGAAACGAATCGAATCTGCTGTGTAGCTGGCCTGCTGACGATTCCCCCGATGAAAACCTGGCATGGCTGGCGAACAGGCAGCCACCCTGCGCTTTAGGGGCCGTTATGGCGGGGCGGCATCAGGTGGCGCGATGAGGGAGCCACAGCTCTTCGAGTGGATAGGAGGGATGGGACAAAGGCGGAGGTCAGCCGTGTTTGCCGGTACGGTCATGTTCCTGGGAGCTTTGTTTCTTCACTTTGTCTACCTGCCATCGATCCGGAACATAGCGGATTTGGAGATGGAGCTCGCGGGATTGTCCGAGCGGAGCAAACAGTCTCGCATGCGCGTCCGCAACCTGGCGCGATTGCAGGAAGAGCGGAGGGCTGCGGATGCACGGCTGGAGCAGGCGTTGAGCATCCTGCCCGATTCGAGGGAGATCCCCACGCTTCTAAGGAGCATTACGGCGAAGGGCGAAGAGTCGTGTTTGGAATTTTTGTCGTTCAGTCCGCAGAAGGAGGTCGAGAAGGATTTCTTCGTCGAGATTCCTGTTTCGATCGAGGTCAGAGGGCGTTATCGCAGTGTGGTTGCTTTTCTTACCACGATCAGTTCGTTGGAGCGGATAGTCCATGTCCTGAATTTATCGATGAGACCGGAAAAACCGCTTTCATTTATGTTGATTACCCGATGCACGCTGGTGACCTATCGGTTCAAGGGGGAGGTCCGTGAATAGAAAAGATTGGACGTGCAGAGGCGTCAAGATGGCTTGCCTGCTTTTGGTTACGCTTGCCGCGCATTCCTTAGGAGAGGGCTCTGCTTCCGCAGCAGACGAGGAATCCGCCTTGGAAAGGGACGCTCGCTGCAGTCAGCCCGTCATTGCCCGGAGTGATTCAGTGGAAGCAGGCGATCTCGAGGTAACCCTGGATCCATTTTCGCCGTTTCTCGCTACAGAGGAAGGAGAGGAGGATCCAGTGGCTGACGCAAAATGTGAAGCACAGGGCGTCTCTAAGGAGGAGGGTGGTCGGGGAAGTGAATTGCAGTCTATGGCGGTTTATGAACTGACGTTGAACGCGATCATCAAGAACGGGGAACGGACGGTCGCCCTCGTTCAATCCTCTGGCGGACGCGGATTTCTGGTTCGCGAAGGCACCGGCATTCGGGGCGGTTTTGTCAAAGAGATTGTGAGCGAGGACCGTGAGACCCCACTGGGCGTGGCATCGATTCGAAAGGTCGTTGTCGTGCAAGACAGGGCCATCCATGAGGGTGGCCCTGAAAATACGGCGATCGAATGGAGCCTGCCATCCGCTGGCGCCGGAAGATAGACGGTGCCATCCGGCAGGGGGAGACACTGCGGGTTTGGCTCCTTTGGGCATGAACCACGCGCGAGGGAAGGTCCGGAAGGCTTTGAGCGGCCTGGCAAGAGAGGGGAGAATGTAATGCGCAGAGCATGGGTGCCGATGCTGTTCTGTTTGATGCTGTGGAAGGGCCCGGTGTTTGGCGGGGAGATTTCGTGGATTCAGGTGGAGGAGAGAACAGCCGAAAAGGCGGTTATCGGGATCCATGGGGATTGCCGATCGTATCGGGTGTTCGGAAGCACTGAACCCGCGCGACTGATCATCGATTTCGAAGCGGCTCGAGCGGGCAGGGCGCTGCCGGAAACGATTTCCCTGGACGGGTGTCCGGTAGCGAACATCGAGGTGACCCCTGTGGAAATGGGTTTGCGTGTGCTGCTCGTTTCTGCGCAGCCGAACCGGCTTTTCAAGTTCGAAATCACAGAGGAGACAAACCGGTTGAAAGTCCTCTGTGCTGGATCCGGCGGCGCGGCGGTTGAAACGGCGTCGTCAGAACAGACACCGCCTCTTAGAAAGCCTCCTGAGCGGGATGTCGACGCCAATGCGAGCCCGGGACGGGCAGGCTCCTGCAATAAAGAAAAAATGACCCTCGATTTCTTCAAAACGGATCTGCACAACGTTTTCAGGGTCTTTTCGGAGGTCAGCGGAAAAAACATCATTGTCGATGAAGGGGTGAAAGGCGAATTGTCACTGTCATTGAAGGAGGTTCCGTGGGATCTGGCGATGGAAGTCATCCTCGAGGCCAATGGACTCATAAAAGATGAGATGGAAAACATTTTTATCATCCGCCCTGAACCCGAAGAGAAAGAGGGCGGTGAGGGAATCCTTGTTGTGCGCGGGGTGGCGGACGGATCTTTAGACGCATTTCATCGCTTGAAGCAAGAAAGGGATCGCCGGCAAGATGTGCTCAGCCTGGTTGTAGAGGCCCGGAATGCGGAGCGGAACGAGAGAATCGATCAAGCGCTGCTCTCTTATCAGCGGGCGTTCCTTCTGATGAAAGAGAATTCGACCATCCTCAAGGAAAACATCCATGTCTTGAAGAGAATGGCCTATCTTTATTCTTCCCTCGGAAACGCGGCGAAGGGGCGTTATTTTGCTGCAGAAGCCCTGAAGCTGGATCCGGAAGACGTCAGGATGGCCCTTTACGCGGCGGTGGCTTCAGCGAAGCTTGGGGACAGCGAAGAGGCCCGATTGTTTTTCGATATTGCAGCCCGGAACGGTCATCTTCTTGTTCCGGAGGCCTTTTACGATTACGGCGTATTTCTGGAGGAAGCAGGGGAACTGGCCGCTGCGCTCTCCTGGTTTCACAAATACGAAGATCTTTTCGGTCCTTCGACAGAAAGCAGCCTCGCCATTGCGCGGTCGTGCGAGGCGCTGGGAAACGTGTCGGAAGCGTGCCGAAAGTACAGGGAGATCAGCCAGGGCGAAGGTCCGGCGGATAAGCGCGAGTCCGACTTCGTACGGCGTAAATTGGAGACGTTATGCCGCCACCAGAGGGGATTGAAATGAGGACGTTATCCCTTTGTGTCATCGGGCTGGTCTTCTGGCTGCCTTTTATTCCGGGCTGTGCGATACCCGAAGCGTGGTTGCCGGCCAAAGGACCCGCCGAAGAGGGCTCCAGAGGAACCCTTGTCGATTTATCGGCCGATGACGAGAGCCGTGAACGATTGAATGGGAAGCGATCGGCGGTGGGCTGCGGCGGATATCGACTGCCGCCTCTCGATTGTCAAATCGATGAAGGCCCCTCGTATCTGCCGACCGGTGCACGGATCCTTTCCAGTGGCGGCAAGGTTCCTCTCAACAAGGTGTTGAAGGAGGTGGCGGGCCTCAAGGGGTATTCCATAAGCTGGGCGGAGGATGTCGATCAAGACCGGCTCGTCGACGTCGATATACGACCCGAGGAGAATTACTGGGGTGCTTTGGACAATCTCTTATGCCAGGTTGATTGCTTCTATACCCTCCAAGAACGGACCATTATCGTAACATATAAGGAAACCAGGGAATATCGGCTGCCGATCCCGTTCCTGAACGAGGAATTCACCACGTCTGTCGGGGGGAATCTCCTGGGGGGAGGAGAGGTCAAGGGGAAGATGAGAGGTGAGGTGCTGGTCAGCAATTCTCTGCGCGAACCGATGGATTTCTGGAAGATGCTGGAGGAGAATCTCTCCAAAATGATCGAAGAGAGCGGAGGCGGGTATTTTGTAGTAGACCGGCCCGTGGGAACCATGGCTGTCACGGCATCTCGAGCTACGCACAAGAGGATAAAGACCTATCTCGAAAATTTGAGACGGCAGGTTTGCCGGCAGGTGGTCATCGAAGCCAAAATCCTGGAGGTCATTCTCGACCGTGGCTCAGAGCTGGGAATCGACTGGGATGGACTTTTCAACCATTCGCTTTCCGGGACTATCGAATTTGGAGAAGGCGGGGCAATCTACCCCGCCGACGGGGTCAAATGGATCAGCAAGATCAGCCTTGATCCCTACAAGTTCGACCTTGTGCTTTCCGCGTTGAAGCAATACGGCGAGACCCAGATCGTCTCCAACCCGAAGATCAGCCTTTTGAACGGTCGGGGGGCCACCATCACCGTGGGGGAGAATATTACCTACATAGACAAAGTGGAGACTACGGTCGATTCGGAGACCATGACCGTGACGTATACGGTGACGACGGCATCGGTGCTCTCCGGGATCGGGCTCGCCGTGATGGCGAACATCATCGATGAGGGGGTTATCCTCTATATCGTGCCGATCACATCGGAGCTGCAGGAGCCGATCGAATACAGGAAATTCGGTTCATCGGGTGAGGGGGCCGAAGTGGGTTTGCCGCGGGTCCGTCTGAAAGAAATGGCGACCTTCGCTAAGGTGAAAGACGGCGAAGGATTGCTCATTGGGGGCTTGATCGACAGGTTCAAATCCACCAAAGAGAAAAAGACGCCATTTTTGGGGGATATTCCTTATCTCGGCAGGCTCTTCAGGTGGGAAAAAGAGCAGGATATCACGCGCGAATTGGTGATCTTGCTACGACCGACGATTGTCCAGAGCGTCTGGGATTGATGGCGGTCTTCTCACCATGAGCGCCTTTGAATCAATTCCGTTATAGAGCGTTTTTGAGATCCGTCCTGGAAAACGGCAGAAGGTCTTGCACAAGCGAAGGGAGGACCCCTAGACGTTCAGCATGCCAGGGCGTTGCAAGCGAAGGGTTTCGGTAAGCGACGAAGGGCACGCCGGCCGCCGCGGCAGTTTCGGAATCCACTGCGGAATCGCCTACATAGGCTGCCATACGCGGCTCCAGATCGAAGGCTTGCAGGATCTTCAGCAAGGGTTCGGGATGAGGTTTGGGGTTTATGACATCGAGCGATGAAACAACGAGGGAGAAGAATTCACGCAAATCGAATGCGTCCAGCACATCGTGAATGCTGCCAGTACGGTTGGTAGCGACCGCCAGTCGGAAATTCGGCCGGAGTGTTCGGAGAATCTCCTTCAGATCGCGCTCCATCGCCATCTTTTCGATAAACGGCCTGTAATCGACTTCCCGCCGGTAGTCCAGGGCGGCTTCGAGGAAAGGCGAATTTCGAAAGATCCTTCGAATGGACCGCTCAGTGGTATGCATATGCACATAGGGAACATCTTCGAGCGAGAGGGGAGGCAGTTCGAAATGCGCCAGGAGGTGGTTGTAGTAGGCGACATTTGCCTCACACGAGTCGAAGAGCACGCCGTCGCAGTCGAAGATGATGGCGGGTTTCGGCGTCATGCCGCTTTCCCATCTTGTTTCATAGGGCGCTTTCTTGGATAGGGGTCCCTGTGACAAATAAAACGCTTGTCCGGGGTGCAGGAAACCTCGTGGCAATTCTGCGAAGATCGCTTCCAGTTTTGGGGATTCAGCTGAAGGTGATCCGGAAAAGTCGAATGATAATCCCGCAAGACAAAAGCGAACCGGAGCACTTACGGAGCCGCCGGTTCGCTGGAAAGGGTGCTTAGTCGGTAAAGCGATCAGACCTCAATGGTGAAAGTGCCTCTCCCGCATGAATCCCATCATCTGCAGGACGGTTTTGATGCCGGCAATCGTGAGGCCCGTGCCGATAATGATCAGGACGAGATAGAGCAGCCCCAGAAATATGTAGTGGTCCGCATTCCACTGCCATTCGAAAATAAACGGAAACATATCTTTCTCCCTTCAGGACCGGCCTGCCTATTCGACGACCGGGTTAAGTTCTCTTTCTTTCGGGAAAACAGGTAGATAGCGATAAGAAAGAGAGAAAAGCAAGAAGCCGTAGCCAATCACGGCGAGGGAAATACCCCATTCCTGCCAGGTGGGCAGATAGCTCATGAATTCGTCGAATGGCATGACGGGTATGGCAAGGGTTACGATGGTGAAAGTGAACCGGTTCAAAACAATGCCGGTGCAGTTCATCAGACAGCCGGTAATGAGCCAGCCTTCGCTCTTGCGCGCACTTGGCGTGAGAAGAATGATCGCCGGGATAATGCCAAAGACCCCGATTTCGAGGACCAGCAGCCAGACCCCGTAAGGCCCTTCCTTGAAGTAATCCATGAAGGTAAGTCCGGCCGCGGGGGAGATTCCGTAGATCCAGCCCAAGGTGTCGGCGATCTTGAGAATCATATATACACCCAGCAGAGAACCCGAGATCTTCGCCAACGTCTGGAAGGCCTTGTCGGGCACCAGGCGTTTGCGGGTGATGGCTTGTGCCAGTTTGGTGCAAAGGATGGTGAAAGAAGGCCCGGCAGCGATCGCGGAAAGAATGAAGAGGAAAAAGGTCCAGGGCCAGACATAGAATCCTTCACGAAAGGCGAAGGGGCGTGCGTACATCACACCGTAAAGACCGCCGAGGGAGCCTTGATGGAAAAAGGAAAGGAAGGTGCCCGTGGCGGCGAAGATGGCCATGATCCCATGCAGGTTCTGCCCGAAAAGGCGCAGGGGCTTGACCTTTTCGATCTGTGGATTTTCAAGGATCAATGGGATGTATTCGATCAGCAGAACGCCGAGATAACAGGTAATGCAGAAGGACACCTCGGCCAGCATGGAATGGACATTGACATGCCAGAAGATGAACCAGCCGCGGATCGGTTGGCCGATGTCGATCCCGAGCATGGCAACGGCGCCGGAATAGCAGATGAATCCGATGATGACGGCGGCATTGATGATGTCCTTGAGTTCCTTTCGCCCGATGATGTAAGTCAGAAACCCGGTGAAGAAAGCCCCGGCGCCAAGGGCGATAATCGCCAGGTCGAATACGATCCATAGGGCGAAGGCAAAGTAGTCGGACATGTTGGTCTGGTTGAGGCCTTTCCAAAGGCACAGAATAGCCGAAATGCCCCCCCAGAGCAGCAGTGCAAGCCAAGGCAGGGTCCAAAAGAAGAATGCCTTGGGCGAACATCTTTTGACGCCTTCTGGAATCAATGCGGAATCCATGAATCGATCCTCCTGTTGAGGTATGCGACAAAATGGGCGGGTCAGCCCATTTTCACCTTTGTAACGGGTTCAAACTGGCCGGGCAGAAAGTTGTCTCCGAGCTTCCGCACCCAATCCTTGCTCGAAAGGTAATAAACTTTGGGTTCGGTGCCGAGCTTCTCGAGCAGGCGGAAGGCGTACGGGCTCTTGATCAACTTCGCCACTTGGTGATCGGGATTGTTGAGATCCCCGAATGTGATCGCCTGTGCGGGGCAAGCCTCGGCGCAGGCGGTGATGTATTCGCCTTCTTCCAACTCGCGCCGGTCTTCGGCATAGGCCTGGGTTCTGGCCCGCATCAGGCGATGATGACAGAATGTGCACTTCTCGACGACACCCCGCATCCGGGGGGAGACCTCAGGTGACAGGTAGCGGGTCATCCCTTTGCTCTTCGGAAAATAACCGTCCCACCAGTTGAAGACGCGGGCATGGTAAGGGCAGGCGGCCATACAGTAACGGCAGCCGATGCAGCGGGTGTAGATCTGACTCACGATTCCGGTTTCGTAATCCATTTCTGTGGCTGTGGCAGGGCAGACGGATACGCATGGGGTATGGTGGTCGCACTGCATGCAAGGCCGCGGGAAATAGCTGACTTCGGTCTCGGGGAAGGGTTTGCCGTTGGTGACCTTGTAAAGGCGCATCCACGTGAGCCGACGCTGAGGATCCGATTCATCGGGGCGGACCGACACGTTGTTTTCGGCACTGCATGCCACCATACAAGTGCCACATCCCGTGCACTTGTCCAGATCGATGACCATGCCGTAGCTGTGGCCGTTGGCAGGTTTCTCTTTCACGATCTACCTCGCTGCTAGACTTTGTTTAGTTGGACAGGGGTCTTCCACCAGACCGGCAGACCGCTCAGGGGATCGGCCCCGGCTGTGATGATGTCATTCGGGTTGACGCCCTTGTTGCGTGAAAATTCGTCGTAAGCGGTATGCCCCAATCCAAAAGGCAGATAGACAACACCCGGCATGGCGCCTTCAAAAAGACACACGCGCACTCGGACTTCACCAGCCGCCGATTCCACCCGCACCAGGTCGTCTTGCTTCAACCCGTACGCCTTGGCGGTATCGGGATGGATTTCGGCGTAGGATGCGTCTTTCCGCAGCTGTTCCGGGAACAGGGTCTTGTTCAAGAACGGCGGGTTGGGCAGCCAGGAGCTGACGAGGTTCACCATGTCGTAAGGCACCATCGTCAGCGGGTACCGCGAAGAATCCGACGGCGGCGAGGATGGTGCAAAATGCGGCATGCAGACGAGATCCGAGGAGGGGGCCTTGTTCAGATCTTTCAGCTTCATTTCCAGCCGGGTGGAGTAAAATTCGAACTGGCCGGACGGGGTTTTGAAGGTTGTCATGGCGGCCCGCTGATGATCGAGAGGCTGGTACCACAACCCGGATGCCTTGATTTTCTGCCACATGTCCTTGGAGGATTTAAAACCGGCCGCAGGCTCGGCAAAGGGTTTCCACCCCCACGGAGGTTGCGCGGGTTTGTATCGCACAAGGCCTGCGCCGGCCTCAAAGAGGCCTTCCGCCCGATAGGCCATGATGTCTTCGAAGGTTTTCCAAGGGAAGGCCTCTTGGACCGCTTTGTCCAGCTTGCGGGCAAGCTTCAGAATGGTTTCACCCGCCTCCTGTGTCTGATACAGGGGTTTGACCACCGGTTTACCCAGACCGTAGAGCGGGTATTGAACCCCTCGCGGCTGAATGATCTCGCTCCACTTTTCGAAGCCCATGTGATCAGGCAGAACGAGGTCGGCCATGAAGGCTGTCTCGTCACGGAATGGAGAGAAGCTCACGATGAAGGGAACGGCTTTGAGCGCCCGCCGCATAGAACCGCCGTCGGGCATGGTAAAGGCCGGGTTGGCCCCGAAAACCATCAGGAGTTCGACAGGGGAAGGGCCACCCGCCGACAGGGCTTCATTGAAACGGGTCAACAGATTGGCGGCAAATGGGGTGTCTTCGGCGGCCGCCGCTCCGACAGGGGTCTTTTTGAGTCCGGCTTCGGCTGTTGGATCGAGGGGTGCTTCAGGCAACTGCTTCAGCGGGAGACGATCGAGGACCAGCACCCCCCCCGGCTTGTTGATGTTGCCCACCAAGGCATTGAGGCTGTGGACGCACATGGACTCGTAAAGGCTTCCATTCAGATCGCCTTTGCCCTTTCCCCAGATGGCGACGGGGGCCTTGGCTTTGGCGAAAGAGCGCGCCAGAGAGACGATGCGGTCTGCGGGGACCCCGGTGATCTCCTGGACCTTCCGGGGCGTATATTCGGAGAGGACCAGTCCCTGGAAGCCCTGATGCTCTTTCCAGTCGGCGGCATTCCATGGATGGAAGCCGAAGGTCTTCTGCTCGATGAATTCTCTGTCGTATAATCCGTCCTTGATGATCACATGGGCGATGCCGAGGGCCAGAGCGGCCTCCGTTCCAGGAGCGGCTGCAACCCATTGATCCGCCTTGGAGGCCGTGTTGGATGCCCTGGATTCCACTTGAACCACGGTCGGCTTGTGTTTGTTCTCACGATCGTGCCATTTTCCCCAAAGCCCGAGAATGCGGCCCGGGGCGCCCCAGCCTTCAAGAAGTCCGCAGCCGAAGCTGAGGATGAAATCGGCATTCTCCAGATCATAGGCAACCGGCCCGTCTACGCCTTGCATCAAAAGGTTGACCATCCGGTCTGTATCTTCAAAGGAGGGGACGCGGAGATAGTTTGGGCTGCCGATGGTCTGCATCAGGCGCTGGATCAACAGGGAGGCCGTCGATTCGACCGGGTTTCCGTCGATGGCGGCAACGGCCTCGGGACGGTTGTTTCTACGCAGGACGTTCACGCGACTCGACAGGATCTCTAAAGCTTCATCCCACGAGATGTCCTGAAATACGCCTGCCCCTCGGGGGCCGACACGCTTCATCGGGCCAGTGAAGCGGATGTCTTCGTTGTACAGGAGCTGAAGGCTGCCCATACCCAAAGGGCAGAGTCCGCCAGGGTTGATGGGGTAATCTTCACGGCCCTCGACTTTGACGGCACGTTCATCGACCTTACGAACCTCTATGCCGCAGCCCCCCGGACACAGGGAGCAAACGGAGGTCTCATGATCGAAAGCCCCTTTGGCAGGAACGGGCACCCAAGGCCAATTCTGAGTCCAGATGGCTATATCGTCGGTGATCTTCCAGGGCAGCGGCGTCACCTGAAGACCTACGGCGCCCCCGACCATCAGTTTGATGAAATTCCTTCTGTCTAGTTTCATCGCAGTCATCCCCTTATTTGTGGCAGACGAAGCAAGCGTTATTCTGTTCCTGCCCCTTTTCGGTGTGGCATTCGGCACAGTCGTCCATCTTCATCCGATCCCAGGTGTTCTCCTTGAATCCGGAGATCCGCTTGCCCCAGATCATGCGGCTGTACCCTGTCAGCCGGTTTTCCTCATAGGGCGGGAGGACTTCACTCTGGCCGTGATCTCCGTGGCATACGCGGCATTCCATCTGTCCCATGTTGACGTGAGCGATATGGGAAAAATAGACACAATCGGGCTGCCGATAATAGGACAGCCAGGGGATTTCCTTTTCATCAGCGACATATGCGTTCAAAAAGGCCTGCTCTTCTTCGCTTTCACCCAGGGGCATGTCAGGGTCGTCGTGGCACTGGGTGCAATTCTCCAGTTTCGGAATCCCAGCGAAGGTGCCGTCGTCCCGGAAGGCGTGGCAAAACAGGCAACGCTCCGTCTCGGTGTCGCCGTCGATGCCGAACACCCGCTCCGGATCCATGTGCAAGGCATGGTCGAAATTCATCGGCTGGGCCTGTTTGGAGTAAAGCACCATGGGGAAGATCACCCACCCCACGATCAGTGATCCAATGAAACCCATAAGGAAAAAGATCCACCCACCCTTCGAAGGTTTTTCGGAGGAATCTGCTGGATTTTTCATGTGGTAAGGCCTCTTACGGAAAGGGTTTACAATCTGCTCTGCCACCTGATGGACAATTTTGCCGTATTTACCTATTAGGCCGATTTTTGTCAAGCGGAAAAACCAGTTGGGAAGGGCATTCCGGGCTGGACGAGGGAGGGGGGATCGGGGGCTGCTGCAGGGTTCTGCGGCAAGGCTCTGCCGGGAGGCCAGAGCGGTAATCCAGGCAAGGCCTTGCCGAAGACGGTCTCGAGGGTTAGATGCGTTTCATCCTTTTGCGGCGGCGCTTGGCGGCTTTGGCCTGCTTCTTCTTCTTCTGGACGCTCGGTTTGTCGTAAAACCGCCTCTCCTTGATCTCCGAGAAGAATCCTTCCTTGGTCAGTTTCCGTTTCAGATCCTTGATGGCTTTCTCGATCTGGTTGTTGTGAACGATTACCTTCATAATGACGTACCTCGATGCGAAAAATAAAAAAAGCACCTCAGCGCACAGCTGAAGGTGCTTGCCTAACCTTCCGGGGCCTTGCAGCCCATTACAGTGCGGTTTTCACATCAGCCCACCTGATGAGAGGTTTCGACCTGCCGTGAAGGAAAGGGGCACCCACGTCGGGAAAGAAGAGCCTCCAGCTTGCCTGTGCCGAAAGGATCCATCACCCGCTGGTGTCTGAGAAAGGATCTATTCATACGATAATCACCCCCTTTAACCTTCTTCGAACCCGAGGCTGAAAAGTTCCCGCCCTGGCAGGGATTCTCCGTCGGATAAACTCTAGATCAACCATCATACAATTTTCGCTATCCCTGTCAACTTTTTTTTGCTTCCATCCAGAAATGGTCTTTTTGGCCCATCTCGCCGTCAATCTGCACGTTCGCTTGTGCGGCGACTGCAGGTCGCCTCCGCGGAAACGTTTGATTTCCTTGGTATTGGCCAAAAATCCTCATTTCCGGATGGAGAACCGGGTTCTACCGGAAATTATCGGCCAAACCGGGACCCGCCCCGCAGGGGTGGGACTGAGCGCGCGCAGTGTGTGAAGAAATATCCTCATCTCCGGATTGGAAACCGGGTTCTACCGCGAAATCATTTCAGGATGGAGATTTTTTAGGATTCCGACCGGTCAAGAATAAGGAATCAGGGTGGTTTGGTTTCAGGCCGTCGAATGCTGGGGGAGCATTGAGCCCAACGCGCTGAACGGTCTGCGGCGGATGAGGCGCGCGACCGATTCGACGTGGTAGGTGTGGGGGAACATATCGACAGGCTGGATCTCCAGTGTTTCGAATTCCGGTGCGAGAAGGGCCAGATCCCGCGCCAGAGTGGACGGGTTGCAGGAGACATAAACGAGCCTTTCGGGCCTCAGGTCGAGGATTTGCTGAAGAACGTCCTGATGCAGTCCGGCGCGGGGTGGGTCGACGATCAGCACATCCGGGGCCTGCCCGATCGTTTTGAGGATTTCCCGGGTATCGCCGCATAGGAAGCGGCAGTTTCGGATGTGGTTCACTTCACAATTCCTGCGGGCGTCCTCGATGGCAGAGGGGTTGATCTCGATTCCCGCGACCTGTGCCGCCTGAGCGGAAAGAAAAATCGGGATGGTCCCGGTCCCGCTGTAGAGATCCAGGATGGTTTCCTTCCCTGTGAGTCCGGCGTAGTGGCCGGCGGTTCGGTACAGGAGTTCGGCTGCGGCCGTATTGGTTTGGAAGAAGGAGTTCGCTGAGATGCGGAAGCGATAAGGGCCGATCCGATCTTCGAGGAACCCCTCGCCGAAGATCAGGTCTTCACGGCTGCCGACGGCCACGGAGGCCTTCCCTGAATGGATGTTGTTGACCACGGTGGTGACCCCTTCGATCCGTTCGGCCAGCATCTTGGCGAGGTCGCGCATGGCGTCTGGCCGGCTTTGGGCGGTTACGAGGTTGACCAGCCATTGCCCGGTTGCGTCCGAACGACGGACGGTCAGGAAGCGCCAGAAGCCCGCGTGGCTCTTGAGCCCGTATGCAGGAAGCCCCGATTGCCGCGCGAAGTCTTTGACGACCGAGAGGATGACGTTGCCCTCTTCTTTCTGCAGGAGGCACGAATCCAGGTCGATGATCTTGAAAAAGGTCCCAGGAACATGCAGACCGAGCGCAAAAGGGGGTGGAGCTTCGCCGGAACCAAGTTGATGAGGAAGGAGCCACGGTCTGTCGGAAAAGGAAAATTCCATTTTGTTGCGGTAGCCGAAACGGGCGGGGGATGGGAGGACTTCGTGTACAGTGACATGGCTCAGTCCTCCAATGTGGGCCAGGCTTTCCGATACGAAAGATCGCTTGTATGCCAACTGCTTTTCATACGTCAGATGCTGCCACTGACAGCCGCCGCAATACCCGCTGTATGGGCAGGGCGGGACGATACGGTCGCTGGACGGCCGGATCAGCCCCACGAAGCGGGCCTCCGCCCAATTCTGCTTTTTCTTGATCACCTGCGCCTGCAGGATATCGCCGGGGACGGCATGCTGGACGAATACGACGCGCCCCTCGAAGTGGCCGATCCCGCGGCCTCCGAAAGCGGCCTTGACGATTTCGATGCGAATGTGCTGGCCTTTGCGTAATCCCATAGGTATTTATACGATTTTCGCCTGCATGGAAAGGGTGTCGCCGGGGTTTGCAGCCCGGGGATGGACCACGATGGGGACTGCGGTCTGCGGTGGTTCGGCCCTGACCGGGCTACCGCTCAATCGGCCACCCGCAGAACCCTGAAACCCAGTGTCCGGTAGCGGCTGGCGGGGTGCGCAAAGTTGCGGTTGGCGGAGCGGCATGTCAGTGGACCTTTGAACCAGCTGCCGCCGCGCCGGACCTTCATGGAGTCACCCGCCACGCCGGCAGGATCGGTCACCGGCCCGGCAGGGTACTTCCCGTACCACCCGAGACACCACTCCCAGACGTTCCCGTGCATATCGTAAAGCCCCCAGGCGTTGGGGGCGTAGCTTCCCACCGGCGCCGGTCCGTCCGGCTCGAGCCCGGCCTCTTTCACGGCGGAAATGCATTCGGGAGACTTGATGCTGTTGTTCCCGAAGAGGGCCTGCCGACACGTCAGGGCATCTCCCCAGGCGTAGGCGGTCCGGCTGCCGGCGCGACAGGCGTATTCCCATTCGGCCTCGGTTGGCAGGCGGTAGGTACCCTCGCCCATGGCGTTCAACTTTTTGACGAAGTCCTCGCAGTCGAACCAGGACACCTTGGTCATGGGCTTTATGCTCTCACGGTCGCGTTTCCACCACCTGGACCCCATCACGCTGCGCCACTGTCCCACCGTGACTTCGGTTGTCTGGAGGTAGAACGGCTTCGAGATACGGACTTCGTGCAGCGCTTCATCGGCATCTCGTCCTGCCTCGTTTTCCGGGCTTCCCATCATGAAGGATCCTGCCGGGATCAGAGCGAACCTCATTCCCAGACTGTTTTCAAAGGTTGGATCGGCGGCCCGGCCCAGATAGGGGAAAACCGCGGCCGCCGTGACGGCGAGCAGGAAAACCAGGGCATGGCGGCAGGCCGGCTTCAAGCAAAAACGCATGATCTTTCCTCCTGCGATGGGGGGTCATGTGATTCAAGAAGTCCTCATCCGGAAAGGGTCCTTTTGGCCAATCTCGGCGTCGATCCGCATGGTTGCTTAGGCGTCGACCTGCAGACCGCCTCCGCCCGAACGCTCGATTTTCTTGGTATCGGCAGAGCCGGGACCCGCTCCGAACGGGCGGGGCCGAACACGTGAAGGGTGTGAAGAAAAACTCCCCTTTCCGGATCGGAAGCAGGGTTGTGCCGGGAAACCATTTCCGCATGGACGCTCCTGGCGTTCTTCAATCCTACGATATCACGGAAGGAAATACGGCGAAAGACAAAAAAAGTTTAACCTTTCCGAGCCGATGCTCTAGGATAGCCTCGATTCGATCCGCCTGCGGCGCGCACGGGCGAAGGAGTCCGGCACGCTATGTCTCAAAACGGTTTTCAACCCGAAAAGAACTCTGTCGGCTGATCAGGCGGCCGTTGTGTTTTACGGCGGAGGGCCATGGCCGTTGCCACGGCTCGATGCTGCCGGTGTCCGTACGTCTCGAAAACACGGGATGTGTGTGGCAGGAGCTGGAAGGACAACCAGTCGGTGCAATTGCGTTTACGGGTGGAAACCCTTTGACTTCCCAGGGTGCGGCAAGAGCCTGGGAAGGATTATCCGGGGAGTGAGTGCCATGTTTCAGACGATTGTCATTGTTGGAGCCGTCGCCTTGGGTCCCAAGGCGGCCTGCCGTTTCAAGCGGCTCGAACCTGGATCCCGCGTCATCATGGTCGATCAGGGCAGTATGATCTCTTACGGCGGTTGCGGGATTCCTTATTATGTATCAGGGGATGTCAGCGACCCGGACCAGCTGCAGTCGACCAGCTTTCATATGCTGCGTGATGAGCGGTTTTTCAGGGACGCCAAAGGGATCGAGGTGATGACGGAGACCCGCGCCACAGCGATCGATCGGGAGGGCAGAAAGCTCCGTATCGTCGATCTGAAGACGGGCAGGGAAAGCGAGATCGCCTACGACCAGCTGGTGCTGGCCACCGGCAGCAGGCCCAGGCGCCTACCGATCCCGGGCGCTCAGCTCGAGGGGGTCTTCACCGTTTCCAGCCTCGATGAAGCGGTCCAGATCAAGGCGCGGATCGCCGAGGGGCAGGTCGGCAAGGCCGTCGTGATCGGAGCGGGTGCGATAGGGCTCGAGATGGCTGAGGCCATGAGCGACCTCTGGGGGATCGAAACTACCGTGGTGGAGATTCAAGACCAGATCCTCCCGAATATCGTCAGCCCCACTTTGGCTCGGATGGCCCAGCGGCACATGGAAGAGAACGGCGTCGCATTCCAGATGGGTGAGCAGGTGCATCGGATCGAGGGTGAAGGGCATGTCACGGGCGTGCTGACTGGACGAGGCACCCTGGAGGCCGACCTGGTGGTGATGGCCGTGGGTGTAACGCCCAACGTGGACCTGGCGAGGGAGGCCGGGCTGGCGGTGTCGGAGCGGGGAGCCATCGTGGTCGACAAGCGCATGCAGACCTCCGATCCGCTGATCTACGCCGGCGGCGATTGCGTGGAGATCCCGAATCTCATCACGGGCAAACCGGGTTATTGGCCGCTCGGTTCTCTCGCGAATCGTCAGGGCCGCGTGATCGGGACCAATCTTGCCGGGGGGCGGGCCGAATTCGAGGGGGCTGTCGGCAGTTTCGTGGTGAAGCTCTTCGACATGTCGGTCTCCAGCAGCGGCCTGTGCCCGAGCGTGGCCGAACGGGAAGGGTTCGATGCCGCCGCCACCTTTGTAGTGCAGTTCGACAGGGCCCACTTCTACCCGGAAAAGGACCTCCTCTACCTCGAACTGGTGGTGGAAAGAGGCTCCCGGCGGGTCCTGGGCATCCAGGGGATCGGCAACAAGGGGGACGGCCTTCTGGCCCGCATCAGCGCCGTGGCGGCCATTCTCAAGCACAGGCCGACGACGGAGGACATCAGCAATCTGGAACTGCCCTACTCGCCGCCCTTCTCGTCGGCGATGGACGTGTTGAACGCCTTGGGGAACGCGGCGGAAAACATGCTCGACGGGAAAAACCGTGTCATGGACACCGATCAGTTTGCCGAGTGGTGGGATCAGCGCGAAAAGGGGGAGACCTTTTTCATGGATTGCCGGAACTGGGGCAACGCCGAGGCCTATGTCAAGAAGTATCCGGATCACTGGATGAGCATCCCGCAGGACGAGCTTCGCAGCAGGCTCTCCGAGGTGCCCAAAGACAAACGGATCGTCCTGATCTGCAATACGGGTGTACGCTCGTACGAGGCGCAGGTCTTCCTGGATGAAATGGGGTTCCACAACACCTTCAACCTGCAGGGAGGGATGGCCGCGGTCAAGAAATGGCCGGGGGATCTGTAGGCCGCCCCGCATCTTCGACCGCAATACCGGGCCGGGCCTTTTTCCTGAGTGGTATCCATCCGGGAATGTTTTTCCGGTTCGACCCGGTTTCCAATCCGGAAATTGAGGATGTTTGTTCACACCCTTCGCGTGCTCAGTCCTACCCTTCCAGGGTGGATCCCGCTTTCTTCACACCCTTCAGGTGCCCCGTCCCACCCCTGCGAGGCGGGCCCCGGTTCTGGCAAGATCGATGAAATCTGGCCTTTGCGCGGCGGCCTGCAGGTCGCCGCACAAGCAAACGTGCAGGCTAACGCCGAAATTGGCCAAAAAGACCATTTCCGGCTGGATAGGAGTGAATCTCAACGGGGGTAACCATTCCGCACTCAAGGAAAGACAAAGAAAAATTCCGCGCATTGAAGAGCGTTTCTGCTGTATGATCATCGGGGGATATTTGGTTTTCGACGCGCTACCATGACCTCAACGGCCTGAAAGGAGACCTTCATGACTGCCACCGAACTCATCAACACCCCTCTCAAGTATCTCGACAAGGCGTTAGGCGGATTGCGGCAACTGGGGCTGCTGCCCGAAAAGCCGAACGAGGCGCCGATCGTTGCTCTGATCAGTCAGATCAGCGACCTGGACGAAGAAAAGGCCGTGGCTGTCGCGAGGACCTTGAGCCACAGTTCGGTCTTCAACCAGGTGGTCCGCGAACAAATCACCCTGATGAAGGTGGGTGAGCGCTACGAAAAGATCACCTCGGCCTTTGACAGCATTCGGGATGATGCGAAAGCGATGGTGGACCAGCTGGAAGACGGACGTATTTCCACCATGGAAAGGATTCAGAATGCCTGGATGAAGGTGACCCGGGGCAGCATCCCGAGCCGGTTCGAGGAGATCAAGGAGATCTACCTCGAGGTGACTGCGGACACCAAGGATCAGATCGAACGCGAGCACCGGATTCTCGAGGCCTACCAGGATTTTCGCGGGGCCCTGAAAGAGTCACAGGTCATGGCTTTTCAGATCCTGAAAAAGGCGGAGGAGGCCGTGGCCGGCAGCAAGGCCGGGCTCGAAGAGGCATCCCGCTCGCTCGAGGCCTACACGGAGGGCGACCGGGAGCAGATCGCCCGGCTGGAACTCGGACGTGACGAGCGTCTGCGTGAGCTCCAGGAGCAGGACAAGCGCTACCAGATTGCCAAGGACCTCGCGGAGAACCTGTCGGTGAGTTACAACACGACGGAGGTCGTGATGGCCAGGCTGGTCCAGTCGACCTCTGTAAAGGAGCGTGTCTACTCCCAGGCGGTGTCGTTTTTCGGCACGAACGAAACCGTCTTCACGGCCCTGAACGCCTCTTTCACGAGCATGCAGGGCCTGCACGAGAGCACCCGCACGCTGGAAGCCATGAAAGAGGGCATCAACAAGGGCCTGGAGACCATCGCGGAGGTGGGCGGAAAAGTCCAGGAAGAGGCGCTGCGCGCGGGCTACGGCCCGACGCTCAAGGCCGAATCCGTCAAAGCCCTTGTCGCCGCCGTGATCAGCTTCCAGGAGAAATCCCACAGCCTTATCAACGAGATGCGCGAGTTGGCGACACGCAACGAAAAAGAGATCGCGGAGGCCGTCGAAGAGGGCAAACGCCGTATGGTCGAACTCATGCAAGCGGGGCCGGCGCTGAGCCATGCCTGAACAGAATGGGTCGAAGCAAGATTTTTCCGAAGTCCTGCTGGCCATGGATGTGGTGGACACGCTGCGCCATGAGCGGGCGCTGGTCGAGAGGGAACTGCGGTCAGAGGAAAGCGAAAAGGCGCTGATCGAGAAGCTTCGAAAAATCTACGCCGGGCAGGGCATCGAGGTTTCCGACGATACGCTGCTCGAGGGGGTTCGGGCCCTGCGCGAGGAGCGCTTCACGTATCGCCCGCCCGAGCCCGGCCTCAAAACCATGCTTGCCCGTCTGTACGTCCGCAGGGGACGTTGGGTCAAACGGATCGGGATCGTGCTCCTGTTGATCCTGGCGCTTTGGGGGGGGTATCATTTTCTTTACGCCGGGCCATCGGAACGGGATAAAGCCCGCATCTCCAAAGAGGTCGGCGAGCTGGGGCCCGATGTCGTCAAAGACGCAATCGAACCCGGCGCGCGGGTGAAGGCAGAGGCCATCTACACGCAGGCTCTTTCGGCTGTCCGCAGCGGGGATTCCGATGCCGCCCGTGACGCCCTCGAGGCCTTGAAAGGCATCCACAGCCTGATCCTCATGGAATTTACCCTGCAGGTCGTTTCCCGCCCCGGGACCCCGAGCGGCGTCTGGCGGCACCCGGTCGATAACCCTGCAGGCCGAAACTATTACCTCATCGTAGAGGCGGTCACGGTTGACGGGAAACGGCTGGCTCTGCCGGTCACCTCCGAGGAGGACGGCAAGGTCGCCGTCGTAAAAGAGTGGGGGCTCCGCGTCCCCGCCGAAATCTATGAACAGATCAGGCGGGACAAGGCGGAGGACGGGATCGTTGACAGGCCAAAGGTCGGGACCAAGAAGCGCGGTTTCATCACTCCGGAATACGTCGTGCCGACCAGCGGCGGCGCTATCACGCAATGGTAATGGGGATGCGATGAGATATGGCAGGGACACGCTCGGTGTCATCGAGCAGCACCTGTCGGGTGCACAGGCACGGGCGGACGAGATCAGCGGGCGGTTGGAGGCCTTGAACCGGCGTCTGGCAGCCACCCGTGCCGGGATGGCCGAAGAAGCCCGCCGTCTGGCGAAGTTCCGCCTGGACGAACTGGCTGCGAATCAGGTCATTGCGCACCTGGATCGAACCGGCCGGACGGTGGTCGAACTGCTCGACCGCCGTGCCGGCGCCTTGCAGGACATGGAAAAATCCATCTCCGACTCGTTGAAAAGGCAGAACGAACTGGCTGCGTCGCGGGCGGAAAGCGTGCGGCTGAGGGACGATCTGCTGAAGGCGCTCGATGATGCAGCGGCAGGGGTCAAGGCGGAACTGAGCGCGCAGGAAGCTTACCTGGCGCAGGAAAAGCGTGCGGCGGAGGCCTCTGCCAGGGTTGCGCGGGCGAGGGAGAAGGCGGAGCAGGCCAATGCCGACCGTGCCGAGAAGGGGAGACCTTACGAAGAGGACCCTCTGTTCATGTATCTCTGGCAGTGCCGGTTCCTCACACCCGAATACAAAGCGGGTCCGCTGACCAGGACCCTCGATGGCTGGGTGGCGAAGATGATCCGTTTTGACGAGGCCCGCAGGAATTATTACATGCTGACAAATCTGCCCGTGCATCTCGAGGCCCATGCGGAACGGCAGGAAGCCATTGCGGCCGAGGAGGAGCGGAAACTGCGGGATATGGAAGCCAGGGCCCTCGAAGGCGCCGGCTTCGCTCAACGCAGGGCGGCGCTGGAGGCGGGCGAGGCGGCCCAGGACAAGATCGAGAACGAAATCGAGGAAGAGGAAAAGAAATACGAGACCCTGTTGCAGGAACGACAGGCCTTCTCAGCCGGGGCCGATGCCTTGTTTCAAGAGGCTGTGCGGCTTCAGGTTGCAGAGATCACGAAGGGGTCGATTGCGGACCTCTACCTGGCGGCCAAGATGACCCCGAGGCCGGATG
The DNA here is from genome assembly GCA_900498135.1 of uncultured Desulfatiglans sp. Taxonomy (NCBI): domain Bacteria; kingdom Pseudomonadati; phylum Thermodesulfobacteriota; class Desulfobacteria; order Desulfatiglandales; family Desulfatiglandaceae; genus Desulfatiglans; species uncultured Desulfatiglans sp. The sequence goes on from LR026961.1 coordinate 1,968,916, forward strand.
ATGACATGATCGTCAACCGGATTCGCGATCTTCAGGAGGAGGAGAAGAAGATCGCCGCCGAGATGCGGCAGGTCCAGGAGGAGTCAGGAAGGAGCCAGGAGGCTTTTCGGGAAATGGAGGAACTACGGCGAAGGTTCAGGCAGAACCGGTATGATTCGGGTCACTCCTATTTCCCCGGAGGGTTTGACCTTGGAGGCTTGCTTGGCATGCTGCTGCGGGGTGCCGCATCGGGCGGGGACGTGTGGGATCGTATCCGCCGCGAACAGCAGTTCCGGAAACCACGGACGCCGGAGAATTTCGGAGGCGGCGTGTTTCCCCGAGGCTTCCGAAGAGGAACGGGGCCGGAAAGAGGTTCGAGCGGCCGCGGCGGGTTTGGTGGCGGCGGTTTCCGGACGGGGGGCCGGATGTGAGGAGACGGTGGGCCCCGTGGACGGACGTTGAACTGTGCTCATCGGATGCCCTTTGCACATCTCCTTCAGAGCGATGCAACGGCATGGACGGTTCATCCCAAGGCATTCCGCGAACCGAACCTCGGGACAGAGTTTAACATAACGACCTGTTTTTTTTAAGCGTTCTTTCAAGGTAGCACAACCTGATCGACTGTTTTGGCGGTGGAGGTTCTAAACATCCGCAATGGGAGGGACGACATCGTGAATATCATGGAACTGCTTGGGGCAATGATGCAGCCGGGAGTGAATTCTGCCGCTGGCCAGCGCTTGCAGCACACGCTCGGCTCAAGTGGCTCGGGGTCTTCGGAGGGGCTGCTTTCCTCTCTGTTTGGCGGAGGCGGCTCGGGCGGCGGCATAGGGGGTATGCTCGGTGATATCCTGCAGGAGGCGGGGCAGGCGGTCGGGGGGAAGAAGAACCTCGCTGTCGGGGGAATCGGCGCCCTGGCAGGCGCATTGCTCGGTGGGGGCAAACGCTCCATGGGCGGGGCCGTGGGAGGAGGCTTGATGGCGCTCCTCGGCGCGCTGGCCTTTTCGGCGCTGAAAAAGGCCGGGCAGCCGCAGGCGGAGGTCCCCCTCGGGTTGAGGACGCCTGCTGAGCCGCAGGAGGAGAAGAGGCTGGAGGAGAATGCCGGGCTCGTTTTGCAGGCGATGATCAATGCTGCAAAGGCCGATGGGGAGATCGACCAGGGCGAGGTGCAGCGGATCGTGGGGAAGCTCAGTGAGATGGGGATTGCAGAGGAGGCCAAGGCTTTTCTGAACGTCGAGATGCAGAAACCCATGGACACGGAAACCCTGATCCGGGCAGGCGCAGGACGGCCGGAGCTGGCGGCGCAGCTCTACATCGCCTCGCTCCTGGCCATCAAGGTCGACACGCCGGCGGAGGAAGCCTACGTCAGGAACCTTGGTGAGGGGCTCGGGCTTCAGCCGGAAGTGATGAAACATTTGGAGGCTGCTGTCGGCCTGAACCGATAGTTTTTTGGCACCACCCGGCTTTTCGCAGGCGCAATGTTGACATCGGGCCGGGGAAGTTATTTCCCGGTAGAAGCCAGTTTCCAATCCGGAAATGAGGATATTTCTTCACACCCTTCGGGTGCTCAGTCCCACCGCTTCGCGGCGGGTCCCGGTTTCTTCACACCCTTCGGGTGCTCAGTCCCACCGCTTCGCGGCGGGTCCGTGTTTGGCTAATAATAAGAAGATCAGACATTTGTGCGAAAGAGGCCTGCAGGTCACCGCACAAGCAAACGGGCAGATTGACGCCGAGATTGGCCGGAAAGACCATTTTCGGACGAACGCTAACGGACTGAGACATACCATCAGTCCATTTCAGAGAGGAGGGCGCTATGGGGTTGTTTGATTTTGTCAAGGAGATAGGCCAGAAGCTGTTCAACCGCGATGCCGAAGCGGCGGAAAAGATCAAGGAGCACATCGAGAAGGCGAATCCCGGGATCAGCGATCTGGGGGTCGATTACTCGGACGGGGTGGTTTCCCTTTCGGGCAAAGCGGTCAGCGCAGACGCGATGGAAAAGGCGGTGCTGATGGCCGGCAACGTCCAGGGTGTCTCCGATGTGCGGGCCGATGGGATGCAGGCCCCGACCGTCACGGAGAAGGTGGAATATTACATCATCAAGAAGGGTGACACCTTGTCGGCGATCGCAAAGCAGTTTTATGGCAAGGCAAGTGATTACCCCAGGATCTTCGAAGCCAACCGGGAGGTCATCAAGGATCCCGACCTGATCTATCCCGGTCAGAAAATCCGCATTCCGCTTCAGTAGAACGCCATGGGGCTTCATCCGGTTATGCCTCACGCCGTCGATGAAGTCCCAGCCGGGCGCCAAACGCCGCCGGCCCGCCGGATCATGAGGTTAAAGCCCGGCGCCGGTGGATCTTCATCAACAGGACCCGCTGCGTGCAAGGGTGTCATGCAGCGCGCAGCGGCCGGCCAAAATCAGGCGGGAGGTAAGCGGAATCGCAGACAATGAGAAGATGACAGGACTCAAGGAAACGACTCTGGCGGTAAAGACCCTCGATTCCATTGCGGAGCCTTTCACGAAATACTTCTACGATGAGGTCGTCAAGGCCTTCCCTCCCCAATCGAGGCTTGTCCGCCTATGGGCGCGATGCATGTGGCGCTTTTGCGTTCTGCGTGAGTATCTTCGCGAAGGGGAGAACGCCTCACCCGAGCCTCTGGATGTATTCTGGGATGAGCAACGCAGATTGGCAAAGGCATCATGGGACAGAAGCAGGGATGGCTTCAGCTGGGATGAGCACCTGAAGGCCTTCTCCGATGTTCGACACTTTCTGAAGCTGCTTGCCGACCTCCGCGAAGAATTTATCCGTCCTTGTTTTTCAGCACACACAAACACCCGCCGTGGAATCGAATTCGCCTTCGCTGAACTCGAAGCGCTTGCATCCCATTTGAACCCTGAGGGTTGCAGTAAGGAAAAGTGGGATACCCAAAAGCGGTTTTGGAAGAGCGCAAGGTCGCGAAGCGGGTCAGGGTGCGGCCCCCAGCCCAAAAAAGAAGGGGCTGCGAATTAACGCAACCCCTTGATTTTCTTATGGTGGGCGATGCGCGACTCGAACGCGCGACCTTTGGTTCCGGAGACCAACGCTCTATCCACCTGAGCTAACCGCCCTAAACAAATTTAAAATAACACCTCTTTCAGCGCGGGTCAAGCATCTGTTTGCCTGTGGCCTGGGCGGAGGTTCCTTGACTTCCCGGCGGGGTTGGGCTAATCATGAACCAAGAGGCGGTTGCACAGCTCGATGCGGTTTTGCCGTCGGAAGAGGGGGATGAAACAGGTTTGGGAGAACGCGAAGTCAAATCGATCAGAATCGGTTCGAAGCTGCTGGGCATGAAAGGCCCATTTTTTCTGATTGCGGGTCCTTGCGTGATAGAAGATGAGGCGCTCGCGCTGCGTGTGGCGGATCGCTTGCGCGAGTTGGGGGACGATCTGGATATCCCCGTGATTTACAAAAGTTCCTACGACAAGGCCAACCGGACCTCCATCGGCTCGTACCGGGGGCCGGGTCTGGAAAAGGGGTTGGAAATCCTTCGGAAGGTGAAGGAATCGACGGGGCTGCCGGTTCTCTCCGATGTCCATCGACCGGAGGACATGGCCGCGGCTGCCGAGGTCCTCGATGTGATCCAGATCCCGGCGTTTTTGTGCCGGCAGACGGACCTGGTCGTAGCCGCCGCCCGGACGGGCCTTCCGGTCAATCTAAAAAAGGGGCAGTTCCTCTCACCCTGGGAAATGGGGCCGGCATCGGGAAAGATCTTGGCTGCGGGCAACGAGCAGATTCTTTTGACCGAGCGCGGCGCATCCTTCGGATACAACAACCTCGTAGTCGATATGCGCGCGATAGCCGTCATGCGCGGACTCGGCTTTCCCGTCGTTTTCGATGCCACCCACAGCGTTCAACTCCCAGGCGGGGAGGGGACGTGTTCGGGAGGACAGCGTGAATTTATCGGCCACCTGGCGCGGGCGGCGGTTGCCGCCGGGGCTGACGGTGTCTTCATGGAAGTCCACCCGGACCCGGATCAGGCCCTTTGCGACGGGCCCAACTCCTTGCCCATCCAGGACGTGCGGCCCCTTCTCCGGCTGCTGAAAGATATTCACGCCCTCGTCAGATCCTGAACCTTGAAAAGACCTGCCGGCAAGGCTTAAGACACGAAGCTCGTGCCTTGAAAAACACGCGTTCGCCCGCCTCTGGGCTGTATTGGCTGAGGACCCGCACGAAGCATGAAGGGAAGCTTTCCCGCTGATGGAGGAAGCCGGATGGAACCGATGGAGGAGAAGGCGAAGCAGATCAAGGCCCTGTTTCTGGATGTGGACGGTGTCCTCACCGATGGCAGGGTGACGCTGGACGACCGCGGAGTCGAGATCAAGTCCTTCCACTCCAAGGACGGGCAGGGGCTCAAGATGCTCGTCGCCTCCGGCATCGAAATCGTCATCATCACGGGCAGGTCCTCGAATGCCTTGGCCTACAGGGCGCGCGAACTGGGGATCGAGGCCGTCTACCAGGGGGTCGGCGACAAGCGTTCCCTGTGCCGGCGATTGATCGCCGAGCGCGGTTTGAAGGTGGAGAATGTTGCGTCGATGGGGGACGACCTGCCGGATCTCGGGATGATGTTGGAGGCTGGGTTGCGCATGACGGTGAACGATGCCGCCGAAGAGGTCCGTGAAATGGCCGATTTCATCACCCGCCGGAACGGCGGTCAGGGTGCGGTGCGGGAGGTGAGCGAGTGGCTGCTCAAATGCCAGGGAAAATGGGCTGAAGTCGTTGCGGCGTATGCCGGAAAATAGTCTTTACAATGGATTTTTTGGGTTGATATACTGAATAAGGACTGCATGGGGCGCTTTCTGCTGAAACATTGGCCCATGGTAGGTCTAGGGCTCCTTCTTGCCGTTGTAGCGGCCTATCTGATCGGGGCGAAATGGGTGGGCCGCGGTGCTGCCCTGCTGGACGACGTAGTCAGCAGGGAAGGCATTCAACTGAACGAGATCCATTATACGCAGGATGATCCCGAGCGGGGCCTGAGGTGGATTCTCGATGCCGAATCTGTCCGCTTCTCCAGGGATCAGCGGTTCGTTCACTTTTCGCGTTTTTTGCTCACCGTGGAACCGAAAGAAGGCGCCTGGGTCAAGCTCAAAGGGGACGAGGGAGATTATTCCCGGGATACCGGTGAGATCGAAATCCGTGGTGCGATAAAAGGAGAGACGGGGGACGGCTATCGGCTCCTGACCGAGCATCTTCTGATTGACGAGGGGAAGAAAACCGTACGGACGGACGCCCCTGTCCAGTTGGAAGGCCCTTTTTTCTCTGTTGAGGGGAAAGGTCTCTTCTTTGATTTGAACCAAGAGAGGGTCCAGATCTTATCGGAGGTCACAACGCACATCCGATGACGCCTGCCGGTAGGATCCGCCATTTCCATCGACCAGCATTGTTAAGGTGAGCGAGATGAAGCCCCAGGCTTTGAAGATACTTGGGTGGGCCAGCCTGATGATTTTTGTGCTGTCTGCGGCGCAGCCCTCGGCCCAGGCGCAGGGCATCGCGGCCAAGGCGTCGCGGGGCGGCCCCATGGTGATCCATTCGGACACGCTCGAAGCGGATAACCTCAAGCGAATTATTACCTTTTCCGGAAAGGTCAAGGCCGAAAGAGACGATTTTATCATTCATTGCGAACGGATGGTGGTCCACTATACCCGTTCGGAAAACGCCGGTGCGCCTGGCGATGCAACAGAGGGCAGCAGCATCGAAAAGATTGTCGCCAAGGGGAATGTGCGGGTGGATCGCACGGAGGGCGGCACGGCGACTGCCGAGGAGGCCGTCTACTACGAAAGTGAGAGCAAGGTGGTTTTGTCGGGCAATCCCGTATTGAAGCAGGAAAACGATACGGTTCAGGGAGAACGGGTCATCTTTTTCATCGAAGATGACCGGGTTGTTGTGGAAGGATCCGAAACGAAGCGGGTGAAGGCTGTCGTGTTTCCGAAATCGGACAGCAAGGAGTCTCAGCCTGGCACAGAGCCTGGGGCTGGTTCGGACTGAAGGCGGACATGAATAGGTGCAACCCTGAAGGACGGTGGGTGAGAGTCGTTTGCCGGAGCGGGGCTTGCAGTCGATAGACGGGTGGTTGTAGTCGTCTGATGGCATTAGAACTCAAACAATCTCTAGGGCTTTCACAGCAGCTGGTGATGACGCCGCAGCTGCAGCAGGCTATCAAGCTCCTGCAGCTCTCGCGCCTCGAGCTTTTGGACGCTATTTACCAGGAACTGGAAGGGAATCCCGTCCTGGAAGAGCAACTCGGCACCGACCCGGAAGAGGAGGTCGGTCCAAGGGAAGACACCGAAACGCCGATTGTCGAGGAGGTTCCGGCTGTAACGGAGGTGCGCGTCGAGGAGCGTGCCCGTGATGATGTGGATTGGGAGAGCTACGTCTCGGAATACAACACGGGGTGGGCTGAAGCCCCTTACGAAGAAAGGGATACGCCGTCCTATGAGAGCATGACGGCGACCAAGACGGACCTGGGCGATCATCTGACCTGGCAGCTCAACATGAGCCGCATGAATGAGGATGCTCGAACGATCGCCGCCTATATCATCGGCAACCTCGATGAGGACGGGTATCTCGATATCGAGTTGGAAGAGATCGCGGAGGCTACGGGCTATCCGCTCGAAAAGGTGGAGGAGACGCTCAGCCTGGTCCAGAACTTCGACCCGGTAGGGGTCGCCGCCCGTGATATGCGGGAATCGCTTTTGATCCAGGCCCGTTTTCAGGGGCTTGGCGGCAGTCTCGTAGAGACGCTGATTCGGGATCACCTGCGTGATTTGGAGAACAAGCGCTATGAAGAGATCGCGCGCAGACTCGGCGTAACGGTGGAAGAGATCTGCGAGGCGGTGAGTGTCATCCAGAGACTGGATCCGAAGCCCGGGCGGCTCTACTCGAGCGAGGAGACGGTCTATATCACGCCGGATATCTACGTCATCAAGGTGGGCGACAAATACGAGATCCTGCTCAACGAAGACGGCCTGCCCCGCCTGAAGGTCAACAGTTACTACAGGGATGTCCTCTCAGGGCAGATCGAGATCGGGGAAACGGCTAAAGGCTACATCAAAGAAAAGCTCCGATCGGCGGCCTGGTTGATCAAGAGCATTCACCAGAGACAGCGGACGATCTATCGCGTGACGGAGAGCATCGTCCGGTTTCAGCGGGAGTTTTTCGATAAAGGGATTGCTCATCTGAAGCCCCTTGTGCTCCGTGAGGTAGCCGAGGATATCGAGATGCACGAATCGACGGTCAGCCGGGTAACCACCAATAAATATGTCCATACGCCCCAAGGTATTTTCGAACTCAAATTTTTCTTCAACAGCGCCATCAAGAGTGTTGATGGAGATGATCTGGCTTCCGAAACCGTGAAGGAATTCATACGCAACATTGTTAAATCGGAGGAAAAGAAGAAGCCTTACAGCGATCAAGAGATCTCGGACATGCTGCGGGAGAAAAACATCAAAGTAGCCAGGCGGACGGTCGCCAAATATCGAGAGGCCGCCGGTATCCTGCCTTCCAAAAAAAGAAAGGAACCTTATTGAAGACCTGCGGTTTTTAGCTCTTGTACCGCTGAATCACCCAATTCCGAAAATGTGGAGGTAGTCTTTTATGGATATCACTGTGACCTTCAGACGTACCGAACCGAGCGAAGCGTTGAAAGTGTACGCGGAGGAAAAGGTTTCCAAGGTCAGAAAGTATCTCGATGTTCCGGTCGAGGCCCATATCGTTCTGAGTGTCGAAAAGTTCAGGCACCAGGCGGATGTTACCCTGATCGTCAACGGGACGCGTATCAAGGCCATGGAAGAGACCGGCGACATGTATTCAGCCATCGATCAGGTGATGGACAAGATCGAGAAGCAGGTGAAGCGCCATCTGCAAAAGATCAGAGAACGGCGTCCCGAAGGTGCGAAGCCGGAGGAAGAGGGTGAAGGAGAAGAGACGTCAGCCGCAGCGGAGACCGTGATCGCGGTCGAGCAGATGATCGCCAAGCCGATGGATACTGAAGAAGCGGTCATGCAATTGAATCTGTCGAAGCAGGAATTCCTGGTGTTCCGGAACGCCAAGAGCCTGGAGGTCAATGTGCTTTACAGGAAGAAAGACGGCAGTCTAGGCCTGATCGAGCCGGCGAGCTGATTGTCATTTGGGCGCGGCAAATGAAACTATCTGAAATACTTCATGAAGACAGCATCATTCCTGAGCTGAAGGCAAAAGACAAGAAAGCTGTTCTGAGCGAATTGGCCGAGCGGGTTTGTGCCCGTGACCCCGTTATTGACAAGAACACTCTGGTCAAGGTATTGCTCGAGCGGGAAAAGCTCGGAAGCACAGGGATAGGCGACGGCGTGGCCATCCCTCACGGAAAGCTCGGCGGTGTCAGTCAGCCGATGATCTCCTGCGGACGCAGTCTCGAGGGTGTTGATTTTGACGCCATGGACGGGCAACCCGCCCATCTTTTTTTCCTTCTGATTGCCCCGGAAGACTCGTCCAGCATTCATTTGCAGGTTTTGGCGCGGCTGGCTAAGATTCTCAAGACGAGCGCGTTCAGAAAACGATTGATGCAGGCCCGTAATCAGCAGGAGATCTACAGAGCGATTGTTCAGACGGACGAAGAATCATCTTGATCCTGTTCATGAAGGGGAGGGTTTTGGGGTAGCGTTATGATAGGGATCTTGATCATTTCCCATTGTGACCTGGGCAGGGAGTTGCTGCGTGCGGCAGAGTTGATCGTCGGCCGGCTGGACGCGGCGGATTCGATTCCAATCACCCAGATTACGGAGAGCGAACCGCTGCTGAAAACCATCGCCGAGAAGATCAAGCGCCTGGACCGCGGCAAAGGGGTCCTGGTGCTGACCGATATGTTCGGAGGAACGCCTTCGAACCTCAGCCTCTCCTTTTTGGAAGAGAACCGTGTCGAGGTCTTGACGGGTGTCAATCTCCCAATGGTCATCGCGGTCGCAGGGGACCGGGATCGCCTGTCGCTGAGCGAACTCGGTGAAAAGGCGCAGGAAGCCGGTCAACGGAGCATCGCGCTGGCCAGCAAACTGCTCAGGATGGAATGATCGCTTATGTCGAGGTGACAGCGGCGAATTTTGAAAGGTACTGCAGCGAGATCTGCCGCCTTGAAGAGACCGCTTTCAGGACCCCTTGGAGCGAAGCGGCCTACCGGCAGGAACTGGATAATCCCGTATCGAGGCTTTGGGTCCTTTTAGAGGGTGGAAGCTTTGCGGGGTATGCCTGTTTCTGGATTTTCGCCCAGGAACTGCATATCATGAAGATCGCCCTTCTTGCGCCGATGCGTGGGCGCGGACTGGCCTCGAAGCTCATGGAGAGAATTGTTGCAGAAGGCGGTGCGGCAGGCGCCCGCTCGGCCTGGTTGGAGGTTCGGCCCTCCAATGCCGCGGCGCTTCGGCTCTATGCGCGGCAGGGTTTCGAAGAGGTCGGCCGAAGACGGTCGTACTACAGTGATTCCGGGGAAGACGCTGTGCTCATGAGCCGGTCGATCCTCCAGTACAGCGCCTCCGGAGAGCTTTAGCCATTTCAGCGCAGACGAGCCGGGAGGCTCTGCAGCCCCGCGGTCCGAATACGCAGCGGACGATACTCAAAGCATAAACATCAAGAATCAGGAGGTCACGATGTCATTGAAGGTGGCTGTAAACGGATTTGGGCGGATTGGACGAATGGTCTTCCGGGCTGGATTCGGGCGCGAGGATATAGAGTTCGTGGCGGTAAACGATCTGACCGATCCGGCGACCCTGGCCCATCTGGTCAAGTATGATTCGGTGCACGGCACCCTGGGGGTGGAAGTCGGTCATACGGACCACTCCTTGATCGTAGATGGGAAAGAGATCCAGATCTTTTCGGAGAGGGACCCGGGCCGTCTGCCTTGGGGAAAACTCGGGATCGATACCATTTTCGAGTGTACGGGTCTTTTCCGCGACCGGGAGAAGGCGGCGGCTCACCTCGAAGCCGGCGCCAAAAAGGTGATTATTTCCGCCCCGGCCAAGGGGCCCGACACCACGCTCGTCATGGGCGTCAACCACACGGATTACGATCCCCAGAGACATCATGTGATCTCCAACGCCTCCTGTACGACGAACTGCCTGGCGCCGGTCTGCAAGGTGCTGCTGGATTCGTTCGGAATAGAAAAAGGCCTGATGACGACCACGCATTCCTACACCGGCGATCAGAGGCTCCTGGATTTTCCCCACAAGGACCTGCGCCGGGCACGCGCAGCAGCGCTTTCGATGATTCCAACGACGACCGGCGCTGCGAAGGCCGTGGCCCTGGTTCTGCCTCAGCTGCAGGGAAAATTGAACGGAATGGCCATCCGTGTGCCCACACCCAATGTCTCGGTTATCGATCTGGTCGTGCAGCTCGGCCGTGCAGCGACCGTCGAAGAGATCAACGGCGCCCTCAAAGAGGCGGCCGAAGGGCCTCTCAAGGGCATCCTGGGCTATACCGACCTGCCCCTCGTCTCAACCGACTTCAACGGGACGCGGGTGTCGAGCACGGTGGACGGTCTGTCGACGATGGTGGTGGGAGACATGGCCAAGGTTCTGGCCTGGTATGACAACGAATTCGGTTATTCCAACCGGATGGTCGAACTGGCTGTTTATATGGCCGGGCACTGAGAGACCTGGTCCGCGGGCTGCCCCTCCCTGTGGAGCGCAGTCCAGAGTCTTCCGTAAAGCCGTGTTCGAGCGCAAGAGGCTTCGAACCGCAGAGGGCGGGCCGCCTGGCCGTTTTTGCGGGCGGACTCACCCGAGGACTTTCCCGGCGGCAGCACTGGCGCCGCCGGACAGAAGGAGGGTAATTGCCTGATGATTGAACGAAGGCCGATGATAGCCGGCAACTGGAAGATGCATACAGATATCTTCGAATCCGTCAATCTGGTCAAGGCGATCAGCGCCGGTCTCCGTGGTGACGAGGAGGCCGATGTCCTGGTGGCGCCACCGTTCACGAACTTATCTGTGGTGAAGCCGTTTGCGGAGAATGCCCGAATCCTGCTCGGTGCCCAGAACATGCACTGGGAGGGGAGCGGTGCCTTTACGGGAGAGGTCTCAGCGTCGATGCTGCGGGCGGCCGGCTGTACGCACGTGATCCTTGGGCACTCGGAGCGCCGGCATATCTTCGGCGAAAGCGACGCAGATGTGAACCGGAAGGTCGAGGCGGCGGCAAAAAGCGGATTGATCCCTATCGTATGCATCGGTGAAACGCTCGAGGAGCGCGAGGCCGGGCGTACTTTTGAGGTCATTGCGGGCCAGCTGGCCGGTTCGCTCGCCGCTTTTACGGACGGAAGGGACCTGCCTGCGGAAACGATCATCGCTTACGAACCCGTCTGGGCGATTGGAACGGGTCGCACCGCTACACCGGCGCAGGCGCAGGAAGTCCATCGATCCATAAGGCGGTGGCTCGGAGAAAGGTTCGGCGAGAAGGTTTCGGAGCACACGCGGATCCTTTACGGCGGCAGTGTCAAGCCGGACAACATCTCGGCCCTCATGAGCGAACAAGACATCGATGGCGCCCTGGTCGGCGGCGCGAGCCTGAAAGCGGAGAGTTTTCTCGGCATCGTCCAATTCAGGAAAAGGGGATGACCTCCTTGTTTTGTAGATGGTTGGGAGTTTTTTCGTTGAGGAGGGTCCGTTTTTTTCCTGCCCTTTTTCATTCGGTGAAGACGGTTGCAAATTTTTTCTTGCAAAAATAAATCGGGAAGGTAAAATCAGCGTTTCGAGGTTTCAGGTAACTTTTTAGGGGATCGGTTTTTTAAATGAAGCCCATTTTTATTATCCTGCATATCGCGGCATGCATCGCCCTGATTATCATCGTCCTCCTTCAACGCGGCAAAGGGGCCGGGATGGGGGCGGCTTTCGGCGGTTCGAGCCAGACCGTATTCGGAAGCACAGGGGCTACGTCCTTTCTGCACAAGGTCACCACGCTCGTCGCGATCCTTTTCATGGTGACGTCCTTGACCCTCTCGTTTTTCTTCGGGAGGGGTACGACCTCGTCCATCATGGAGGGTGTGGAGAGTCCCAATCCTCCTGTGACAGACCAGGCGACACCCGGGGGGGAAGCGGTGCCTGAAGCCCCTGCACCCCCGGCTGAAAACCAGTAGATCAATGCCGAAGTGGTGGAATTTGGTAGACACGCTATCTTGAGGGGGTAGTGGCCGACGGCCGTGCGGGTTCAAATCCCGCCTTCGGCACCATAGCATAAAAATGAGGCGCAATCTCAGTGGGTTGCGCCTCTTGCTTTTGGGCTGGTTGCGGATAGGTTGCGGATGGTTGCGAGTCGAGTCGGTTGACAGCGTCCCGGTTGCTGCTCGGCAGAAGGTGCCCATAGACGTCCACGGTCATCTGAATGGAATGGTGCCCCAACTGCTCTTTGACGTAGGCCGGGCTCTGTCCGTCGCTCAATAGAAGGGATGCGAAGGTGTGCCGGATGTCGTGCAGCCGGATCTCCCTCAAACCGGCCTTCATGAGGGCCCGCTTGAACACCCGGCGGATGTAGTTCTGTTCGATGGGCTTTCCGTCCCGGTGAAATACGCTTTCAACCACTTTCCCAAGGCCCGCCTTCAACGCTTCCCTTTTCCTCTGAGACAGAAGCGCCTGCAGGGTGGCGTGTAACTGATCGCTCATATCGACGCGCCGGACCTTGCCGTTCTTGGGGGCGTTGAATTTCCCGAGTTTGTACGTCCGCCGCACCATGATGAATTTCCCGTTAAAATCGACATCCCCCCACCGAAGGCCCAGGAGTTCCCCCAGGCGCATTCCGGTCCGGAAGGCTGTCAGGAAGAACGGATAATGGTCCCTGAAATGCTCTTGGCACGTTTCAAGGAAAGCCTGGACCTCGGCATGGTCAAGCGGTTCAATGGTGATCTTCTTATCCCTGCGGATATTCAGCCGCTTCAGGATGCCCTTGGCGGGGTTCGCCTGTAACAGTTCCTCGTCAATGGCGTACTCGAATGGCCCGCTCATGACGTCCCGCACAAGGCAAACCGTGCTTCTGGACAGCCCCCTGGCATGAATCCGCAAGAGCATGTTCCTGATCTGTCCCCGCTTGATCTTGTCAATAGGCAGGTTCCCGATTGTCGGAAAGACGTATCTTCCGAGGGTCTCCCCGTACCGCTCATAGGTCGATTGCCTTCTGAGCGGCTTGATGTAGGTTTCGAGCCATTCACTGGCGTAGACCTTGAAGGTCGGCAGGGTTTCACCCCCGTTCTTTTCGAGACGGAACTCTTGCAGCACGAGTTTAGCCTCGATCTTCTTTGCGGCTTCCCGTGCGGCTTTCTCGTCCGTCCCAACCTTCTTGGCCTTCCTGACTCCCTGATGGTCGATGAAGATCCACCAGATCCCCGAGCCCGCCGGCCGTTGCCTCACTTTCACGCTCAATAGTTTGTCCTCCTGTGCTCTAGGTCATAGAAACGCTGATCTCATCTCGGCTGAGCGGCTGCAATGTTGCTTTTCGCCTCCATCATTGCCGCATGAATCTGACCGGCATGTTCCATATCCCCGGCCAGGGCGGTATTGATGTAGTCCAAGAGGGTGAATGGTAAAAGGGACTCGATCTCCGCAAAGTCGGCGATCTGGTCTTCCCTGGCGCGATACCATGCCATAGCTCGCATTTTCTCATTCATCGGCCACCACCTCTTCGATACTCGGCCACGAGGCGAGCCAGCGCTTGCAGCCGTTCCTCGTCAGGGTCTTGTCCGTCAGTCGGCCACAGGAAGTCGTAAACTTTGTTCGTCAGTCCAGGATGCTGACGTTCCGCACGCTCCCACATTCTGATCTGCTCACCTAGCTTCATGATGTACCTCCCTAAAAGAAAAACCCGAAGTGGTGCGTAGGCTCATAACAAGCCTTCCGGTCCTCGCGGATACCGGCCACTTCGGGCGATATGTTCCCAGAAATACAAAATGCCATTGACGGATGGCCCTCCGATTATGAATTTACGCGCATCCATCTTGACAAGTATTGCTCAGTCTGTCAATAAGAAAAGTTCAAATCATGATCGCATAAACTGAGCCAGGAGGGACACCGATGCGACCGGAAACCTATTTGAGAATCATTGTTGTTGCTGCCGCCTTGATCTTGCTTTCTACCAGTGTCCATGCAGGGCCGCTTAACCCTTTAAACACATTGCCTCAGTATAAGAGCAACATCGTCAGTGTGTTTAAGGAATTGAAGACCAGTGAAACCACGCAGGAAATCGTTATGATGACTGTGCCAGATGGCAAAAAATATATTCTAACAGAATTTTCTGTCTATGATGCTGTCATGTGCAATCATACTTATTCTTACATCCTTGAAAATGGTTTAGTCCGATATAAGGGAGCTTTAAAACAATTTAACTCCGGTATCAATTTCAGTAGCGGCAGCGATATTGTTATTGTGGTGCCTTACACAGGTAACTATCAAATTTTTATAAGTGGCTATATGCTGGATGATTTGCAGTCTTCTGCCGGACAGTAATGTTACCAGATACCATAAGTGTTCGTCAATACCGCACCGCTCATGATGTCCCACTCATGGCGTTAGCACAAGGCGGGCGGCATGGACAAAGAGGACCTTGGAGCGTCTATTTCAATTTGCCCCATAGTATGACATGGCTTTAGGGTAGATCGTCGATTCTGTGGCATCCTGCGGCCTTCTAGCGCCCTACAGGGTTCCCTCCAATATGACGCGCGGGCCTGCGCACCAATTTGAACGGCTTGCGATAGTATCCATGTTTGTCCATGCCGCACAGTGCAAACCTCGCAGCGTTGACAGCATGGAACCGCTGGTCAGGTCTGTCCTCCAAGTCTTGAACGGTCAGTCCTTTCAATTGTGCCCGGATGGGTGAGTCATCGGGTAGTGTCAGTCGGCCGTTCTCGATAGTGTGCTTCCGCACGACACCCAAGCCAAGCAGGAAGTTATCGGCTGACGGTGCCGGTTCCGGCATGGGCACACCAGATAGCTTGTGCTCCCAAACGTAGGCACGAAGGAAATTGCAAAAATCCACAGCGTCGCTTCCATCGGGCATCGACGGTCCGAACGTCCGATCACAGCCATAGGTGATAGTTGCGTCGGAAAACAAACGGCACAGTCCCGTCAGGTCGATCGGGGGAACCTCGGCCTCAGTCAAAAGGATCAATCGGCCTTCGGGCGTCTCCTTTCCCTCAAAGCGCGTTTCATCCCTATGCTCGCAACCGATCAGGCAGAAGTATGCGGGCGTCGCGGCGATAGGCCACGAAATGCCCGCAAAAATGCGGCTCAGGCGCAGCTTCTCGTCCTCAGCGGTCTTGAGCGTCCAAATGCCGTTTTTCTCATTACGTTTACTCTCGATGATACTGAACATGGTTGGTCCTCCTTATAGCCCTGGAAACAGCAGGTCCGGTTGATAAAACGTTAAGCACAGCGCGTCGGCCCGGTCCGGGGAGCGCTTCAGCAGCTCCCGCATGGTGTCTTTCGCCATGATCTTGATCTTGCCATTACGAACTTCGTAGGTCGGTGTCGCCAGCTCTTCGAGCAACATCTCATCAGGGGGCAACATCGCGCCGGAATCGGTCCGAAGCCATTCCCGGCATGACCACCAGATTTGATCGCGCAACCGCTCGAACTCGCCCAATTCCGTCCGCTCGGTAGGTGAAGCCGCCACCTTCACGGCCGAGGCCGCACAGCCGGAACGCCGCATTTGCGGTGCAACGCCCGAGCCGACACCCGTTGCGTCCACACAAGCCCGGAGCACCTTCCGGGCCCGGTATTCCTCTGCGGCCCTGTCTCCGGTGCTTACCACGTCCATCCCTCCCCACGATACCAACCGCTCGACATACCCACCATAGCGGAAGGCCGCCACATTGGCATCGGCGCCAAACTCGGCCACGTCCACCCCCATGACGGCCTTTGTCCCGGCCGGCGGAATCTCACCATGCTGCGCCACGTAGGCATCCCAACGAGACCGGGCTGCGCTGATCCACTCCCGGCTGATAAGCTGTGTTGAAGCCTGCGCGGGGTAGCGCCCTAGCACCATGTAGTCAAAGGCGGGCTCAAGCACCTTGTACTGTCCCGGCGCCAATGGAGGGTAAACCAGGCCTGATTGACTGACAGCGGTCGCCCCCGCCAAGAAGTCTGGAAGCCGGAAGCTGTCCGTCGCGGCCTCGCCAGGTACAAGCGGCCGGCACCATTCGCTGATGCGGCGGACCGTCACCTCCCGCGTGACAGCACCAGGGATCTGATCTTCGCCAGTTGTGACGTTCGGGTGGCTGAAGGCTGAAAGCTCGACCACATTGGCGCGGCCCTCCCGCTCCATGCGATAGACCGGTCCGCTTTCATGCCTGGGGTTGAACATGACCAAAAGTCTTGCATGACCTCCCGACATACAGCTTTCAATGCCCCGATAAACCTCGTCAGGGACAGCGTCGCCCTCGTCTATGATGAACAGGAGATACGGTGCGTGCTTCCCGCTGAACTTGGCTTCTCGTTGCGCTTCTGAACCTGCCATTGGGATCGTGACGCCGGTCAGGAAACTTTGGGCGTTTCGGGCCACGTGCAGGTTCTTAACGCTGTCCCCCTCGAAAAGGGCGGGGTGCTTGTCGATGATGCTTCCAATCTCGCCCCACAAAAGCTTTTTCAGATTGCTTTCTGGAGGCGCGGCCCCTGTGTAAATTTGCGAGGCTTCGAACACCCTGTAGAACCAAACCGCTATCCTGGCGGCGGCAAATGTCTTGCCCGTAGCGTTCGCGCTACGTGCAACCGTGACAGGGTTATCCTTGACCGAGAGCATCAGGCACTCAATGTCATAGGTCAGGGTTTCGCCTAGAACCTCCTGAGCGAATCCCACCGGATCGTCACGGTAGCGGCTGAAGTCCGTCGCTTGCGTGCGATTGTACCGTGCACTCAGTGTATCGCAAAACGTCCGAAACAGCCCGTCGCTCGTTAAGTCTGTCGATGATCTTTCTCCGAACATTAGGGTCCACCTCGTCAATAGTGGCAAGTACTGCCTCTTGAAACCGTTGTACGGCCTTCATGTCGAACAGCGTTGCGAAAATATCCAGCTGTAGATGCAACTGAGCCCGGATCTCCGCCATTGTCTTGATTGCGAGCCCACTGGCCTCAGCTTCAGTCATCTCGGATATAATAGTCTTGTCGCCCGTGATAATACCAAGCAGACGATCAAGCAATCCGTTTGCGTCATCGTTTATCCGATGGAGTTGCGCCATTGAGTCTAGCTTCTGATCCACAACCCTTTCAATTTTGCTTGCGCAAATTGCCCTCGTATGCTTGCCTCGCAACTCCCGCAAACGAAAATGAATGGCTTGACGGCTGACTCCTAGTTCTTTCGCAATGCTGGCTTGACTCACGCCTGAGTCAATTAATTCCAACAATTTTTCGTCACTTATTGTTTTTGGTCGCATATCTTGACGCTCTCCTTGACAATGATGAAGATACCCCCCGGTAAAAGTAGGGGGGTGTCTCGAAATTAGGCGTTAACAACCGTGTCAACGGTAATTTTCTGCTCGACATGATGGAGCTCAGCCTTTTCAATTGTTGACATCTTGTTGAACTGCTCTTGGCGATCACGGATGAACTTGCGGGCTTCCGCTTCTTTCCCGCACGCATTTGCCAGAATAAGCAGACGACCTTTGTTGTTATTAAAGACCGCTAGCGACCCGTTGGCCATGCGTTTCTTGAGCTCGAAGTATCTGACCTCAGCATCCTTCTGGTCTTGCTCCTTGGCTGCGCGGGCAAGCTGGTCATGGAGGGTTCTCCAGATCGTTTGCAACCCCTCGAGCGCGAATGGCAACTCGCCCAGCCTCGTTTGCAATTCCCCGATTTCAGCGCGAACCTCCCGAATCTCTGCGTCTGTCGCCTCCCCGAGCGCGTTAGCACCCAAGAGCGAGACGCGATCCTTCTGAAGAACTTCGAGCCGCTGCTCAATGTGTGCCCGTTCATCATCGAGGGATCTCTGTGCTTCGCGGACGAGTTTAATACGGGCCTTGATGGATTCTGTAGTGGTGATGGATCTTTTCATGTTGAATGCTCCTTTGTGTGTTGTGTGGTTCCTATGACCTTCCAGGATGCCCCAGGATCGACGATCTTCGATGGGGGCATGGTTTGGTATAGGTTAAATTGAAATGTGGCTTTAAAGGGCTGCTACGAACAGGCAGAGCCAAAACAATGTCGTGATAAGGGTCGCTATCAGATAAGTCATTGCAATCCTCCCGCTGAAAAACGGTTATAGACTCTTCCCCGTGCGGCGGCACTGGCACGCAGTACCGGCACGCTCTTGTCGATGAAATCCACGACCGTAGCGCGTTCTTTGCCCTGCGCCGGTCTCAGTACCCTTCCGAGGTATTGCAACACCCTCCCGCTGAACCGGATGGGCGTTGCAAGGAAAAGCGCAGACAAGGCGGGAAGGTCGAAGCCCTCGCCGATCAACTGCCCTGTCGCCACGAGCACGCGGATCTTCCCAGCCTGGAGGGAATCGACCACGCGGGCCCGCTCTTTTGCTGGCAATCCCCCGTGAAGGGCCGCGGCTCTGATACCTCGATCCCGCAGCATCCCGCGCAGGGTCTCCGCATGGGCCTTCCTGTCGCTGAGCACGAGACAGATGCCCGAGCCCCTCGCGGCCTCGCAGGCCACGTCATCGGCGATCTGCTGGTTTCGTTTCGGGTCTTGGGTAAGCTCGCTCAGCACGGCCTGATAATGCTCTGAGGCGTCCTTGAGCGTCTCAAAGCACGTTGGGCGCTGCACGATCTCGACCGGCACGAGATGCCCCTGCTCGACCAGGGCGGCCCGGTCCACCTCGTGCACGACGTCGCCGAGATACCAAAAGATCAACCTGGAAAGCCGGTCCCGCCGCCAGGGTGTCGCGCTCAGGCCGAGCATAAACCGACTGTCAAACGCCCCGACGGCTTCCGTGAACGTCCGGCTCGGCGTTCTGTGGCATTCATCGGTCAGGATGAAACCGACGTGCTGTGCCACGTCCTCAGCGCATCTATAAAGACTTTGTACAAGTGCCACCGTCACCTTTGCGCCGATCCGCTTCTTTCCCGCGCCGATCATTCCGACGTCATCCGGCTCAATGCCGAGGAAAGCGCCGATCCTATCCACCCACTGAATTGCCAATTCTCTAGTGTGGCATACGATCAGCGCGGGTTGCCGGCGGGCGGCGATCACTGCCAGGGCCATGACAGTTTTGCCGGATCCGGTCGGGGCGGCCAAAGTTCCGAAGTCGTGGCGCAGAATCGCTTCGACCGCGCCGTCTTGGAAGGGGCGAAGCTTGCCTGCGAACGCGAAGTCCACATCTGGAAGAGTCCGGCGCCTGTCAACCAGATCGAACGGGATCCCCGCCTTCCGTGCCATCACGCAAAGCTGCCGGGCGAACCCTCGGGGAACCACCAGGCGGCCGGCCTCGTCGCGGTACCAGCACTCAACAAGTGGATTAATGTTTCCCGTCCAGCGTCCTTGTTCGACAGCTTCAGCGAACTGCGGATTTTCAAAAGTCAATCGCGCCATGACGGCATGCTCGAAGAAATCGGGCGCTTCGGCGATTGTGAGTTCACGGGAAATTTCGATCAGCACGGCGCGGCCTCGGGACACTCAGACGCAAAACGATAAGGCTCGGCGCAGCGTCGCGCGAGGGAGCCAGCGTCGGCTAAGATCCACCCCATACATCGTTGCTGTGGCGACCCGACCGAAAAAGTCTCTGCAAAATCGCGATAGGCGAGCCACGAATGCATGTGGACCAACATAGCGGCGGTCCTCAAGTCGTCCAGCGCGAGCGGCTTAGGACGGTCTATCACGGGACGGCTAAAGGCGGGAATGAGCCCGTCGGCGTTCGGTTCGGCATCGGCATCGGTCGTGTGAAAGAATTCATACAGCTGGGCGACCTGACCGCGAAGGTGTGCGGACGTGCGAACCTCGAAAGAAAGCGCCCCGAAACGCTGCGTCACCAGACGGTCAAGCGCCTGCGTCAGAAGCAGGAGAATCTCGGATGTTGCTTTTTTAGCTTTTATTATATCCATTATGTTTTACTCCGTCAGAATTTGTTAAAATCATTTGATGGGTATGTAGTGTTTGAAGGGATTGCTTCCCTCCCTACGCGAGAAGTGTCAGGTGACAAATATATAGAGTAGTAGGACAAACATACCCCAAACCCTACTAACCCTTCTTCGCGAGCTTAACCCACCATGTCGTCTTGCCCACCCGCGCGCCGGCCTTCTCGATTTTCTTGCCTCCAACAATGCGGTCCCTGTGCCGCTCGATCCAACGGCCCAGCTTCCGCGGGTTGACGCTGCCGCGCTCACCCGCGATCTCGTCCAGCACATCTAAAAGCGGTCCCTCGTCGTGGTCGCGGGCGCCTTTAATCAGGTCAGAGACCGTCACCGATAAATCTTCAAACTCATCGAACCAGGCGTCTAGCAGCGCTGACAGCTTTGCCGTTTCCGGGTCCAGTTCGAAAGCCGCGTCGATGCTCTTAATCGGATCAGCGACGCTGAGGAAACTTTCAGCCCCGATCCAGCAAACGGCCCGGCGAACACTGTCGCTCCAGGCCTCGAAACTTGCCGTCCTGTCCGGCAATAGCGGCCCGTTCTGCATGCCCGCGCGAAGCACGGTCAGTCCGGCGCTCACGAGTTCCAAGCGGTGCTCGCGCACATATTCGGCCGGGTCAAGATCAAAGCGCCGCTTCCAAGGCTCCGCAACGCCAGGGTCCAGGCGGGCGGTCAGGACGCGCCGGCAAAGGTCGCCCCGCAAAGCCAGGTTGTTTCCTGTGACGAGAACTAGGCAGCTGGTGGGCACGCTCAGGTTTTCCGTGCTGCCGAGGACCCGATCCTCGAACCGTGGGCTTGTCAGGACGGTGCAGAGTGCCGCGCTGTCGAGTGTGCCGGTCACGTTATCTAATATCATGACAGCTTTCCCTTGCCGCAGGCTTGCCAGTAGGCGTTTGCGGACCTCGTCGGGGTTGTCCGCGGCGGGTAGCATCGCAGGGTTTTCCTCTCCAGCCAGTTCCGCGCAGCACCGCGCCAGGAGACTTTTACCGCTTCCCGGCGTTGGTGAATCGAAGGCAATGGCCGGCGCTGTTGGCAAGAGGGGGCGCACGGACGCCGTTAGAATGGCTGCCAGCATCACGCCCCTGTCAGTCTCTCCGCAAAACGGGAAGTTCTCAAACGGGTGCCAAAGTGTTCGAACGGCGGTTTCAATCTCCCTATCACTGGGGCGGACCGGCACTCCCGGCCAGTCGGCCATGTCGGGCAAGATCAGCAGAAGCCCGGTCTCCCGGTCAAAGCCGTCTTGGTCAATAAGCCGGTTGCTCTTGGGGTCCAGAATGGGCGCCGTTGCAATTCCGGCAAGCTCGGGCAAGCCTGTTTCCCTGCGGGCAGCCACGGCTCCGGCTGCAATGGGCGGGGGGCAGTCACAAGCCCGCCAGTCCTCCGCTCGGCGGTCGTATCGTTCCCAACGCGCTAGAGCGTCGAGGTCGAATTGAAGGCCCTCCCGGTCTCGTGGCACAACGGCGCCTTCGCTGGTGACTTTCACGATTTCGCCGCCCCGTCCGTAATGGCTCCCGTACAGTCGCATCAACTCAAAGGCTGCTTCAACCGCCCGCGGCCGCTCGCCTGGTATTATGCGGATCGTTTGCCGGGCCCTGTGCAAGGCGAAACGGCGGCCCCCGTGCAAGTGGCTGTAAATATAAGGCCTGCCCGCGGCTCTCAAATTGATAAAGCCCGGCCTCTGGTCCGGCCCGTCGGGTTCCAACGGATCCGCACAACGCTTCCCGTGAAAGCGGTCGGGGTTGTCTAGTAATTCGCCCACGGTCACAACTTCGCCGGATGCAAGCCGGATCGGGAAGTCTCCAAGTAGCGTTTGACCTCGAACGGCTTGGCTGAAGGTCTCCCGTAGCGTAGCGGCCCTCTGCTCGCGTTCGCCTTCGGGTACGCCCTCAAGTCCGGTTTCAATGCGGGTCTCAACCCATTCCGCTTGAACCTTTTCCGCCTCCGGCCGGGCAGCCTTCCGGGCTTCGTCAATCAGCCGGCGAAACTCCGCTTGTTCGGCCAGGGTCAGGCTTTGAATGGCCTGTCTGGTGTCTAGGGGTTCGGCGTCGGGGTTGAACACTCGCGGGGCGGGGCGTCTCTGTTCCAGGGGCGGTTTGCAGGCGGCGCCCCCGCAAAAGTCCAGACGTTCAGGCTGAAAAACGGCGTCGTCGAGCAACCCCCGGACCAAAAGGCTCCCGGCGGCAGAAATTTCGATCCGGCCGCAACCGTTCAACCAGGACCGTTCAAACAAGGCCTGCCCTGCTCGGGGAATGTCCGAAGCGTCTTGCACCAGGAACAGGACTCTCCAGCCGGCCGGCCCCCGTAAGCACTCGTCGCCCCGGTAAATGAAGCTCGAAGCGCTGGCGGTCAGGACGTGCGGCGCCCGTTTCAGGGCCGGGCATACTCGATACAGGGCCCCAAGCAGTTCGTCGGCGCTCAAAGGCGCCTGGACCTTGCCCGGGTCGTAGTCCAGCATCAAGACGCCCTCGGCGGCCCGAAACCTGAAATGGTCTCGGCTCCTCGAAACGAGGGGCGGACCCCCGTTCTTTTTCACTCGGGCCAGTTCGGCGGCCGTCAGGACGCGGGCTCTTTGGTGCTCGCAAACGCCATATACCAACGCTTGCGCCGGGTTCAGGCGGCCAAGCAACCCGGCCAGTTCCTCGACGTTCTGCAGTTTCAAGCGCTCTGCGGTTCCTTCAACCAGCTGCCCGCCTGGTAGCTTCGTCAAGGTTCCGTCCACAAGCTCAAAGGCCTTAGATAAACGGGCAGGGCGGGTAGAGCTTACAAGCGTAAGCATCGCGGGTCGAAGGACCGCGAGATTTTTTCCTTGACGCCCGATTGCGGGTGTTGCATCCTGAATATTAGGGAGTGAATAGTAGTTTGGGCCCCCGGGGATGGTGCCAGCCACCTCGGGGTTGCCTTTTCTAGGTTCGTTCTGCACGTTCATCTTGATCCTCCGTCCCTGTCTTGGGCTGACTCAAGGTTGTCGATTTCATCGCGTCCCACGCCCGCCTGAGTTCCGGCGGTGGACGTCTTCGGACTCGCCGCCTTGGCCCGAGACCTTGTCGAGCCTCGGCCGCAGCGAGATCCATCGTTGCCTGATATTCAGAGCGTGTCAGTGTCATAGCCCCTCCATCATCTTTCGTACGATTTGATCTGCTTCATCACTAGTGATGCTGAATTGCTCAAGGAACCCGTCGATCCACTCTTTTTTTACGAGAACCGTTCCTGAGGGCAAACGTGAGTGTTTGAGCCCGCGCTGCAACCATTTCCGTACTGTACGCGGTGATGCGTCGACGTATTCAGCTACCGATCCAAGCTTCATCCATTCATGTTCACTCATGGTGCCCCCTATCCCCAAAGGTCTTCAACGGTCGTCCTTAGTTTCCGCGCCCAGTATGCTTTCTCCGCTGCATCCGGCACGCGGTGCCCGTTGAGCGTATCGGCGATTGTTGTGGTGCTGAGCCCAGTCTCACGCGAAAATTCCCTATAGGTTCCATAGTGAAGTTTGACTAATGATTTACGCTTCCGTATGAGTTCCTGCTGACGTGATGTCTGCATGTGTTCCTCCTTGAGGGTTAATATTTGATAGATTTCACCAAAATCTCACCAGTCCGCTCCCCCCTTTCTGCGGACATCCGTGCGGCTGTTGGAAATTCGTCGTTAGTGACCGCGAAAAAAAATGCTGTACGCCCGAAGACGTTGGCGGGTTGTGCGGCTTTGACACCTTAGTCGAGAGGTCGCCACCGTGCGGCCTCTTGCATTTGTTTGAATTATACACCCTGAAAAAATAAACCAAGTAACGCCCTAATATTTGTAGTGCTTGTGCATCCCCACAAAAAAAGCCCGTGCAATGTCTGCTCGGGCTTATTGAATCTTCGTCGGTCTTACGGTGCAAAAAAAAACTTCTCCCCTACCATTAGGGGTTTTTGCAACCAAAATATGCCCTTTGCTATACGATGTATTACGGCTTCCTGTAACGAAGACATTGTTATTATTGTGATTTCGTTTTGCGATATTTTTTGAAAAAAAATAAAATGGGGTTTGGCTTCTCAATGCTTATCAATTTTTCATACTATTATATAGTTAGTTTTGATCTTTATAGATCGCACTCACTGATAACAGGCCGCGTCCCTTGGCTTCGACGGAAGCACGTCAGACCACGCAAATAAAAAAGCTCCAGGCATTTCGTCTGAAGCTCGGAAAGGATCTCGCATCGGGCGGGTCGAGACATTTTTCCCCTTCTACCTATGTGGATTTTAGCAGTATTTTCCTGATCTTTTTCTTTGCACCATCGACTCTATACGCAACAGCACGCTGAGTTATCGTAAGTATTTCAGCTATTTCCTCTTGTGACTTTTTTTCGTAATAGTACAAAAGCAAAACCTCGGTTTGCCGCTCCGTGAGATGATAGCGCTTGAGCAGTGTTTTCCATTGCCTGCGCTCCAGAGGGCTGTCAGCCATCTCTGCCATGGTGAGGGCGGCGTGTGAGGCGACGTAGTCCAGCCGGCGGGGATCGACAAAGGTGATGGTGCGCCCCCATTCAACACGATCCTGGTCGGCATACTGCTCGGCTCTATCGCACAGCTTCGAGCATGTTCCCTTATGCGGGCATCTGGCGCACAGTCCCGCTTGCTTTTGAATGGTGGTCAACTTATACTCCCCTCTTGGCAAGATCAGGCCGAGCCTTTACGAGACGGTCGCCTCTAGCCACAGCCCACAGGTTGACGTTCGCGGCGGCGGCTTTGGCTTGCTTCCCAGGTTCCTGCCTCGGCGGTATAGAAGGTGTAGGGATGAAAAAGCCCCTGATCTGATCCTACTCAGGGGCTTTGCAAAGCATGGAAATCGGTTGCGGATAGGTTGCAGAATGGGGAAATTTTCCATCAACTATGAAGAGACCAGATCGAGTTATTTCAATAGCTTATGTCATACTAGGGCAATCCCGCCTTCGGCACCATAGCATTGAAATGAGGCGCAATCTCAATAGGTTGCGCCTTTTGCTTTTGGGCGCCTGGCAGGGCGCACTGACTTGGAGGTGAAAGTCCTCCGTGGTACGGAACCGTATCCCCGTAGGTGTGGGAGGACGGGGGGCAACCCCGCCTCCGACCCGGTTTGGGCGGTTGGGTGGGGGTTGCGTCCGGTCGCGTCTTGAACGGGTTGTCCGGCCGGTTCCCAGCTTTTCAAGGGTCCAACCTGCGTCACTGCTTCTTGATTTGGTTCAATCCATCTGCGAGTGCCCAGCCGATCATGGCAAGGCATTCCATGTCGAGATAGCTTTCGGCCCGCCTTTCGAAGAGGAGCGTGCACTGAGCGGGGAAATCCTCGTCACGGTCGTTGAAAAGCATCAGGAGGGGGATCTTGGGGAGAGCGTCGAATCTCAGGGCGATATCGCTCGCTATCCCGATGTCGACAGGGCGTCCGGTGAGACTTCCCGCTGCGCCTTCGAGTTCCGGGAGGCGGCCGGCGAACAGGGCGGCGATCGGGTTTTCGGCATTGGTCCTGAAACCGCCTACAAACGGGGCGGCGTCCTTGAAATCCTTATAGGTGACCCATTCCGAGCCGATCGGTTCTTCCTGTGGGCAAAGCAGGAGATATTGGCAGAGGATCACACTGACAAGGTGGCGTGGTCGATGACCGAAGGGGTCGGTGATGCCTTTGGACGAGACGCGGTAAACGCCTCCAAAAAAGGGAATGCGGATAACGCCTTCCGCAGCGTCAATGCCGAGCCTCTTTTTGGCCTTTTCGAGATCCATGGACGAGATGCCGGCCAGGTACGTGCGATAGATCTTGTCGAAAATATCGGATTCTGCCATGAGTGCGTTTCTTCTCTAAATGGGGGAGTGAACTCCTGTGAACCTTGTCATCCGAATGTCTGCAATACCCAAGGCCGGAGTTGATTCCATCTGAACCTTATTAAGTGATCAATGTTCTTCGGAAGATGTCCAGCGTTGAGGATCTGCTTCGCGGGTTCGAATGTATCCCTGCTGTAAACGAGAACATGAGTGTCAACGAAGACCTTCTCGGTCATGAAGGGCCTCACGGTCGGAGTAGGCGAGGTAATTACGGGCCCAACGGGCGACCTCTTCATCAAGCCTGATCGTGACATTTTTCATGGTAAAATAATAGTGCAGCACGGAAATCGTGTCCATTGATATCATGGGCTGAACACTGTTTTCCTGCAAGTGAGTTCAGTGCGGAGGAATAGGGTGGTTGAAGATTTTGCTGAGACAGAGGTTGCCCGTTATGGGCGGCAGTTGATCATGCCGGAGATCGGCCGTAAAGGCCAGGAGCGTCTTTCGCGCAGCCGCGTTTTGATCGGCGGGGTCGGGGGGCTGGGTTCGATCCTCGCCTATCAGATGGCGGCCTGCGGGGTCGGTTCGCTGCGGATCGTGGATCGCGACTGCGTGGAAATGAGTAACCTGAACCGGCAGTTGATCCACACCACGGCTGACATAGGCAGGCCCAAGGTGCTCTCAGCTGAGGAGAAACTTCGGGCGCTCAACCCCCACTGCCGGATCGAAGCTGTCCAGGCAGAGATCCATGTCGAAAGCGCTGCCAGGCTTGCCGATGGCTGCGACATCCTTTTGGACGGCACGGACAACCTCGCGGCCCGCAAGGCGTTGAATCGGGCTGCCGTGCAGGCAGGGATTCCTTTCGTCTACGGCGGGGTGGAGGGCTTCGGCGGCATGCTCTCGAGTTTCATTCCAGGAGAGGGCCCCTGCCTCGAGTGCCTCTTTCCCAGGGAAGACCGCCCGAGCGGACGAACGATCGGGGTCCTGGGAGCGGTCCCCGGGGTGATCGGTTCGCTGCAGAGCATCGAGGCGGTCAAGATTCTGCTGGGGCTCGACGGGATTTTGCAGGAAAGGCTTTTGATCTTCGACGGCAGGAATCTCTCGTTCCGGGAGATCGAAGTCAAGAGGAATCCGGCCTGCGCTGTGTGCGGAGGGTGTTCGGACCATTAGGAACAATCCGCTTCGAGACGTAGCCGGCTTTCGCGGCGTAGGATCTGCCCCGTTCCGGCTCATAAATTCGGTGTTTTGACGCCAGGTTGTGGTTCCAAAACAAGCGGGAGGATGCGGCGCAACCCTTCAAGGGTTGCGCCGCCTGCATTTCAGGTCGGGCCTCTAGATCTGCCTCTTTCGAAAAGATGGAACGGTTTTTGGATGATTTTCGGGTTTGAAAATACATATTGAAAGATTAGAATATAAGAATATAAAAGCACAGCGTATCGAAACATTCTTGGGCACGGGTCGTCGAAAAATGGGCGGATGCAAGGCTCACGAAATCGCGTGATGCGATGGCCTATAAGTGCCAAAAGGAGCATTTCCGGATGGAAGCTCAGTTATTGCGTCTGCGCTGTCCGAGCCGTCCGAATTTCGAAAGGAGAGGGTTCACGCATGAAGATCACCGTGAACGGGATGATGGAGCAGCTCCCGCAAGCGCTCGACATCCTTCAGCTGATTGAATACTTCAAGGAGGGGGACAAACACCTCATCGTGGAACACAACGGCCGGTTCGTCTACCCGCAGGATTATGAGCATGTGCAGGTGGAGGACGGAGACCGGATCGAGTTCATCAACCCCAATTTCGGCGGCTGAAAGAGGACCGCGGATCAGAGGTGCTCCCGGGTCTTCAGGAAGGTCACCTCCGGCCAGCGCTCGGCCACGAACTTGATTTCCCACTCGCCATCGGCCAGAAATGTCAGGTTGTCTCCCGTATCCCGTGCCAATTGCGCCCGGTTCGCCGTTTCGAAGGCCTTGAGCCGGACCTTGTCAGGGCAATCGATCCATCGGGCGGTGTTGTAACCGATGGGCTCGTAGGCGGCGTCCACGCCGTACTCGGCCTTGAGGCGGGCGACCGTCACCTCGAACTGGAGCGCTCCGACCGCGCCGAGGATAAAATCGTTTGTGTCCAAGGGGCGGAACACCTGCACGGCGCCTTCTTCGGCCAGCTGGGTCAGCCCCTTTTGAAGTTGTTTGGCCTTGAGAGGGGACTTCAGGCGCACCCGCCTGAAGTGCTCAGGCGCGAAATTGGGTATCCCCGTGTACTGAAGGGGTTCCTTTTCGGAGAAGGTGTCGCCGATCTTGATGGTGCCGTGATTGTGGATGCCGATGATGTCCCCCGGCCATGCCTCCTCGACCAGGGCCCGGTCCTGAGCCATGAAGATGATCGGATTGGCGATCTGGATGTCCTTCCCGATCCGGTGATGGCGTGTGCGCATCCCGCGCTCGAAGCGGCCCGAGCAGACGCGCAGGAAGGCCAGGCGGTCCCGGTGGGCCGGGTCCATGTTCGCCTGGATCTTGAAGACGAATCCGGAGAACGCCTCTTCTTCGGGGTGGACGGTGCGGGTGGTTGTCGGGCGCGGCTGGGGTGCCGGGGCGATCTCAACGAAGGCGTCGAGCATCTCACGGACGCCGAAATTGTTGATGGCGCTGCCGAAAAAGACAGGTGTCTGGCTGCCCTTGAGGTATTCCTGCAGATCGAAGGGATCGGCCGCCCCCTCCAGAAGGGCTACGTCCTCACGGAGTTCTTCGGCCTGTGTACCAAGGACCTCATCGAGAAGCGGGTCGTTCAGATCGCGGATGGTGAGGATATCCTCAGAGATCCTTTCCTCGCCAGGCTTGAAGAGGTTCAGTTCCTTGCGGTAAAGATTGTAGGTTCCTTTGAAACGCTTGCCCATGCCGATCGGCCATGAGAGCGGGGCGCACTCTATCTGCAGGTTTTCCTCGATGTCGGCCAGGATGTCGAGCGGCGCCATGCCCTGGCGGTCGAGCTTGTTGATGAAGGTGAGGATCGGGGTGTTGCGCATCCGGCAAACCTCCATCAGTTTACGCGTCTGCGTTTCGACTCCTTTGGCGCCGTCGATGACCATGACGGCGCTGTCCACCGCGGTGAGCACCCGGTAGGTGTCCTCTGAAAAGTCCTGGTGTCCGGGCGTATCGAGCAGATTGATCTCGTAATCGCGGTAATTGAATTTCATGACCGAAGTCGTCACCGAGATGCCGCGCTGCTGCTCGATGGCCATCCAGTCGCTGGTGGCGTGCCGGCTGGCTTTACGGGCCTTTACCGCCCCGGCCATGTTGATTGCGCCGCCAAAGAGCAGCAGTTTCTCGGTCAAGGTGGTCTTGCCGGCATCGGGGTGGCTGATGATGCCGAAGGTGCGCCTGCGTTGTATTTCCGTATGCAAAAGGGTGTTTTTCGACACCCGGTAAGCGGCGTTGGCTGAATTCATGGCACGGTCCCTTGATACGTCATGTTCGAATAGGTGGAGCAGGATTTTTTCGAGGCGGGAAGGCCCGCTCGAGCGGATCGTCGTCTTTTGGGAATCTTGGCGGACGGACGCCTTTGAAAAGAAATCAAGGCGGCGTCAATAAGGAGAGCAATCGCGCGAAACTCATGCAAGTTATCCTGATCGTGGTAGGGTCGCAAAATTAAATAACTCTATATGATAATTCAAGTTATAATCACAGTCAAGCGTTAATCAATCTAAAAGGGGAACAAAATGATCAAGGTCAAAATCAAATCGTTTTATGCGGTCGGATCCACCGAAAAACTTCAGGCAGCCCTCGGTGGTGGCGACGAACTGGTTTTGGACGTGGCGCCCGGCAGCACCATAGCCGATCTGCTCCAATCAATTCCCGGCATCGGAGACCCTGAAGAATTCGAAGACATGATGCTCCATGTCTTTATCGATGGGCGGGTGCACGGCTTCGATCATGTGATCCAGCCCGGGGAGGTGTTGGATATCCACATCCCGGTTTCGGGGGGATAGAGCCAGGCCGGGATGGTCACGGATGCTTCAGGAGGCGGCTGAAAGGGGAAGAAGGTTGTCAGAGGCTGCTAAATCCGGTATGGTCGTCCCTGCCAAGACATTTGCACCGGATCACCATATCGATGCAGGGATCTAGACGCATTTGGACAAATATCTCGAAATAGGCTACTGGTCATCGCTCGCATCGAACGGGTGGGCGTGGGTCGTGGACCATGTGTTTACCACGCAGACGCTGATGGAGGCGGCTGTGATCGCGGTCCTGATTCCGACAGCGTTCCTCCTTGTCAGGCCTGCCAAGAAGCGCCTCGAACTCCGGGCGGCTGTTCCGGAGGGACAGGGGGGGGTCTTAGAGCGGTTTCTGTCGGCGTTTGCTCATGTCGCCCCTTTTCTCGCGGCCATCTTCATCCTTTACGCCGCGCGTGCGGTCTTTCTCGCCTACGACCTGACGGGATCCCTGTTGAGCCTTGTGGCTCGCCTCCTTACAGCCTGGGTCATGATCCGTTTCACCGCCTCCATTCTGGGAGGGGCGCGGTGGGGGCGTTTGATCGCCGCAGCCGCCTGGACGCTGGCGGCCCTGCATATCCTCAATCTGCTTGGACCGGCGATGGTTCTGCTCGACCGGATCGGCGTCGATCTCGGCGGCATCCGCATCTCGGTCCTGCTCGTGATCAAGGGGATGGTCGTCCTCACGGTCCTGCTGCGATTGGCCCTTGGGGCTGCGGGGTTGTTCGAAAAGCGGATTCACACCCTTCAGGATCTGACGCCGTCGGTCCAGGTCCTGCTCAGCAAGGCGCTGAAGGTTACGTTGCTCGTGATCGCGGTGGCGGTTGCCTTCGGCAGTCTGGGTATCAATCTTTCGGCCTTCGCCTTCATCGGCGGGGCGGTGGGCGTCGGAATCGGGTTCGGTCTTCAGAAAGTGGTCAGCAACCTGATCAGCGGGATCATCCTCTTGATGGACAAATCGATCAAACCGGGCGATGTCATCGAAGTGGGAAACAGCTACGGGCGCATCAAATCCCTCGGGGCGCGCTATGTGTCGGTGCTTACCCGGGACGGCTTCGAATACCTGATACCCAATGAGGATCTCATCACCCACCAGGTCATCAACTGGTCCTTCTCGAACAACCTGGTCAGGCTGAAGATCGGCGTGGGCGTGGCCTATGACACGGATATCCATCGAGCCATGGATCTGATGGTGGAGGCCGCCAAAGGCATCCCGCGCGTCCTCGAGAAGCCCGCGCCTTCCTGCCGGCTCACCGGGTTCGGCGACAGTTCGGTGGATCTGGAACTCCGCGGCTGGATCAGCGATCCGGCCAATGGCGTGGCCAATGTCAGCAGCGACCTGCGCCTGGCGATCTGGGACACCTTCAAGGCGCACAACATCGAGATCCCCTTCCCTCAGCGCGATGTGCACATCAAGGACGCGCCGCTCCATGCACACCTGCCCTCCGCATAAGGCTTGACAGACCCGGGGCGTTGTCTATCGGGTTTGTCGGCGCCCTGCGCCGGAACCGTTCTGCGCCGCCCGGTGATGCGGGCGGCTCTTCCCGCTCTGACGATCGTCGATGCGGCCGACCTCAGGTTCACTCCCCTGCGTCATGAGCGTGCTCATGCGGCTCTTTCAGATGGTTGGGATGATCGTGATCGTGGGGGCCATGATTGCCGGCATGCTCGTGATCGTGCCCGCGGCTGTCCTGCTCATGGTGGTGCGGATGAGCATGCTCATGCGTATGTTCGTGGCTATGGGCGTGTTCGTGCGGATGGGAGTGCGCCTTCCCGCCGTGTTCGTGGAGATGTTCGTGAACGTGGGTGTGTTCGTGTCCGTGCTCGTGCTGGTGCTTGTGATCGCCTTCCATTTCCGGGGGCTCCTTTCTGTCGGGCTGATGAGGGGGATTCTTTCCTTTTTTGGCGCCTCGCCCCATCTGATTCTTACGAGAGGTACGATGGGACAGACGTCTCTTCGGCCATTCATCCAATAAAAGACCCTTTACGCTTCCTACTTGGTTTCCAGGCCGAGGTCCCGGTGGATGCGGCTCATCCACTCGGGGACCTTGGGGTTTTTTGCTCCGTGGGAAGGTTCGACAAACGGTTTGATGTCGATGATCGGGCTGCCGTCGACGGCCTCCAGCCCTTTGACTCGCAGGATGTTGCCGTCCCGCTCGAGCAGCGGGACCACGGACACCAGAATCGGGTTCGGCCTTGCGGGGCTGCAGGTGGAAAAGATGCCCCTCAGGGGCAGGTCCTTGCGGCCCATGGGGTGGACTTTTCTGAGCTGCCGCTTCGACGGATCGATCAGGTGCGGCCAGTAAAGCACCATGACGTGCGAAAAATCCTCGACGCCTTCCAGCAGCTCGGCGAAGTCGCGAAAGATGACGAGTTCGCAGACGCCGCCTTCCACCTTCTCGTGGTGCTGGCGGATCGCTTCCTTTTTCTCCTGCAATTCGAGGTCCCCGTCGCCGGGTGCAAGCACAGGCGATTTGATGTCGCTTCGCACGAACCCGACGGGGTGGAGGTGCATATCCGGCCAGTGGGCATCCGGTGTATGATTCATGGATCTTCTCCTTGCGGTTTTTTCAAAAAGTGCTGTAATAACAGAGTGGAAAAACAGCGATCGGCCTCGATCCAACAAGGGTACGGCATGATTCGAGTGCCTTGTGTGTGTCCATTCTAGATCTTATGCCTAGATCCCTCAACCGTCTTCTTTCACAATAATTGGGTAAATGGCAACGGTTTAATGATCCCGCATAGGGACGTCAGGCCGCCGGTTTAAACAGGCCCGGCAGCATGCTGTAGGGTCGAGAACTGGAAGGAAGGAACCGCGACGGGTGAAAACGATGGAAAATCATCAGATAATCGTAGCCGATCTCACGGTGCGTTTCCGGGACGTCGATGCTATGGGTCACGTGAACAATGCCGTTTTCTTGACCTATTTCGAGGAAGGGCGAAGCGCTTTCCTTGCCCGTGTGCTGGAGATCGTGGATCCATCCGAGTATCCCTTCATCCTGGCGCGCATCAGTTGCGACTATCTCAGGCCCTTGAAGCTGGGGGACCGGATCGCCATCCAGGTCTGGATCGGGCGGGTGGGGAAGAAGAGCTTCGTCTTCAAATACCGGATTGTGAACCGGGGTGACCCCGATGCGATCTACGCGGCGGGTGAATCAACCATGGTCCTTTTCGACTACAAGGAAAACAGGACGGTTCCCATCGGTCCAGCCTTTCTCGAAAGAGTGCAGGCATACTGCGAGGAGCTGTAAACGCGCGTCGAACGGTTTCGATATCTTCACTGAAACCGAAGGATTCTTGGAAAAGGCAGGGGAAGGCAGCGGAGGAAAACCGCAGAGTGCAAGAAAAAGGGGCTGCGGTTCATCACCACAACCCCTTGTTTTTCCTGGTGGGCCAGGAAGGAGTCGAACCCTCGACCAATTGATTAAGAGTCAACTGCTCTACCAGCTGAGCTACTGGCCCATCGTGATAATACCCTGGCGCGCCCGGCAGGACTCGAACCTGCGACCTACGGGTTCGAAGCCCGGCGCTCTATCCAACTGAGCTACGGGCGCCCATGTGAGTGAATTAGATACCAGCATCGATTTTGTTTGTCAACCCTATTTTTCAAAGAAATGGCTTGACACCGGCGGGTTTTTCGTTTAAAAAGCTCTTTTCAACTCTGAAGGATGGGAATGTCATGATGAAGACGTTTGTCGCGAAGGAACACGAGGTCAATAAGAAGTGGGTCGTCGTGGACGCCGCCGATCATGTGCTGGGGCGGCTTGCGACCCAGATCGCCATGCGGCTCAGGGGCAAGGACAAGCCTATTTTCACCCCGCACGCGGACACGGGCGATTTCGTGATTGTGGTCAACGCCGACAAGGTGCTGATGACCGGTCACAAGTGGGACCAAAAATTTTACTACCGTTACAGCGGATATATCGGCGGGCTGAAAGCCATTTCCGCCGGGAAACTCCGTGAAAAAAGACCGGAGGATCTCGTGCGTTTTGCGGTCAAAGGGATGCTTCCCAAGGGCCCCCTGGGGCGCCGTCAGCTCAAGAAGCTGAAGGTCTATGCCGGCCCGGAACACCCGCATCAGGCTCAACAACCCGAGCAGTGGGAGATCTAAATGGCAGAAGGAACATGGTACGCCACAGGTAAACGGAAAACGGCCGTCGCGCGCGTGTTTATGCGCCCGGGAACCGGCCAGATCATCATCAACAAGAAGCCGGTGCAGGAATACTTGGTCCAGGAGTCCGACCGCAGCACGATCCTGGAGCCGCTGAAGGCCGCTGAGCTCATGGATCGCTTCGATCTGTATGTGAATGTGAGGGGCGGCGGCGTCGCCGGCCAGGCGGGTGCCATCCGGCACGGCATCAGCCGCGCCTTGGTTTCCGGTGATCCTGAGTTGAGGGAAGTCCTCAAGAAGCGGGGCTTCCTGACCCGTGATTCGCGTATGAAAGAGCGGAAAAAATACGGTCAGCCAGGTGCGCGTGCCCGTTATCAGTATTCCAAGCGGTAAACGGTTCATCGAGATGATCATTCATCCCCGCAGCCCCGCTGGAAACCGCAGCGGTTCGACGGGGAGAGATGCATTCGGAAGGGGAGCTTTTGGCTCCCCTTTTTGTTCAAGGTGCCCGAGCGAAACATCAAACTGATCCTGGCCTATGACGGCATGAACTACCACGGGTGGCAGCGTCAGAAAAACGGCGTGACCATCCAGGAGGTGGTGGAGGAAAAACTCGCCCGGATGCTGGGGGAACCCGTGGCCGTCATCGCCTCGGGGCGCACCGATGCCGGTGTCCACGCGATGAATCAGGTCTGCAATTTCAAGACCGGCACCAGCCTGGATGCCTGGATTGTCCGCAAGGGGCTGAACGCGCTCCTGCCAAAGGACATCCGCGTTCTGGGCGCCGAAGATGTGCCCTTGTCATTCAATGCGCGCTACAGCGCCCGGAAGAAGCGGTATCGTTACTGCATCTTCAACGGCGAGGTGCACGATGTCTTCCTGCGGCGAACGGCCTGGCACATTCCGCAACCGCTCGACGCGGAAAGAATGAGGGGCTGTCTGGCCTCGATCGTGGGGACCCGCGACTTTTCATCCTTCCGAGCGGCCGGGAGTTCCAACCGCAACCCGGTGAGAACGATCTTCGAGGCGGATCTGCTGATTGAGGCGAATCGGCTCTGGACGATCGAACTCGAGGCCGACGGATTTCTGCGCCACATGGTCCGCAACATCGTCGGCACCCTGGTGTCCGCCGGGAGGGGTAAATTGACGTCAGGGGAGTTCGAGGGCGTTCTGGAGGCCCGGGATCGGCGGGCGGCGGGGGCTACAGCGCCCGCCCATGGCCTTTTCCTGGTGGATGTGACTTATTGATTGGAAGGCGTGTTCTTCTCCACCGATTTACGCACGGTGTTGTAGACCTGATTCCAGACCATCTCGAAGGAACTTACGGACAGGCGGCCTACCTCGATGAATTTGACGACGATCTCCTTGGTGATCTTGAGCGACAGCTCGTCTTTTGGCTGCATGGACCGGACTCCTTTGGCGCCCTGATAAGGGGAATCCCCCGCTGAATGGAAGAAGGCCGAAAAACGGATTCAGCGGGGGCGGTTTGAGAAGAACCCTTTGAGAGCCCTCCCCACAACCGGAACGCTATCACAAAACCCTGCGAATATCAATGCGTCCACACGCCGGCGAGCCTGCCGCCGCATTGGGCGCATTTCCCGTCTTTGATCCGCATGCCACCGACCCGGAACCCAACGCGGTCGATCAGGAGTTCGCCGCAGTCGGGGCAGTAGGTTTTCTCCCCCATATCACCCGGCAGGTTGCCGGTGTAAACGTACTTCAGACCGGCTTCGTAGCCGATGTCACGGGCCCGCCGCACGGTTTCGGGCGGGGTCGGAGGGGCGTCCAGGAGTTTGTAGGTCGGGTAGAAGCGACTGATGTGCCATGGGATGTAGGGATCGAGGTTTACGAGGAAATCGGCCAGCTCCCGTAGTTCGCCCGGATCGTCGTTGTGACCCGGGATCAGGAGGGTCGTCACCTCGAGCCAGACGTTCAAACGTTTCATGGTCTCGAGGGTTTTCAGGACCGGGGCGAGCTTGGCACCGCACTGCTCTTTGTAAAAACGGTCGGTGAAGGCCTTGAGGTCCACGTTTGCGGCGTGGAGATGCGGGTGGATGAATTCGAGGCATTCAGGGGTCATGTACCCGTTCGAGACGAAGACGTTCTTGAGGCCTTTGCTGTCCGCCAGCAGGGCGGTGTCGTGGGCCATTTCAAAGAAGATCGTCGGTTCGGTGTAGGTGTAGGCGATGGATTCGCAACCGCTTGCGAGCGCGGCCTCGACGACGGCCTCCGGGGTGGTGTCCTTTCCCTCGATACGGCCGGTCTCGGCGGGCATCTGCGAGATATCGGCGTTCTGACAGAAACGGCATCTGAAATTGCAGCCGACCGTGGCGATCGAATAGGAAAGGCTCCCGGGAAGGAAATGAAAAAGGGGTTTTTTCTCGATGGGGTCCGTGTGCGCGGCGATGACCTTTCCGTAAACGAGGCTGTAGAGGGTCCCCCCTCGGTTTTCACGGACGCCGCAGATGCCGCGTTTTCCCGGTTTGATCACACAGCGGTGGTTGCAAAGGGCGCAACGGACCCGCTCATCCTCCAGGCGGTTGTAAAGGTAGGCTTCTTTCATCGACCCAGTCTCCTGTCTTGCGGTTGATTTCACCGGCAGTCCGGACAGAGACCAGACTGCGCTGTCCGTTCTTGATCCGCACCGTGAGCGGGACGTTTTCGGTGCGCAAGCGATAGGTCATGGTGGCGCTGACTCCGAGGAATGAACCGAAAGGGCTCTGATCCCCCTGGGATTCACTGCGGCCGAAAAAGGCCGGCCCTATGTTGATGCAGCCCCACGAAATGGGGACGTCCCCGAAGGCCGCCTGCATCAGGGACTTGATCTGCCAGAGGTGATAGAACTTTGCCCGGCGGAAAACCGGATCGCCCATGTACCCTTGGATCCGCTTGATGAGGCCCACCCAGGAAAGGCTGTTCAGGACGCCGACGAACACCCTGCGATGGGCGACCCGTCCTGCCTCGCGAAGCGCCGCCAAGGGGTTGTCCAGAAATTCCAAAGTGTTGATCAGCACAACGACATCGAAGGCATTGTCATCGAAAGGGAGGTCTTCGGCGTAGCCCGTCAGGAGTTCAACGCCTGGGCCGAGCCTTTCACGTGCGCGCCGGATGACATAAGGGGAGGCATCCACACCGGAGGCATCGAGTCCCAGCCGCGCGAGGTTCAGGATATGATGCCCCGTCCCGCACCCGACGTCCAGGACCCGATCGCCTGATTTGGGGCGGATTTGAGAGCGGAGGAGGCGTTCGATGGATTGATCGACTGCACGCCCGTGAGGGGACTGGTACCAGGATTCGTAAAGTTCGGAGGTCTCTTGGCCGAAGATGAGTCCCATCTATCCAACCTTGCCGTTTGGCTCCGGGTCCGGGACTGTTGTGCAAGACCCGCACCGCTTTGAAGAATCGGGCTCTTGCGCTGGGGAATGCAGAGCGTTTCAGGACGTTCGCCCCGAACGTCCGATTGCCGCCCGACGCCCGTCCAAGCCTCATTTCGTTTGAAATGCCCGGGTCTTTTTGTTAAGAGTTTATTTCAGGTTAAGAAAATCCCCGCGATGATGCAAGATTAATATGGTGGGCTGGCATGGAAAATCAACTCCGGGATGCTTCGGACAGCGATCTGGTCGGGCGGTTCAAAGAAGGGGCGCCGGAGGCCATGGACGAGATCGTCCGCCGCTATGGAGACCGTCTATTCAATTTTGGCCTGAAGATGTGCCGTCAGTCCGAGGATGCGGAGGATGTCACTCAGGAGACTTTTCTCAGTGCCTTCCGCTATCTGGACGGTTTTCGGGGGGAGACCAAACTCCGGAACTGGCTTTTCAAGATAGCCGCCAGGGCGTGTCTGAAGAAGCGGCGGAAAAAGAAATGCGAGCCCGACCGGGAGTTGTCGCTCGACGCCCTGATACCGGGTGAGGATGGTCCGGTTGCCTATGAGATCCCCGACTGGTCCGAAAATCCATCCGATCATCTGATCCGCGCCGAGTTGAAGGAACGGATCGAACAGGCCATCGCCGCGCTTCCGCCGAAATACCGGATGGTGTTCAATCTGCGTGATATCGAGGGGTTCAGTACGGAGGAAACGGCTGAAATCATGGGGATCTCGACGCAACTGGTCAAGACCCGGCTGCACCGCGCGCGGCTTTTCCTGCGCCAGGCCATAGCCGAGGACGGCTGGGAGGAGGGCGCCCGATGAGCGAAGAGTGCCGGAAATACTTCGAACGGGTCTCGGAATATCTGGACGGCGAGTTGACTGCGGAGACCTGCCTGGAGATCGAGGCCCATCTCGAAGAGTGCCCGCCCTGCAAGGCCTGCGTCGAGTCTCTGAAAAAGACCATCGCCCTCTGCCGCAGGGTCCCCTGCGAGTCCATGCCGGACGACGTCAGGGAGCGTCTCAGGAAGACCCTCCTGGACTGCATCGGGCGGAATGAGCCTGCCGGATGAGCGCCGGATCGGCGGTCGTCACTTCCGCCTGAAAAAGAGACGGATGGGTGTCTTCTCCAGGCCGAGCCGTTCACGGATGCCATTCAGGAGAAAGCGCTCATAGGCGGGGGTGATCTTGTCGGGGCGGTTTGCGAAGACCACAAAGGCCGGGGGGCGGCTTCCGACCTGCGTCGCGTAGAACAACCGCACCCGCCCATGTCCGATGCGCGGCGGGGGATGCTGTCCGGCCACCTCCTGAAGGGCTGCGTTGACCACCCCGGTGGTGAAAGAACTCGCGAACTGGCTGTAGACGAGGTCGATTTCACGGAAGACCTTCATGACGCGCTCCCCGGTCAGGGCCGAGACATGGATCCGGGGCGCGAAAGAGACGAAGGACAGCTCGCGGTCCAGGGTCCGCTTCAGGTCCGCCTGTTTCGACCGGTCTCCTTTCACGAGGTCCCATTTGTTGATCACCAGAACGAGGCCCCTGCCCTTTTCGAGGGCGTACCCGCAGATCCGGGCGTCCTGCTCGGCGACCCCTTCGAAGGCATCCAGCATCAGCACCGCAATGTGGCATTGTTCGAGGCGCTTCAAGGCCTTGATCACGGAAAATTTTTCGATCTTCTCCTTGACGCGGGCCTTCCTGCGGATGCCCGCCGTGTCGATCAGGACATAGTCCCGCCCTTTGAAGGAGAACGGGGTGTCGATCGCATCGCGGGTGGTGCCGGGAAGATCGCTGACCACCAGGCGCTCGGCGCCGAGGATGCGGTTGATGAAGGAGGATTTCCCGACGTTGGGTTTCCCCAGGACGGCCACGCGGATGGGGCCGCCTTCCTGCTGTTCCTGCGGGGGCGTCTCTTCGAAAGGCCAATCGGCCGTGACGGCCTCCATGAGCGCGCGCACGCCATAGCCGTGCGCGGCCGAGACCGGGTGCACCTGCTCCACCCCGAGGCCGAAGAATTCGTTCGACAGATGCTCGTGCTCAGGGCCGTCGATCTTGTTGACCGCGACGAAGAACGGTTTCCGGCTCCGGCGGAGCGTCTGGGCCATCTCGGCGTCGCCGGGAAGTACACCCTGGCGGCCGTCCACCACGAGGATGACGCGGTCGGCCTCCTGCATGGCCCGGTCCACCTGACGGCGGACTTGGCCGAGGAGGGGATCCTGGCCGAGATCGTCATACCCGCCGGTGTCGACCAGGGTGAAACGCACCCCTTCGTACAGGACCGAGGCATGGATGCGGTCGCGGGTCACGCCCGGGCGGTTGTCGACCAGGGCGTCGCGCGAGCGCGAGATGCGGTTGAAGAGGGTGGACTTGCCGACATTCGGGCGGCCCACGATGGCGATGATCGGTTCGGGCATGGATTGTTCCTGATTTCCCCGTAAAATAAAAAAGTTTTTCATTGTACCCCTTTTGTCGAGGCGGTCAAGGGCAATCCCTGCGGCCGGCTGTTTCGGGGGCCACGGCGGCACCAGGAATTGGGCTTGACTATTGGGTTGGGGGCGGTTAGTTTCCTCTCTGAGAAACCTACGAGGTTGACTGCGAACGGATCTGATCCGCACGTGCCGATGGGGTTGTTTTCCTGTTCGGAAAGGGCCTTTTTGGCAATCTCGGTGTCCATCTGTACGTTTGCTTGTGCGGCGGCCTGCAGGTCTCCTCCGTACCCATGCTATGGGTAAGGGTTGTTTCGGCTTCGCGCTCTGCTGCGGGAGCGGCAGTCCAGGCACGTGCGTTTTACGCAGAGTGATGATTCCCGGCAAGGCGGTGATCGCCTGAATATGAGAGCCTCTAGGCGGTGGATTCCAGAAATGCAGGACACGCCGCCGAAAAAGGCGGCTCGATCCCGGGTCCCGAGGGGATGAGGCGGCAGGCCCTTCGGCGTCCTGCCGGGAGCACGGTTCCCCCGCCGATAAGGTTTTCTTCATGATGCCCACGAAATACATCATCGTCACGGGCGGTGTCCTTTCCGGTCTGGGAAAAGGGATCGCCGCGGCCTCCATCGGCCACCTCCTCTCTTCGAGGCTCAAGATCATCCCCATCAAGTGCGACGGGTACCTGAACGTGGATCCGGGCACCATGAACCCGTTCGAGCACGGCGAGGTCTTCGTGCTGGAGGACGGGGGCGAGGTGGACATGGATTTTGGGCACTATGAGCGGTTCCTGGGCGTCAACTGCAAGTCCAAGTGGAACCTCACCATGGGCAAGGTCTTCGACATGGTCCGCCAGAAGGAACGGCGCGGGGACTACCTCGGAAAGACCGTCCAGTACATCCCGCATGTGACCGACATCATCAAGCACCACATCTTCGAAATTTCCCAGGAAGAGCAGCCGGACCTCGTGATCGTCGAGATCGGGGGAACGGTCGGGGATATCGAAAACGAACTCTTCCTGGAAGCGATGCGGCAGATGAAAGAGGATGTGGGCCGCGAAAACATCCTGTACGTTCACCTGACCTACGTGCCCATCCCCTACGG
Organism: uncultured Desulfatiglans sp.; assembly: GCA_900498135.1. Taxonomy (NCBI): domain Bacteria; kingdom Pseudomonadati; phylum Thermodesulfobacteriota; class Desulfobacteria; order Desulfatiglandales; family Desulfatiglandaceae; genus Desulfatiglans; species uncultured Desulfatiglans sp. The sequence continues at coordinate 2,009,694 of LR026961.1, forward strand.
GGTCAACGAGCAGAAATCCAAGCCGACGCAGCAGAGCGTGAACCTGCTGAAGCAGCGCGGCATCTTCCCGGATATCATCATCGGGCGCTGTTCGGAGTTCCTCACCCGGGAGATCAAGTCCAAGATCGCGAGCTTCTGCGATGTGCATCCCAATGCGGTGATCACCGGGCTCGACGTCGAAGACATCTATGAGATCCCCCTGATCTTCGAGCAGGAGGGTCTGCCGGAGATCATCCACAAGAAGCTCCACATCTACAGCCCCCCGGACCTGCGCAAGTGGCGCCAGTATATCGAGAATATCCGCAACCCCGAATATGCCGTGACGGTCGCTATGTGCGGCAAATACACGAAGCTCGAGGATTCCTACGCGTCGATCATCGAGGCCTTCAACCACTGTTCGGCCCATCTTCGGTGCAAGGTCAATCTGAAATGGGTGGAGACGACCGGACTCGAGAACCTCGATGAATCGGATGTGCTGGAAGGAGTGGACGGCATTGTTGTGCCGGGCGGATTCGGGGTGAGGGGGACCGAAGGCAAGATCGAGATCATCCGCATGGCGCGGGAGCGGGATATCCCTTTTTTGGGGCTGTGCCTCGGCCTGCAGCTGGCCGTGATCGAGTTCGCCCGCCATGTCTGCGGGCTCGAGGGCGCCAACTCGACCGAGATGGACCCCGACACCCCCCACCCGGTGATCGACATCCTGCCCGAGCAGCGCACGGTGAAGGACAAGGGGGGGACGATGCGGCTCGGCGCCTATCCGGCGGTTCTGAAGGAGGAGACCCTGGTGCGCGAACTCTACGGTGCCGCCGAGGTATCGGAGCGCCATCGCCACCGCTACGAGGTCAACCCGGACTACCACCAGCGGATCGCCGACAACGGGATGACCTTTTCGGGCCTGTCGCGGGACGGGAGGCTGGTGGAATTCATCGAACTCCCGCAGCTCCGGTTCTTTGCGGCGACCCAGGCGCATCCCGAGCTGACCTCCCGCATGGAGCGGCCGGCGCCCCTGTTCTACGGGTTTGTCAGGGCATGTCTGAACCGGTAGCACGGGCCCCGATTATGGCTTGGGGCGGGACGGACGAGGATGAGCCGGTCCTAAAGAGGACCGGCGGCCGCCGGGGGGGCGGCCTGGGATCGGAGGTTTCGGCGCGGCGTGGCGGAAGACGAAGAAGGCTATGACGGTAGTTATCGATCTGTCTGCAAGGCGGCAGGATCTTCTCGTCAAGCGGGCCTACCGCAACTGGGGGGCCCGCTTCGGCGAGGATTTCGGTGCGGAGACGTGCCTGTCCGGCCTTTCCCTTCAGACCCTGACCTTCCTTGCCCAGGGGAGGGAAAAAGGGACCTTCTACATTTATGATCTGATCATGACCCTGCGGGAGATGGGGTCGGGTTTCGAGTTTGCCGACCTGTCGGCCAAGAACAAGATGGACGTCATCGACCAGTACCTCTTCATCCTCGATCGGATCCGGTTCGAGTGCATGAAGCGCCTGGGCTGGATCGAGTCCTACCCGGGAGAGGACTACGCGCTGGTCGAAATCGTCCTGCAGTTCGAGCAGGTGGCACCGGGTCTGCAGGCCGAGATCCCCCGCCTCAGCTCGGGACATCCCGGCTACGATGAGTACAGGCGGCTGAGCACCTTTGACCGCGAGGCCTTCGTCCGCAAGCTGATCCCTAAAGCCCTCAAAGCCATCCAGGACCTCTGATTCCCATCGATGCCGCTTCACGAGACGCGCCGATTGGCCAAAAAGACCATTTCCGGATGGGAAACTGTTGAAGTAGGCGCGAAGATTGCTTATGATGTGCCAATGGAAACCTACAAGGAAGAACTGGCCCGGTCCCTTGCGGAGACCGGGGCTATTTTTTTTGAGCAGGGCCTGGTTCTGAAGGATGGACGGCCGACGCCTTATTTCGTAAACATGGCACGCTTCAACACAGGCCGGCTGGTGCTCGGGATGGGCCGTTTTTTCGCGCAGATGATGACGGCGAAAGGGCTGAGCAGCCAGGTGGATGTCATCCTCGGACCGTCCTACAAAGGGAGCGCCATCGCATTGGCCACCAGCATCGCCCTCTGGGAGGAGTACGGGCGCGATCTGCCCTTCGAATACGACCGCAAGGAGGCCAAGACCCACGGGGAGGCCTCCAAGGTAAAGAGTCTTCTGGTCAACCAGACGCTTTTCGACGGGTGCCGCATCTTTGTCGTGGACGATGTTGCGACCTCCATGGGGACAAAGATCGAACTGCTCGAGAAGATCGCCGACGAGGCCGGGGCGCGGGGCATCGCCTGCCAGGTGACCGGGGTGGGCATCGCGGTCGACCGCGAGCAGACGACGGCGGTTTACGATGCTGCGGGCCGGGTCGTCGAGGGGCGCCGGGGCGCTGACGCCATCGCCGAATTCGAAGCCCGGACCGGAGTGCCGGTTTATGCTGTCGCGGGGATTCGCGAGATCGTCGCCTATCTCCATGAAAAGAGGATCCCCTTGAGAATCAACGGAGAGAGCCGTCCGATGGACGCCGCCACGAAAGCGGAGTTCGACCGCTACGTGGCAATTTACGGGGTGACGCAGAGACCATGAGCGAGCCGGGGGCCGCGGAAAAAATATGTAATCCGAGCGTCTCTCCCTCTTTGGAAGGGTTGGCGCCTGGTGAACTCCTGAGCGGGTTTTCGGAAACGATCCGGTCGCTTCTCAACGCGAGACAGCCCCTGCGGCTCCGCGATGCCCGCGAAACGCACCGGAGGGCCGGGGTGCTGATTCCCCTTGTGGAGGAGCAGAGCGGCTTCGCGGTGATTTTGACCCGGAGGACGCATCTCGTGCCCCATCACAAAGGGCAGATCTCGTTCCCCGGCGGGAAGTTCGAGGCCCGGGACGGAAATGCCTGGCGGACCGCCCTTCGCGAGGCGTACGAGGAGATCGGACTTTGCCCCGAGGACGTGGTGCCGCTTGGCCGGATGGACGACACCCTCACGCTGGTCTCCAGATTCGTGGTGCATCCGTTTGTCGGGCTGGTGCCTCCGTCCTATCCCTTCCGCCTGAACCCCCAGGAGGTGGCGGCCCTGGTCAAGGTGCCTCTCGAGATTTTTCATCCAGCCCAGACCGGCTACCGCTGCGATTCGGTCGAGTATGAGGGGGAAGTCTATCGCACACGGGCCTATACCTACGAGGGAGATGTCATCTGGGGGGCCACCGCCAGGATCATGGATAATTTCATGCGGATCGTCGCACGCAAATTAGATCCCATCCGGAAATGATTTCGCGGTAGAACCCCGTTTCCAATCCGGAAATGAGGATTTTTCTTTACACGCTGCGCGTGCTCAGTCCCACCCCTGCGGGGCGGGTCCCGGTTTGGCCAATATCAAGGAAATCAAGCGCTTGCGCGGAGGCGACCTGCAGATCGCCGCACAAGCAAACGTGCAGATTGACGCCGAGATTGGCCAAAAAGACCATTTCCGGATGGAAACAAATTAGACTTGCCTCTCGAAAACATATAGCGTATAAATCATAGGATGTGTCGGGACGTGGCTCAGTCTGGTAGAGCACCGCGTTCGGGACGCGGGAGTCGCTGGTTCAAATCCAGTCGTCCCGACCAGCCATCAAAATGCACGGAAGCCGTCTTCGAAAGGGGACGGCTTTTTTTCAGATTGCGCCCTTCTGGACCAGACGCGCGAAGTGCTCGAACGAGCGGTCATACGTGGCCTCGGCGTCCTTCGGAAAGCAGCAGCCCGGAAGCTGCCGCATCTTGAGGTGGTAGGCGATGCACTGGCAGCAGATGCCTTTGCGTGAACAGGGATCGTAGGTGCAGTTGCAGCGTGCGAGGTTTTTTTCCTGTTGACATTCCATCGTTTCCTTGTCTCCTTTTCCCTTTGATTTTTTTCGACTGGACCTCGATCGATGGGAAGGCCGGAGTCCTCGAAAAGCGGACAGCGATGCGTTTCAAACGATGATTTTTTGGAACATGAAGGCTTTCATGTTGATTTCTATTGTCTATTCTACAGACGAGACATTCTGTTCCTGTCCTTGAGATTTTTTTGCGGATCGGTCCCCTGTAACTGATTCGCCGGAATCGGCGGATCAAAAAAACGACTTCATTTTAAACCCGAAATCTGAAACTTCAAGGGCTCGACCTCCAGGATCCGAGGAATGGAAGAAGCCGAAAAACAATGGTACGCGCTGCACACCCGCAGCCGCTTCGAGAAGAAGGTCTTCGATGGTTTGACCGGAAAAGGGCACGAGGCGTTTCTTCCGCAGATACAGGTCATGAGCCGGCGCAGAGACCGGCGCAGGAAACTCCTGGTGCCGCTTCTCCCCGGCTATGTTTTTGTCCGGACCACCCTCGATCCGGAGGAGTATCATCATATTCTGAGAACCATCGGCGTGGTCCGTATGATCGGTTTCAAAGGCAAGGCGGTGCCTGCCAGGGAAGAGGAAATCGCCTCGCTGATGATCCTGGATGGAACCGACCGGACGGTGCAGAACCGGGCCTATATGCGCAAGGGCGACCGGGTGATGATCATGGAGGGTCCGTTCAAGGGGCTGGTGGGTTTCTACATCCGTCCGCGGGGCAAAGGCAAGGTGGTCATCTCGATCGAACTCCTGAGGAGGTCCCTTGTGATAGAGATCGATGACTGGGCGCTCGAAAAGGTTCCCGAGCATGGCTTGATCGGATAACGAATGCACCAAGAAAGGGATTATGGACATGAAAGTATTGATCACCGGCGGCGCCGGTTTCATCGGGTCACACCTGGCGGAACACCTGCTGGCCCAGGGGGATGAGGTTTTCGTCATCGACAACCTGTGGACCGGGCGTCTATCCAACCTGACGGCGGTTCAGGGGGACAAGCGGTGCCACCTCGTGGTGGAGACCATCCTGAACGAGTCGGTCATGAACGAGCTGATCTTCAAGGTGGACCACATCTACCATCTGGCGGCGGCGGTGGGGGTCCGGAACATCATGGACCATCCGGTCGAAACCCTCGACACCAACGTCAAAGGGACCGAGGCGGTTCTGCGTCTGGCCAACCGCTTCAAGAAAAAGGTCTTCATCGCCTCGACCTCGGAGATCTACGGGAAGCATGTGGAGCACGATCTTTCCGAGGAAAACAACCGGGTGATGGGGTCCGTGAAAAAACGGCGGTGGGCCTATGCCTGCTCCAAGACCCTGGACGAGTTCCTGGCGCTCGCCTACTTCGATGAAAAGAAACTGCCGGTGGTTATCGGAAGGCTGTTCAACACCGTCGGCCCCCGGCAGACCGGACAGTACGGGATGGTGCTGCCGAATTTCGTGCAAAGCGCCCTCCTCGGCAAGCCGATCACCGTCTACGGCACCGGGGAGCAGACCCGCAGCTTCACGGACGTGAAGGATGTGGTCCATGCGATCACGCGCCTCATGTCCGAGCCGCAGGCCGAGGGGGATGTCTTCAATGTGGGGAATGACCACGAAGTCAGCATCAATGATCTCGCTGCACGGGTGAAGGAGATGACCGGCAGCCCCTCCGAGATCGAGCACATCTCCTATGAGAAGGCCTACGGCCCGGGGTTCGAGGACATGGAGAGGCGCTGTCCGAACATCAGCAAGATCCGCGACCTGATCGGCTTCGAGCCGGCCCGCGACCTGGATGCCATCATCCAGGGAGTGATCGATTACTTCAAGGCCTGAGATCTGCCTGAAACCGGTTTCCCCGCGCCGAGCGAGTCCCCTCTTTTCCTGGTGGTCTGGCGGTCACGAAGCTTGGCGCACCCTGAACCTACTTGTCCGGCAGCGCCGGGGCGCCTGGCCTCCAAATCGCGCTGCTTGGCATGATCACTGGTGATCTCGAAGAGGCAGCAAGGAGCGAGGAAAGAACGTATGAGAACTCAGGTGGAAGTTGGCATGATCGCTGGTGATCTCGAAGAGGCAGCAAGGGCAGCGGGCAGGCTCCCGGCAGCGGGCGCCGGCTCGCTCGAGGGCCGTCATCGATCGCCGGGCAGCAGGCTCCTCCCGTTCATGCGCTGTAAACCTTTCAAAAAGGTAATGTTTTTTCTTCATGGTAAGGCTTGCATGTCCGAGAATCTTTCAAGTAGAATTGTTCGTCGAAGTTTGGGCACTGCACCGGTCTGGATCCGCCGGTCGGCGCAGGGCCGCCGATAAGAGCGCGGCTTTTGCGATGGAGGCCGCGATCCAGGGAAAGCGTTGACATGCTGATATCCTACCAGGACTATCCAAAAGAACCGATCGTTCTCGAAAACCTTTCCGTTAAATTCATGCGGCAAAGCCGATTCGTTCCTCTGTCCATAAACGACGGTACGCTCCATGTGGCCATGGCGGACCCGGATGACTTCTACACCGTCGATGCCCTGCGTCTGGCCTCCGGTCTGGAGGTCGAGGTGGTGCAGGGACGCGACGAGGATATCAACGATGTCATCGAACGTCTTTACGGGGCCGGAAGCCAGTCGATCGAGACGATTATCGAAGAGGCGGGCAAGGATATCTACGAGTTGTCGGTGGGTGCGGAAGAGGATGTGGACCACCTCCGCGACCTCGCCGCCGAGGCCCCGATCATCCGCCTGGTCAACCGCCTCATCCTGAATGCCGTGGAGTTGAAGGCGAGCGATATCCACTTCGAGCCCTTCGAAAAGGAGTTCAAGGTAAGGTACCGGATCGACGGGGTGCTGCACGATGTGGAATCGCCTCCCCGCCGGCTCCAGGCCGCCGTCATATCGCGCGTCAAACTGATGGCGAAGCTCGACATCGCCGAGAGGCGCCTGCCTCAGGACGGCCGGATCAAGCTCAAGATCGGGGACAAGGAGATCGATTTCCGCGTCTCCACGATCCCGACCCTTTTCGGCGAGAGTCTCGTGATGCGGATCCTCGACCGGGACACCCTGATCCTGGATTTGCGGAAGATCGGCTTCCCGAACGATATCCTGGAGCAGTGGGAGGATCTCATCTCGCAGCCCTATGGCATGATCCTCGTAACCGGGCCGACCGGAAGCGGCAAGACATCCACCCTCTACACGACACTTGCCAAGATCAACTCTCCGGAAAACAAGATCATCACGCTCGAGGAACCGGTCGAGTATCAGCTAGCGGGTGTGAACCAGATCCAGGTGAATTCCAAGATCGGGATGACGTTTGCGAGGGGCTTGCGCTCCATCGTGCGCCAGGACCCGGACATCATCCTCGTGGGCGAGATCCGGGACAAGGAGACGGCGGATATCGCCATCCAGTCGGCCCTGACAGGACACCTTCTGTTCAGCACCCTCCACACGAACGATGCCGCGGGGGCGGTCACCCGCCTCCTGGACATGGGGGTCGAGAGCTTTCTCCTGAGCTCCACGCTCCTCGGTGTCCTGGCCCAGCGGCTGGTCCGGATCATCTGTCCGGAGTGCAAGACGGAGGCCCAACCCGATGAAAAGCTTCTCCGCACGATGGGGGTTGGCCCGGAGGACATCGAAGGCATCACCTTCATGGCTGGAAAAGGATGCGAATACTGCCGCGGCACGGGCTTCAAGGGAAGGACCGCCATTTTCGAATACCTGCCCGTCAATGATGCCATCCGGCGGGAGGTCAACGCCCATGCCAGCACGGAAAGGATCAAGGACGTCGCCATGGAGCGCGGGATGCGGACGCTGCGCCAGGACGGCTGGATGAAGGTGAAGGAGGGGCTTACGACCATCGCCGAGGTCTTGAGGGTGACACTGGAAAAATGATATGACGGCCTTTTCCTACAGAGCCAGCGACCCGTCGGGCAAGATCGTACAGGGGAGCCTGGAGGCGGACGACCAGAAAGCGGCGGTGGGGCGGCTGCAGGAAATGGGGTACATCCCCATCCGGATCTCCCAGGCGGGGGGTAAGGGCCGGCGGTTTGGACTGGATCTGTCCGGCTCCGCGTCCGCTGTCTTCAAGCGCATCACCAACAAGGACGTCATGGTGTTCACGCAGGACCTGTCGGCGCTGCTCTCCGGCGGGCTGCCCGTGGACCGTGCCCTGTCCATCCTGATCGAGGCGGTCGAGAAAGACCGGTTCCGGGAAATTGTCACGGATATCCTCAAGACGGTTCAGGGTGGAAGCTATCTCTCGGATGCCCTTGCGAAGTATCCGCGGGTCTTTTCCAGGTTCTACATCAATATGGTGCGGGCGGGGGAGGCCGGCGGCGTTTTGGAGGCCGTGCTGGAGCGGTTGGCCATTTTCCTCGAAAGCTCCCAGGACCTGCGCGATTTCATCAAATCGGCCATGATCTACCCGATCTTCCTCATCCTGGTCGGCGGGGCGTCGCTGATCATCCTGATGACCTACGTCATCCCGAAATTTTCCCTGATCTTCGCCGAAATGGGCGGTGCGATCCCTTGGCCGACCCAGATGCTGCTGGCCGTAAGTGAGGCGCTTCGGAGTTATTGGCCGATCCTGCTGGCCTTGCTCGCGGCGGCGGTCTTCGCTTCGAGGCGGGTGGCCCGCTCCCCGAAGGGCCGGCGCAGGCTGGACCGGCTCAAATTGACCCTTCCCTTCACAGGGGACCTGGTGAGCAAGGTCGAGGTGGCCCGTTTCACCCGCACGCTCGGGACGCTGACGCGGAGCGGGGTTCCGATCCTGCAGGCCCTGCAGCTGGCGACGGATATCATGGGGAATGTCATCGTCCGCGAGTCGCTCTCCGAGGTCTACGAGCGGGTCAAGGAGGGGGAGCGTTTGTCGAAGCCCCTCGGAGACATCGCAGTCTTTCCGCCTTTGGCGATCCAGATGATCATGGTCGGTGAGGAGACCGGCCGGATGGACGACATGCTTCTACGGGTGGCGGAGAACTATGAGAAGGTGGTCAAGAACCTGATCAAGCGGCTGGTCAGCTTCCTCGAGCCGGCCATGATCCTCTTGATGGGCGTCGTGGTGGGGTTCATCGTGATCTCGATGCTGATGGCCATCTTCAGCATGAACGATATGCCGTTTTAGGGGCGCCGGGCACCGGTCGGCTGGAGGGCGCCCCATGCCGGTTCCTGGAGGTTCGTAGGCCGCTTCGATCTGAAGGGGACCGGATGAGAACCTGCCGGAGGCACCCGGCCGCCAGCCCGTTTGTCGGCGGGGATGCCCCGGAAGTCCCGCAGGATCGCATCGCGAATGAGGAATTGTCTTCGAACAGGGGCTGGTTTCGATGAACTCGAAAGGATAGAGGATCGCTGCGGGCGGGGTTATGCTCCATCACGGTGGATGAACTGTCATCGGATTACGGTGTGAGTCGTTGGAGAATACTGGGAAAGCGCGGAGGAAAAACAATGAGAGATCGATGCAGACGGCAACAGGGTTTTACACTGATCGAACTTCTGATCGTCATGGTGATCATCGGCCTCCTGGCGGCCCTGGTGGGGCCGCGCATGTTCGGGAAGGTGGACGAGTCCAGGCAGCGGTCGGCCAAGGCGCAGATCTCGCTTTTCGAGACGGCCCTGGACACCTACCGCCTCGACACGGGAAAATACCCGACCACGGATGAAGGGCTCGAGGCCCTGCGGACAAAGCCGTCCGGGGTCGAGCGTTGGGATGGTCCGTATCTGAACAAAGAGGTCCCGAAAGACCCCTGGGGGAACGAGTACGTTTATCAGTCGCCCGGCGAGCATGGCGATTACGACCTCAAGTCGTATGGGGCCGACGGCAGTCCGGGGGGTGAAGGTTCGGATATGGACATCGTGAACTGGAAGGACATCGGCTAGCGCCGGCGATGGCCTCTAAGAAGACCGGTCTTGCCGGCGGAGACCGGATGAATGCGGCCCCGTGGGTAAAGGGCCGCCCGGGGCCGTCGGCCCGATCGGCCCGCGGCGGCCGGGATGATCACAACAAGTGAAGCACGAGAGCCGTCATGCATGCTCCGGGGGGAAGCCATTGGAAGGGTTGAGGGGTGCGGGGCGAATGCCTCGGAGGACAGGATGCCCCGGCTTCACGCTCATGGAATTGCTGGTGGTGCTCGTCTTGATAAGCCTTGTGGCGGTGGTTGTGGGGGTGCGGGCCGGCGGTGGATTGAGCGGGGCGGCGCTCCGGGACGCCGCCAAGAAGACGGCGGCCACGCTTCGCTATGCCCGCAGCCAGGCCAGTTGGGAGGGAGTCCCTTACGTGGTTCTGTTTTCGTTCGAAGACAATGCCCTGGCGCTTCTGGCCGTTCGCCCCGAAACGGAGGACCAGGATGAGCCGGATCCGGACAGGAGCGAGGTCCGGCGCGACGAGCTTGGGCGTGTCATCCTGAAGACCTATACGCTGCCCGAAGGGGTGCGCCTCGAAAAGGCGGTTTGGGACGAAGACGAGAGGACGAGCGGGCTTTTCGAGATTGTATTTTCCCCCACCGGCGGCTGCACCGGCGGTGAGTTGGTTTTCGTCAACCAGCGCGAGGCGCGCTACCGCGTAGCCGTGGATTTTATCACCGGCGGTGTGCAGCTGACTCAGGTCGTGGATTGAAATGGCTCCTCCTCGAACAAGACGCCTTCGACCGCATGGGTTCCGGGGTCATGTCCCGCGGGCGCTGCGGATTTTCGCGCGGCCGGAGAAAGGATGCCGGTCGGGGGAGGGCTGCGTCCGTTTTCTGCCGTCGCCGGGCCCGGACCGCTTGAGGGTGGAGGCGGGCTTCACACTCATGGAGATCCTGGTGGCGGTCGCTGTGCTGGCGATCTGCCTGGTGACGATCATGCAGCTCTTTTCGGGAGGGCTCCGTTCGAGCAGGATCGCGGTGGATTACAACCGGGCGGTCTTTCACGCCCGCGAAAAGATGGAGCAGATCCTCGCCGTCGAGAACCTGGGGGAGGGCGTTGAGGAAGGGGATTTCGGCGACGGCTTCCGCTGGTGGGCCGAGACGGTGCTGGTGCTTCCGGAGGTGGAGGAGGCGGTCGCGGACGATAATATGCCTGTCATCGATCTGCCGTTCGATATCCTGTATGTCCGAGTCGTGGTTTTTTGGGGCGCGGGGGACAAGGAGAGGCAGTTCGAACTCGAGACAGCCAAACCGATCGAGCCCGTTTTGTTGGCGGATGAGGGTTAGCGGAATGAGCCGGCCGGCTGCAGGGGGATTTACGCTCCTGGAACTGATGCTTTCGATGACTATCATGGCGGTGGTGATCGTGCTCGTCCTCGGGGCCTTTCAGTTGGGTGTCCGGGCCTGGGAAAAGGGCGAGAGGGATATCGGCTCCTCTGAGCGCCAGCGCGTCGTTTTGGATCTGATAAAGCGCCAGATCGCCTCGATGTGGGTCCGGGTGCCGCCTCCAAGCCTGAATGAAGATGAGCAGGTCCTGCTGTTTAAAGGGGATGAACGGTCGATGTCGTTCATCTCCCACAAGGCGCTGGCTCCAGGGCACAAGTTCGGGATGGTTTATGTCCGATACGATGTGCTGCGGGATGGGGAGGGCGGCACCGGCATCCGGCTTTTCGAGGAGAACACGGTCTTCATGGGGCCCTATGCCGACCTTGGCCGGATCAAGGACAAGGATACGGTCTGGCTCCTCGAGGGGGCGGAGGCGGTCCGATTTGCCTACCTCACGCCGGAAACCGACGGCTCGCCGGGCGAATGGGTCGATGCCTGGGACGCGCTGGAGTATCGAGGCTACCCGAAGGCGGTCGGCATTTCGTTTCAGGGGGCGGGGGACGAGGCCGTGATCGAGGTTGTCGCCCCCATCCTGCCGGAGGTCTTCTTTGACTAGGCGGCGCCGCGCTCAAATGCTTCAGGAGGAAGGGTTCGCCCTTTTCCTGGTGCTGTGGGTCCTCATGTTTCTTTCCGTGATCGTTGGGGAGTTCTGCTACGCCATGCGGACAGAACTCAACATCGCCCGGAATTTCAAGGAGGAGACGCAGGCCTACTATGCGGCGAGGGCGGGGCTGTGCCAGGGCCTGAAGATGGTCATTGAAAACGAGCTGCGCCCGCAGGAGATCATGCGCATCGAAGAGGAGGTGCAGACCGGTGAAGAATGGGACGGCGAAGGGCGCGACCAGCTTCGGATCAACGTCAAGCTGCCTCCGGCGCCGTTCGGGCGCGCCGGCTATGAGTTGATGATCGGCAACGAGAGCGGGAAGGTCAACCTGAATCAGGCCGGCCCGGAGCTTCTGATGATGATGCTGAACGGCTTCGAGTTGGAGGACGCCGACCGGGAGGTCATCGTGGACTCCATCCAGGATTGGCGGGATGAAGACGATTTGCACCGGGTGAACGGGGCCGAGACGGACTATTACAAGGGCCTGCGCCCTCCCTACGAGGCGAAGAACGGGCCCTTCGATTCCGTCGAGGAGCTGCTCCTGGTAAAGGGCGTCACGCCCGAACTCTTCTACCACGGACTCAAGGATCTCGTCACGGTTTATCCGTCCCCGGATGCGCCGGGGTTCAGCATGCGCCGGAGGGGGGCGGGGGGGGACCCCCATCGGATCAATATCAACGCCGCCTCTCCGCAGATGCTGCTGGCCTTGCCGGGGATGACCGAAGATCTTGTACAGGCGCTTCTCGAATACCGGGAATCGCAGGATTTTCTGGCCGAGAGCGACATCGTCGGTGTCGTCGGCCCGGACGTCTTTCGAATGATCCAGCCCTTCGTGACGTTGCGGCTGAATCCATACTACACGCTGACGGCGACGGGTCTGCTGCCCGATAGCCGCGTCAGGCAGACGGTGGAGATGCTCGTCGAGGTCGACAGCCGGTACCCCAAGCAGTACCGGGTTGTGCGGTGGATCGATGGGGTGTGATGAAGGAGGTGGATCTTGGCATTGAGAACCTGCATCGGCGTCGATATCGGCCGTGAAAAGGTCAGGATGGTTTATCTGACCCAGAGCGGCAAGAAGGTGCAAGTCGCCGCCCATGCGGTCTATCCGATCGGGGAGGAAATAAAGCCGGGCGGTCTGCATGAACTGCTGCGCGAATTCATGCGGGAGAATCGGATCGCCGGCACCGACATCTACGCGGGCGTCGGCCGTGACCGGGCCTTTGTCCGGTTCATCGATCTGCCGCTCGCGGTCAAGGAGAACCTCCGGGAGACGATCGGTTACGAGATCGAAAAGTATATCCCCTTTCCCGCGGAGGAGGTTTGTTTCGATTTCGAAGTGGTGGCCGAGGACCGGGAAGCGGGGCAGATGAAGGTCCTGCTGGCGGTGGCGAGGCTTCGGAGCATCGAACCGCTTTTCGGGGACGGCGCATCCTCTTCCCTGCTGCTCTCCGGAATAGAGCCGAGCGCCTCCGCACTGGCCAATTTCTGCCTTTTGGGGGTCGGATCGGTGGGGCGTGGGTCTGCCGCTTTTCTCTTCTCCGGGGATGGCGACGCCGAGCTGAACCTGGTCGAAGGGCGAAGACTCATCTATTCTCGGGCGTTTCCAGCCGGAGCCGGCCGGGCGGGTCAGGTCCAGGCTTGGGTCGAAGGGCTCCGAAGGCTCAGGAAAGAGGTCGAGGGTCCGGATGGAGGGGGGCTCATCCCAGTCTATATCAGCGCGGAGGAGACCGCCTTTGCGGCCCTTTCGTCGGATGATGGTTTGAGCGGCTTCGAGCCGAGGCCGGTGGACCCGGATGGGCTCGGTTTGCCGTCGCGCCATTTTATCCCGGCCTATGGGCTGGCATTGCGAGGCCTTGGGGAGGGATTCGTCAAGCTCGATCTTCTGCCTCCCCGCTACCGCAAGAAGGCGAGCCGGACGGGTTTGTATGTGTTCTCGGTCCTGGCGGTGCTGGTTGTCGTTCTGGCCTTTGCGTGGGGAGCCGGATCGTATCACCAGGAAAAGGACTACCTCGCCCAGTTGGAAGAGGCGCAGACACAGCTCGAGGCCGACGTGAGCCGCATCCGGGAGATCACCGCCGAAAGCGAGGCGCTCGAGGCGCGGATCGGATACTTGAACAGCCTGGAGCAGGGAGACACGCAGGTCCTCGACATCCTGAGGGAGCTGACGCGGCTCATCCCGGAAACGGCCTGGTTGAGGCGGTTCAGCTATTCGGAGAGGAGCGTCGAGATCGAAGGCTACGCGGACACGGCCTCCGAGCTTATCACGCTCCTGGAGGACTCGCCGATATTTAAAGATGTGTCGTTTCTCTCGGGGATTACGAAGTCGCGTGAAGGAAAGGAAACGTTCCGGATCGGCTTGAAGATCGGGTAGGGCGGGCATGCAGATCGAATGGAACAAGAGAACCCGGATCATCGTGTTATGCGGCCTTGTGGCGCTTCTTGGGGGGGTGCTTTTCCGCTTCTATCCCGCCCTGAGCGGCATGTTCGACCGGAGCGACGAGATCGCCTCACGGGAACTGACCTTGAGGAAGTACCGGAAGGTGGTGGAGTCCGGGGAGGACGTGAACGTCCGCATCGACAGCCTGCGAAAGATGCTCGGGCGGATGGAGGCGGGGCTTCTGAAGGGTACGACGCCCTCTCTTGCGGCCGCCGATATCCAGAGTATCCTGAACGGCATCGCTGACCGCAGCAAGGTGCAGACCAAGACGGTCCGGGTCCTCAAGGCTGAACCGGTCGAAGGCCTGCCCTACATGAGTGTTCCTGTCGAGTTCACGGTGAACTGCGGCATCCGGCAGTTGAAGGAGATCCTGTATCAAATTGAAAACTCTCCAAAATACTTGACAGTGCAAAAAGTGCGGATTAACGTGGTCCGGCGGGGTAGAGTCGATCAAATTCAGGGAGATGTGACCGTTGTCGGCCTGATGAGGAAAAGTTGATGAATTTCCAATCCGGAAGGGGTGTTTTTTGCCAATCTGGGTGTCGATCTGCACGGTGAAGTTCCTTCCGGGTGAGCACGGCCTTTCGGATAGGGGGAAGACCGTTGCACAAGTCGTAATCGCCGATTTCGGACCCTGTAGATTCAGCGCAGGTGTTCAAGTCGGCCTGCCGTTGCGGTTTTTGGGGTGAACTCTTTGGGACCCTCTGAGAGCGGCCTTGCATGATGCTGAAAAGGATATGGATAGTCAATCTGTTCCTGATGCTCGCCTTGATCTTCCTGGGAATCAAGACGTATGCGGTTTGGGTGAACGACCGCCAGGAGGTTGTCGAGGTCGGTGAAGGGGACGCTTCTTCCGGTCAACCGGCGCCCCCCCTGCCCAAGGCCTCTCAGAAAGAGGTTCCTTCCGAAGCGGACTATGAGCTTGTGGCCGTGAAGAACCTGTTTGCGGCCGATCGGGTCGAGCCGAAGGAAGAGGAGCCGGAGGAGACAAAGGAGCCCGAGGCGCGGGTTGACCCCCGCGCTCAGCGAAGTGCCGAGGACGTCTTGAAAGAGATCAGCCTTTACGGGGTGGTGATTGTGGACGACTACAGGGCCGCCCTGCTCCAGCACCCCGCTGCGCTCGACGAGGCGGGCCTCGACCCGCGGCAGCTCCGGATGCTGCGCTACAAGAGGGCGCGGCGCGGGGCGCAGCAGTTGGAACGGAGCTGGGTGAAGGTCGGCGAGGGTGTCGACATGTTTACGCTCTCCGAGATCCTGGCGGATCGTGTCGTTTTGACCGATGCGTCGGAGGGTCGTTATGAGGTCTTTCTTTATGATACCGGAAACCCCAAAGAGCGCGAGGAAGTGAAGGAAAAGGAGAGCAAGCCGATCGTCGTCGAGGTGAAGCCCGACGAGCCGGCGCAGGTCGCTTCCCCACCGGCGCCGGCGGCCCCGCCCAGGCCCGGCCCGCGGACTTCGCCGGGGAGCGAGTCGGCCCCGGGAGCGGGAGAGGTACCAGCCCAGGGCGCGAGTCCCCCGCCTCCGAGCGCACCGGCGCCGGCGGCCTCGCCCGGGGCGGTTGAAAGCCCGCCGGACGCACCCGTGCGAAAACTTCCTGCCAACATAAGAGAGAAACTTCTGAGGGTTAATTGATGAAAAAAAGGCTGCTGTCTGCAACCACCATCGTTGCCTTGGCCCTGTCACTCCTTCTTTTTGCCGGGGGCTGTGCCATTCCCCCGTTAGGGAAGGTTACGGAACGTGGCGGGGAGGAGGCCATGGCCGAAAAGACGCCTCCCGCCACCTCGCTTGAAGCGTCCGGCGCGGAAGCGACCGAAGCGCGCTCCCGCAGGAGTTATTCTACATCCGTGGCGGAGATCGATGGGGCGGTGGAACCGGAAGGCCCCGACACCCTGTCCCGCACCGTCAGGGGAGGCGGCCCGTCTCCCGCCGCGAAGACGAGGCGGCTGGAGGAAGGGACCATCTTTGAGCCGGCTGCGCCTGTAAAGAAGGGCGACGGCAGCGAGGTGGTCTTCAATTTTGATGACGCCGACATCTATGAGGTCATCAAGACGGTCGGCGATCTTCTCGACATCAGCTACATCGTCGGGCCTGAGGTGCGCGGAAAGGTCACCATCCATACGGCCAAAGGGCTCAGCAAGGCGGATCTGTTCCCCATTTTCAATCAGATCCTGGACATCAACGGCCTTGCGGCGGTGAAGGAAGGGGACTTTTACAAGATCATTCCATTGAAAGACGCCTCGCGCCTGCCGGTGGTATCCCGTTTCGGAAGGGAAGGGGAGATCGGGGCAGCTGGAGAGCGTATCATCATCCAGCTCATCCCGCTGCAGTTCATATCCCCGGACGAGATGACGAAGCTCTTGACGCCCTTCGTGTCGGCCAACGGGGTGATCCTGTCCCACCCCGGCAGCAACACCCTCGTCGTGGTGGACAAGAGCCTCAACATCAACAAGATCCTCCGGCTGGTGGATGTCTTCGACATCAACATCTTCGACAATGTCCACTATCGCATCTACCCCCTGAAGCACATGGTGCCGGAGGACATGGGCGGCATCCTGGAGGATATCTTTACCGCCTACGGGGCGCGTGAAAATCTGCCGATGAAGTTCATCGCCCTCGCGAGCCTCAATCTCCTGATGGTCGTGAGCTCCACACCGGATGTCTTCCCTCGGATCGACAGCTTCATCGCGGAACTGGATGTCGCATCCGAGGAGGTCGTCCACAAGATCTATGTTTACTATGTAAAGAACGGCGAATCCTCCAACCTGGCGGAGATCCTGCAGAACGTCTTCAGCGGCGAGGGGGGGAGCGTCGGCGGCCAGTCAGCCGGGACGAGCAAGAAAACGACCGGCAGCTCCTACTCGCGGAACCCGTTCGGCGAGAGTTCCATGCGCGACCGGGACGAAGACGAGCGCACCAGTTCGTTCGGCAGCACGAGGGAGACCGGGACTTCGACCTCGACGACCCCCAAGGGAAGCACGAGCGCCACCTTGAGCAAGGGGGAGAAAACCAACGGGGGGACCCTGAAGGACGATGTGACCATCACGGCCGACGAGATCCGGAACGCCTTGATCATCGACGCGGTGCCGTCGGACTATCGGGTCATTGCGGAGATCCTGAAAAAACTCGATATCCTGCCCCGTCAGGTGCTGATCGAGGCGACGATCGCCGAGATCACCCTCGACAAGAGCGACCAGCTCGGGGTGGAGTGGTCGTTCGGGAGCGCGGTCATCGGCAAACCGACCTCGTTCGCCGCCACGCTGGGCGCTTCAGGCCTGAAATACTCCCTGGGAGTGACCGAGAAATGGTACGCGGAGTTGAACGCCCTGGCATCCAAAAACAAGGTCAACGTCCTTTCCAGCCCGCACGTGCTCGCCTCGGACAACAAGGAGGCGCGTATGGACGTCTCCCGTGAAATCCCGGTGGCGAGCGCCTCCTACCGCTACAGCTCCAGCACGGATCCCGTGACCGAGACGAGCATCCAGTACCGGGACACCGGTGTCATCCTGACCGTGACGCCGCACATCAACGAGCGGGGTCTGGTGACGATGGAGATCAGCCAGGAGGTGAGCGACCAGAGCGAGGACGTGCAGGTGGCCGGCCAGAAATATCCATCCTTCTTCAAGCGGACGGTCAACACGACCCTGACGGTGAGGGACGGCCAAACCCTCGTTATAGGAGGGTTGATCAAGGACAAGGAGAGTTCATCCTTCGGAGGGGTGCCCTGCCTGATCAACGCGCCGGTGCTCCGCTACCTGACGGGGACGGGCTCGGAAAGCCTCGAGAAGACCGAACTCATCATCCTCATCACCCCCCGCGTCATCGTCAATGACGAAGATGTCGAGATCGTGACCACCGAGTTCAAGGACAAGGTCCGGCATGTGACCGAGCGCTTCCAGCATTAAGCGCCGCGGCCCGCCGCGCTCAGCGGCGCACCAGCGAACAGCAGCCGAGGCAGCCGGGGAAGACGCCCCGGCTGCCCAAGGCCTTTCTGAAGGCCCTGGCGCTTTGGCTGTTGCGCGCCTCCTTCCAGTTGTCTTCCTGAATATTTCCCACCTTGAGATACGGGCAGATGTAGATGTCGCCGTGCGCCGTCAGGGTCATGCCATGCCAGGGGAAGGAACAGGTGTAATCCTGGAGGCGAAACGCGCCGTTGTAGTAATCGGCGAAGTCCTTCGGCCCGATCCCCTGAGGGGTGGTCCGGATCTGGATCGGCCCGGCCTGCCGAAAGATGGATTCGAGGGTGGTCTGCAGCTCCGCTCGCGGCAGAGGTTCGACCGGCGGGGGGGATTTCCACGGGGAGGGGCTGACCCCCTCGATGCGACCGAGGTGGGGCATCCTGTTCATGGCCATCGGGTTGAAGAGGTCCGCCCCGAGGTCCTTGGCGAGCCGAAACAGCTCCTCGATTTCACCAAGGTTTTCAGGGGTGAGCACGGCCTTGATCTCGACCAGGGGGAAGCGCTTCCCGCGCCGCCTCCGTTCCTCCAACAGGTTCTGAATCCCCGCAAGCGTCCGGTCGAAGGCCCAGGAACGATCAACCAAATGGTTGTGGGTGTCTTTCAGGCCTTCGAACGAGATGCCGACGAGGACCAGCCCGTTATGGAGGATGCTCGGAGCACCGAGATCGACGAGGTGTTTGACGGTCGGGCGATCGAGGCGGGTCCCGTTCGTGAAGATGTGGGTCCGGTGCCGCCGGGACGTTGCCCTCAGGAGGTCCAGAAAACCGGGCTTGAGCGTCGGCTCGCCCCCGGAAAAGGAGATGACGGCGCCGCGCGGCACCGCCTGGAGAGCTTCCTCGAACCGCTGAGAAGACAGTTCAAGGCCGGCCGAACCCTCAGCGGGCGCCTCACGGAACTGGCAAAACAGGCAGGAAAGGTTGCAGCGATAGGTCAGCTCCACATAAGCCTGAAAAGGCGGCGGAGCAAAGCCATCAGGAAATTGCTGGCAAACCTTTCCGAAGAGCCTGGAAAGTCGCTGATAGAGGCCGGAGTAATCCATCGGTCACCGAAGGAAACATCGATCACACCAAAAACTGCAAGGCTGATTTGAAAAAAAACTAAGCGGCACCACGAGGGCCGCTGGAAGTACGAAAGGGCCTAGGCACAAAGGGCCTTCGCAGGGTTTATGAAAAAAGGTAGGCCTCATGATCGGAAACAGCAGGAAGACAACATCATCATTTGTCTCCGTCACCTTCAGGAGCCGGCTCCCCGGGAGCAATAGGATTGGAAGGCTTGTCATTTGATTTGTCTGAGCCTTTGCTGGAAGGGTCCTGGGCTTCAGGGATATTTCCGAAGGGCCATTTGAAGACATGATACCAGAGGTTGTCGCGCAGGATCCAATTATCGACCAACTGACTCTCGATCGTCGGAGGGTCCGCCTCACGCGCATTGGGAAACACCCATGAATAGCGGATTTTCATAGTCACGTAGGCTGTGGATGGG
Organism: uncultured Desulfatiglans sp.; assembly: GCA_900498135.1. Lineage (NCBI taxonomy): Bacteria > Pseudomonadati > Thermodesulfobacteriota > Desulfobacteria > Desulfatiglandales > Desulfatiglandaceae > Desulfatiglans > uncultured Desulfatiglans sp. The sequence goes on from LR026961.1 coordinate 2,029,253, forward strand.
TCCTCTTTAAGTTTAAGAGAGTGGACCGATGCCTCCTTCCACTTCGCGCCACTCCCGAAGGATCGCATATATTGGGAAAGAGATGCCCCTCTAAGAGATTCAGGCTCTTCCATGGCATAGGTCTTTTCAAAGTCAAGGCTGATGCGATGCTGCCAGTACTCTGCTGCACGGGCTGAAAGGGCCTCGGGGCTGGAGGTGTCAAGACGGGGTTCTTTCGAGCATGCGAATAAGAGAAAAATCGATAAAAGAGCTGAAAAGAGCAGGCCCCCCATGACGAAATTTCGAGGTGGAAAAAAGGACAGCCGCGGGCCTTTAAAAACGGGGAGAGAGAAACCATTAACCACAGTAACCTCCATAACCATGCGGATGGGTGATAAAAGAAACGAGCCCTCGCTTTTTAGAACGAAGAGGCTCGTTTCTTTGTCTACAGCAGAATAATTTAACCAGTAATCTTAATGCATGTGCCCTGTTAGAGAACAACCATCATCAGGGCACATGCGTGGGTTGAAGCAAAATACTGCTAACTAGGCGAGCCTAGTTACCTGCAGTAGCATTCGAATATCCCGGGTTGTCCCAGGAAGGATCCAAGGCCCTGGAGTGATCATAGTTTTCAAAGTTGAAATCCATGAGCAGAACCGAGGCTGGGATGGCTTGAAATTCGTTCAAGAAAAGCATGGTTGGCTGATAGTTAGGTGTTATGGCATTTCTCATCTGGAGGTAATCCTCGGAGTAGCCACCACCGTAATCGTAATTACGCGGATCAGCGCCGGCGGCCACGATGTTGAACATGTGGAAAAGGCCGCCGGGGAAGATATTGGCAGGTGCATCGATGCAATCGTCGGTTGTGTTCAAGGTCAGGAAGCAGAACTTCTCAAGCGCATCCTGCGACGCCGCACCAATGGGAACCAGGGTCACTTCCCACGGGAAGCGGATATTCGGGAAAGGCGACCCCTCGGGCCTGCAGGGCCTTTCATTCCAGTCCCAGAGACCGAAGCGGACGTACATTTCCAGCGCGTATTCTACGACGTCGAGGCGCTGACGCACGTTCTGGGCATCTGCGGGAAATCCGACAGGCCAAGCACCAACGGAGCCCTTAAGGTAGCTATAAATGGCAGACTGACCAACGCCACCCTGCAAACCGCTCAGGATGTCGTAGAACTGGTGCAGGTACTTGGTGGGGAAGGTCACAGCCGCCATGGTGTAGGTATCGTTGTTCGTGTTATTGAAGTAAGTGCCCCAGATGTCGCTCTTGATGATCGCATCGTCGACTTCGTCGAGGCTGTAAGACTGAACGTAAAGGTCCGCAAGCTCGTGAGACCTATGGCCGTCATGGATCCAGTCGTCGCCGTCATTCCAAGTCGGACCGAAGCTTGTCGCCCAGTCGGGGTCGGTGTAGGCAGGATCATCCTCATAGGCGCCGTAAACGATGATTCCACGAGGCGAGAACCAGCCGCGGATGATGTCGTCGCGATGGACAGGACCTTCATTGTCTGCCAGGACCGGGAAGCCTTGATCGAAAACGAAGTCTGTGCACTGGGCGCGGAAGTTCTGAATGGCGCGCATGGGGTAGCCCATGTAAACGCCGTTCGAGAAATCGCCGAGATAGACCTGGCCCATGAGGTAGTTCTGCACGTCGGAGAAAAAGATGTCGGTGTAACCGTTGTAATCAACGGTGACATAAGCGTTCGCGTCGGCCTCGGTGCAGTTCGCTGAACCTGCCACGTTGGCATAGAGTTTGCCCATCAGTCCCTGAACGGTATTTCCCTCGACAGCGGCCGGGGAAGCGCGGAAAGCGAAGAGGCCGAAGACCTCGACGTGACCCTGGGTGGTCTCGAGCCAAAGATCGGATTGTTCGGTCCAACCATAGCTTGCACGCATCTTGGAGAACTGCTCCAGAAGTCCGGTATCGAGGGACTTGGTCCAGGTGGTGCCATCCGGTGCAGCCCAAGGAACCAGACCGCTGTACTTGAGGGTTTTGGTGTCCGCGCTCCAGAGAACGATGTCAACCAGTTCTCCGTTTTCGAACACGGGCTGATACTGCATCCAGAAGACATCCCTGGGGCTCAACAGGATCGGGAAGTCCTTGACTTCGATGCTGTACCGTCCTGCGCGCAGCCGCACGTGGGCGGCGACCCAGTAATTGGACGTATTCTCAATGGTGAAGAAGGTGACGAAATTGAGATCGCCGACCTCATCGAGGCTGACGCCGCGATAGAGTTCGCCGAAGAGGGCGTCACCCATATTGCCATGGTTCCACAGCATCGGGGTGGGAGGCGCGGTCATGGGAATACCGGCCTTGCCGATTGGATCGTACGAGGTCGCCATGGCGTTCCCCGCTGCGAAACCGACGGCCAGCAGCAAAACGAGGAAACAATAGAAAATCTTTTTCATCTCTTTACCTCCTTAAAAGATTTCAAACGAACAGAAACAACAAGCACACAAGCGGGTCTTCCTTCCAGAACCGTTGACTTCATCACCTCCCTTCTGCGTCTAGGTTTGAAATGACTACAGCTGATGGGCATTTTGGGGAATTATCGCACGGAGCGCACAGATGTCAAGCATTTTTGCGCGCGGCGCGCCAAAAACCATGATCTAGAAGACCTAAAAAGACTCATGGCAGCATAATTCAGGAAAGGATTCTTTGTCAAGAGGTTTTTCTGCGGTTTTAGACGGGATCGGGCGTGGGGATATAGAGTTTCAGAGCGATGTGGCCAGGAGGGCAATGTGAGCAATGAAAGGCCCATTTGATCAGGAAGGGTGGGTGACCACAGATGATCGGGCGGCAGCGGAGGGGAGATAGGAGGCGCTCGCCGGACCGCAGTTGAAGAGAAGATCGATCAGGGAGAGGTGGGAGATGAAGGGGCCATGGAGTTGAGGGTAGACGGGGTGGGTCATGTCGTGGAATTGCAGGACGATTTCGTGGGGGGTGAAAAAGGATTCGTCGAGATAAGTCCTGGCCGCGTCTCCCGAGAGGTATAGGGTCGCCTGAAGACGGAGGCATGTTTGGATGATGCGCTGGACGCGGTCGAGTGGTTGAGGGAGCTGCAGGTCGCGGATGTCGATGCAGCGCGTTGGAATGTGGAGAAGATCCTTGAAAAGATCGATAAAATAAAGGTCGAGGTCCAGCAGATATTCCCATTTGCGGGGGAGCGCTTCCTCGAAGACGGGAAAATACCGGTCGAAAAAGGGAGCGGTCCGGTAATGTTCACGGATGAGGTTCAAGTGCTTGCGGGCCCAGGGGGTGGAGTTGTTGACTCGGATGGTGTGGATGGGGGCGAAGAAATTCCCTTTGGAGTGCACGGGGACGGTGAGCCACTGCCAGCCGGTGCGGGTCTTGATGCGGTTCCGGCTGCGCCAGTCCTGGCGGGTGTACTGCAGATCCGTGGCGTGCACGAAGACATCGACCTGGTTCATCTGGTCGAAGTAGCCCATCCACGGCAGATACCCGGGTTGGAGGATGGCTACGCGCACGGTTCGCCCCCGAAATACCGGTCCAGCCAGAGTGTGAAGAGAAGCATGGTCCAGATTTGCCAGCCGAGGTTTGCCCGCCCCTGGCGGTTGGTCTCCAGCATGTCCTTGACGGCACCGGGCTCGAAGAGGGCGGAGGCGGAGGAATGCCCCGGGTTCGCCGATAAAAGGGCTTCGGAGGCGAAGTCGAAGAGCGCGTCTTTGAACCAGATCCCCGAAGGGGTTCGAAAACCGATCTTGACGTGGTCCAGGACGTCCCTCGGGAGGTCTTCGCGGAAGGCCTGCCGAAGGATCCATTTGCCGGCGCCGTCGTGGATCTTCAGGTCGGGGGGGATGTGCGCCGCGAGGTCCCGCACGTCATGATGCAGGAAGGGGAAGCGCGGCTGAAGATCGACGGCGGCGTCGATCCGGCTCTCGATCTGGAGCCAGTAGGGGAGGAAGCCCCTGATGTCGGCCATGGCGGCTCGGTCGAGGATCGGTCCGGTGTCGCTGAAGGTCAGCCGGTAGACGGCCAAAGGGTCATAGGCTCCGAAAAGCCTTCCGTGGGCTTCCGGTTGCAGGATGCCGCGGATCTGCTCGGGGGAGAAGAGGCGCCGCCGCTGGTAGGCTTGCTCCGGAAGGCCGCCCGGGAAGCGCTGATCCATGAAGTCCTGATAGAAGGCGTAGCCGCCGAACAGTTCATCGGCGCCCTGGCCGCAGAAGGCGGTGCAGGCCTCCGGTGCATGGCCCCGGATGGCCTTTGCGACGGCGTAGCGGGAAAAAGCGACGTCGCTCACCGGTTCGTGGAGGCGTGCGACCATCTCCGGCAGGAGCCGGACGACGTCCTCAGGGCCGGGGTGCACCTCCGTGTGCCGGAGGCTGCAATGTTCGGCGACCTTGGAGGCGAAGGGGCTTTCGTCGTAGGCCGGACCGTACGGGTAGACGCCTGAAAAGGTCTCGAGCGCGGGGTGGCGCTTCGAGAGAAGAAGGGCGAGGAGGCTGCTGTCGAGTCCGCCGCTCAGGTGGGCGACCGGATGCGGCAGGGTGTCGGCGGCCGTCACCGCGCCTTGGAGGGCCTGGCGCAGGCAGTCTTGGTACCGCTCGGCGGGCTCGTCCAAGGGCTGCCATTCGAAGCTCCAGGCCTCCTCGAGGCGTAGCCCGCAGTCTTCGACCATGCAGAGGCTTCCGGGGGGCAAGACCCGTATCCCGGAGAAGAAGGTCCGGTGCTCCAGCGGGAACTGGAAGATGAGGTAGTCGGCCAGGGACCGGGTGTCAGGCGCTAACTCGATGAGGCCTGAGTCGACCAGCGGTCCGAGGCCGGAAGCAAACAGGAGCCGGTCGTCGGAGGAATGGACGTAGAGCGGGAAGACCCCCAGTTTGTCGCGCGCCAGGATGCAAAGGCCCCGGGTGCGGTCTTCGAGCAGCAGGACAAAGGCCCCTTCCAAGAGCGAGCAGGCGCTCGGGCCGAATCGGCGATAGGCCTCCAGGACCGCCTGGGCCGGGGAAGGGGTCGTATGTGCAGCGCCCACGGCATTGCAGAGATTCCGGGAATTGTGGAGGTCGCCGAAAAAAACACAGGCGAGAAGGCCCTGCTTCGAAAAGCATTCCTGCAGATCAAGCGGCTGTGCGCGGTTGGGCCGACGTTCGACAAGGGATATCCCCCAGCGGCCGCCAAAAAAATCCTGCGAGGGGCGGTTCTCCGCGATGGGGCGTTTCAGCGCCTCGAGGACCCGGTTGTCCGGTCCCCGGCCGGTTCGATCGATCAGACCGCAGATTTGATCCACAGATGCTGTTTTTCCTCCCGTTCGTCGCTGATCCAAAAAGTCTAATGTCCGGAGTCGAAAACCGCAAGCGGTTTCCTGCGCTGAAAGGTCGGTTGAACGACAGGGGACCTCGGGGCTTCTATCCACGATGCGGAAGATCGTCAGGCGCTCAGGGTTTCCGGGATTTGATCAGGTATTTGAAGCAGACGTGTTTGAAAGGGGCCGACCGTTCGAGCGTCTGGTTCAGGCGGTAGAAAAGGCGCTCCAGGCGTTGTCCTGCGGCGGGCGGCAGGAGCGGCCTCGAGCGGAAACCGATCGAGGTGAAGCGCGGCGGGGGGATCAGGTGCAGGCCGCGGGTCTCTTGGATCCTGAAGCCGGCGTCCTCGACCAGCCGCTCGGTGCGGCGCGGGGTCAACCAATGGATGCGGCCTTCGGGGTAGCTGCCCGTCCACTGCGCGAGCCGGATGGCCGTGCGCCAGGGAAGGCCCCAGGCGTTGGAGACGTCCAGCACGAACGTGCCGCCCTTTTTCAAGACGCGGAAGGTCTCTTGGAGCACGGCCGCCGGGCGCCTGATGTGGTTCAGTACCGACTCGCAGACCGCCAGGTCGAATGTCGCTTCCTGGAAAGGGAGTCCCGTATCGAGATCCGTCTGAAGCAGGAGCCCGTCGAAACCGGCTGACTCGAGGCGCTGACGGGTGAGCCGGAGCATGCCGGCCGAGGCGTCCAGGCCCGTCACCTTGGCTCCGTTCCGGGCGGCGAAGAGCATGAAGTGCCCGGGGCCGCACCCTACGTCGAGGACCATGGAGGCAGGGGCCTCATCGGCGAAATAGAAGGTTTCGTAGCAATCGAGCTTGTCGTTCCGGAAATAATCGAAATCGGGTTTACCGAGGCTCTCGCCGATCGAGGCGGCCACGCGGTCCCAATCCGGCAGGGAGAGGAAGGAAGATCCTTTGTCCCGCTCGGAGGCTTCGCGTGCCTTCCGGTGGAGAAACGGCTTGTTCGGTTGAGCGGGGCGGCGGGTCTCTTCCATGATCCTCGATGGTGATCCGGGATTCTTTCGATTCTTGCGATCCTTGCCGGCAACCGGCGTCGAACCGGACGTCTGCAAGAGGGTCGTTCCTCTTTTCCGGACAGGCCTGCGGCGCACAGGGAGCCTTTCGCTCAGAGGCCGCGCCGAACCGGAAAGGATCGATTCGGCTGAACCATAACATTGAAGATCCACGAATACAAATGGTATTGGGTGGGGATCCTGTCAGCGGAGATAAGCGAAAAGAAGATGGTGCCCGGCACGGCAGGTTCAACGCCCCCGTCTTGCTTAGGCGCTGTTGCGCCCGGTTTGCTGTCCGTCGGTCATTTTTCCCTGCCGGGTGGAGGTTCATTGGCGGAGCAGGTCGACTGCATCGGCCTACCCGAATTTTTCCCTGGCGGGTGGAGGGGCATTTTGCTACAAGCAGGCGTAGCGGCGTGTCTGGAACGATCGAGGACGGTTCGGCGGTCCTGGTCCCGGGGCTTCAGGCCGTGAGGGCGCATGAGCCGAAAGACCCCGGCGATCAAGCGGCCAGGCAGACCGCCCGGGTGGGGTGACAGAGGGCATGCCCGCGACGGCCGCCCAGGCTCGATGACAACGGAGAACAGCCTTATGGACATTTCGGTGGTGATCCCCGTGTTGAATGAAGAGGAAAGCCTTCCGCTTCTTCTGGACCGGATGACGGCCGTCCTCGGCGGGGCGCGGTACCAGTGCGAGATGGTGTTTGTGGATGACGGGAGCCGGGACCGGAGCCTGGAGATCCTGAGGGCCTTCAAGGCGTCGTCCACCGGCGGCATACCCATCAAGATCGTCAAGCTCGCCCGCAATTTCGGCCAGCACCCGGCGACGATCGCCGGATTCGCGGCCGCGTCCGGACGGATTCTGGTGACCTTCGACGCGGACCTGCAGAACGAGCCGGCGGACATCCTCAAACTCGTCGAGAAGATCGAAGAAGGATATGACTTCGTGAGCGGCATCCGGGGCTTCAGAACGGATTCCGTCTGGCTCCGTCAACTGCCCTCCTATCTGTTTACCCGCCTGCTCAATATCGTCACCAAGAAGAAGCTGAAGGACTACGGCTGTCCGCTGAATGCCCTGCGGTCGGAAATCGCTGTTCAAATGCGCGAATACGGCGACATGCAACGCTACCTGAAGCCGCTGGCCACCCGTCTGGCTCCGAGGATCGCCGAGATGCCAGTCGCCCATTATCCCCGCGTGAGGGGAGCCTCGCGCTACACGATGCTGGACCTGATCGATCTCTTCTTCGATTTTCTGACCAATTTCTCGAGGCGTGTCTTCCAGCGGGTGGCGATCGCCGGCTGCCTCCTGACCTTCGTGAGCCTGCTTTTGGGATTTGTCTGCCTGGTGGCCTCTCTGGCCTTCGGGTCTGAAAGGGTCGGCCTCCTCGGTGCCGGACTCGTCGTACTCCTGCTTCTGATTGCCGGCATCGAATTTCTGGTGCTGGGTGTGCTCGGAGACTTCGTCGTACGCGTTTACCAGAAGGTCGAATCGAAGCCGATTTACCGGGTGGATCGCATCTTCGATTGATACGAGGGGAGCGGTCAGGCGGCTGTCCCGGGCGGCAGCCGCGGTGGACGTGAAGGCGCCGCGGGTGCGGAGGATCGAAGACACTTCCGGGCTGCCGCTGGATCCGTCGCGGCAGCCTTCGCGGGCTGCAGGAGGGGGCCTCTCCCGTACAAGTCCCGGCACAGGATCGAGACCATTTCGTTGCGCGGATGGCCGAGGAGGCATGGGCGGCGTCAAAGGGCCGATAGTGTCTTTTTGACCGCTGCGATCACCGCTTCGACCTCTTCGTCCTTCAAGCCGGGATAGAACGGCAGAGAGACCGTGCGCTCCCCGATTTCCTCTGCGACCGGGTACATGCCGGGCCTGAAGCCGAAATGCCTGCGGTAGTATTGCATCAGATGGACGGGACGGTAGTTCACCGCCACGCCGATGCCTTCCCGGTTGAGCCCTGCCAGGAAGGCGTCCCTTTTTCCGGCCGGCGCCCAAACCGTGTACAGGTGCCGCGCGTGGGTCGTGCCCTCGAGGGTTTGCGGCAGGCCGAGCAGAGGGTGGTGCGAAAAGGCCTCGTCGTAGCGCCGCCGGATGCGGTCCCTTTCCTGCAGCTTCTGCGCGAGTTTGCCGATCTGCGGCAGGAGCAACGCCGCCTGGAGGTCGAACATGTTGCCTTTGTATCCCAGAAGGGGCATGTCCCAGTGCCGGTAGGCGCCTGAGTACCGATCGGCCGCAGCCTTGTCCATGCCGTGGGACCGCAGGATGAAAAGTCTTTCGGCCAGCTCGGGCTGGTTGGTTGCGATCGCCCCTCCCTCCCCCGCGGTCATGTTCTTGGTCGCATAGAAGCTGAAGCAGGCCGCGTCGCTCAACTGCCCGGGACGGATGCCGTCCCGCGAACCTTCGAGACAGTGGGCCGCATCTTCGATGAGATGAAGACCCCGGGCGCGCGCCGCCTCCGAAAGCCGGCGCATGTCGCACATGTGCCCATAGAGATGCACGGGCATGACGGCCTTCGTCCGCCCGGTGACGGCCCCGGAGAGCTGCTGAAGGTCCAGGTTGCCGGTCGAGCGCTCGACGTCGACGAAAACCGGGTGTGCACCGGCCTCCAGGATGGCGTTGGCCGTCGCGATGAAGGTCATGGGCGTCGTGACGACCTCGTCCCCCGGGCCGATGCCGAGCGCCTTCAGGCACAGGAACAGCGCGGTTGTGCAGCTGTAGGTGCCGACGACGTGCCGGCAATCGAGGTATTCCCCGAATGCCTTTTCGAAGTCGCGGGTGACGGGCCCCGAGGTGAGAAAAACGCCCCGCAGAGTGTCGATCAGGGATCGTTCTTCCTCTTCCCCGAGGGAGTGCCTGTAGAATTCCACCTTCATGAACGGTCCTCCTGGGAGCGGCTCCCGGACTGCGCGCCCGGTTCATCGCCCCGAACGCGGATGTCTTCGGAGACTTCGTACAGGGTGAGCTGCTCGTTGCGGTAAACGGCCTGAAGATAATCGGCCCCGCCCGGGTCGAAACGGCCCAGGTGTTTTTCCGTGTCGCTGTAGAGTACATAACGGACGGCGTAGCGTTCAAGGAGATCCCGGCGGAATTCATCTTCCTCGCACTCATCGAAGAACCGTTTGACGAGGGCGTTTTTTCCGGAAAAATCGATCGTGAAGTGGTAGTGGCCGGTGAATGCCTTGACCCCTCCGTAAACCGGCAGGCAGCAGCCGTTTTCTGCCGCCGCCAGGACGATGTCCGACGGTTGGGAATGACGGTCGAGCCAATCGAAGCCGTCCATCAGCGCGCGCGGCAGGTAATAGGGCCGCGCGTGGCGCGACAGGTCTTCGAAGAGATTGGCATACAGAATGATATTGCTGGGCAGGGACAGGAGCAGGATCCCGATCATGACCCCGTGCGCAGTGAACCTGCCTTTGCTCGAACGGGCCAAACGCGCCTGCAGCGCCGGCGCTGCGTGTCGAAACACGCAGACGCAGCAGGCGAGGGCGGAGAGGACATAGAAGGTCCCCGCGCTTTCCATCCCCCAGGGGACGAGAGGGTAGGCGTAGATCAGGACGAGCAGGGCGGCCGCCCAGAGGGAGAGGAGGATCCCCTCCCGCGTGTTCCGGTGCAGATGCCTGAACCCTCCGAAGCAGAAACCTCCTGTCAGAAAGGGGATCCCCAGCCAGAGGAGCAGTTCGAGCGGCGACAGCGGTTCGAGTTCGACCCCTTTCCAGACCCGGTCCATGATCGTTCCGTATCGGAGATAGAGATAGTAGGCGACGGCCGGAAGGGTTCCGGCCAGGGCGGTCAGATAATGCCCCGTCCGGCGCGGGGAAACCGTTCTTTCCTGAAGGGAGAGAAGGGCGGGAACGAGGGCGTAGACCATCAGGAGCAGCGGGAGGTCGTAGGGTCGGACGGCTGCGGTGAGCGAGGCCGTGAGGCCTGAGAACAGAAAAAAGCGGCGCCGCCCGGTTTCTTCCCCCCGGAGAAGGAAGGCCATGGCGATGCAGGTCCCCAGGATCGCGCGCACGAAATGGGGCTTGTTGATCAGGTATCCGAAAAGGTTGATCCCCTGTATGTCCCAGAGCCTCAAGTCCGGGACGGAAAGGCCCGAGTGTTCGAGTGCATAGGGGACCCAGCCGAGCCCGGTCGCGAAAAGCATGAGGATGAGCGCCCAGCGGCGCTCCCGGGGGTCTGTGAAAAAGCGCGCGGCGAGATAGTACAGGCCGAAAACGAGGAGGATGACCGTCACGGTCCTTTCCACGTGAAAGCCGGCGGTCAGGGGGAGCGACGACAGCCGGAGCGCCTTGCCGAGCAGCCACCACTCGGGATTGAAGTAAAAAGGCTCGTGCCGCTCGGGCGTGAGACGGTTTTCGAAGAGGTGCGCCCCGTCCAGGGCCTGCCGTTCCCACATGAGATACATGTAGGCGCCCGGAACGTCCCTGCCGACAAGCCCCGTGAAGCAGGCATCGCGCGGGGCCGCCGCATACCCGTAAAGGTAGGGCGCCCAACTGAGGGCAAGGCAGAGGAGGGCAAGGAGGGCGAGAAATCCGAGATCGTTTGCCCGGGGATTTCTCCGCCTTTCGGCAGGAGCGTCCTCCCGTCGGCCAATGGTTTCCGATGTTTCGGAGGTCATCATCGCTTCACGGCGATGGATCGCAGGATCCCGTTGAAGATCGTCTTCAGCTGGGCCGGCGTTCTGACGCGTCTCAGAACGTTCAGGGCGACGCGCGGCCGGCCGTAAAACCTCAGATAGGCCTTTCGATAAAGGCCGGCCATCTCCCTTTCGGACGGGTCGGCGTAGCCTTTCAGGCAATGACGGCGCCCGAATCCCTGGTAGAAGAGATCCGGCGGCGCCTTGAATCGTTCCGTGATCTCCTGGTAGATCTCCGTCCCTTCGGTCACCCGCAGAGGCGAGAAGACGACGAAATCGAGCGGAAGGCTGCAGGCCAGGCGGATGGTCGCCTCGATGTCGGCCCGGGTCTCGCTGGGAAAGCCCAGCATGAAATAGCCCTGCAGCGTGATGTCGCTCACCGCTTTGATCATGTGGACCTTTTCACGAACCGTTTCGAGGCTCAGCTGTTTTTTGACGGAGTCCAGGATCCGCTGGGAGCCGCTTTCGATGCCGATGGAAAAGCCGAAGCAGCCGGAACGCTCCATGAGGCGGACGAGATCCGGGCTGAGCCTTTCTATGCGGATGCCGTATGGGCAGTCCCAGTCGATCCGGATGCCGTTGCTGAGCAAGGATTCGCAGAACCGGCCGACGAAAGTGGCATCGAGGGCGAAATTCTCGTCGACGATGTCGATGGTGCGGACATGGAAGCGCTTCTGAAGATAGCGGATTTCATCGATGACGTGCTCGACGCTCCTTCGGCGCACGCGCCGCCCGGTGATGAGGTGGGAGCCGCAGAAGGTGCACTGAAAAGGGCATCCGCGCGTGACGGCCATGGGGGCCGCCGGGAGCTTCGTGGTCATGAAGGAGTAGCCGCACCGGTAACGGTCAGGCCTCAGGATCTCCCAGGCGGGCATGGGCAGCGCATCGAGATCGTCCGCGAAGGCCCTGTCATTGGCCATGATCCGGCCGTCTGAACGATAGAGGAGCCCCGGGATGCCGGGTCCGGCCCGGCCCGTTTCCTTCAACCGGCTCAGAAAGGCCTGGAACCCCGGCTCCGCCTCGCCGGCGAAGGCATAATCGAGGCCGGGGAACTGCTCGAAAAGTCTTCCCGGGGACTCGCAGGAGGGGTGTGGACCGCCGATCACGGTCACCGCCCGGGGCAGGGTCTCCCGGACGATGCGCAGCATCTCTGCGGCACTCGGGACATCACAACTGAAAACCTTGATGCCGACGATGTCGGGGCGGAATGCCTCGAGGCGGCGCCTGAAATCCAGATAGGAGCATGGCTCCGCCAGACAATCCAGATAGGCGACGCTGTGCCCCGATTGTCGGGCCAGGGCGGCGAGGTACCCCTGGCCGATGTCGGGCGTGCTGTTGAAACGCTCATCTGAAATGGGTATGACAAAAAGGATCTTCATAACGGAGGGACATTCATCACGGAAGGATGCCTCGTGTCAATAAAATTGAACGGTCCCGTCCTTGTCGACGATTTCGACGCGCCGCATGCTCAGCATTCTTTCCCACCACCTGCGGTTGGCGGCGTACCACTCGATGGTCTTCTCGAGTCCCTCCTGGAAACGGGCGCAGGGGCGAACCTTCAAGACGGCTTCGGCCTTGGCGGTGCTGGAGATGTGGTGCTGGACCTGCCCGGGTCGGTCGGGCGTGAAGGTGATCAGGTTTTCCGAAAGCCCGAGGAGTTTCAGGATCATCCGGGCGATGCCCAGGATGTCCAGGTCGAACCCGGAACCGAGGTTGAAGACCTCCCCTATGACATCCGCGTCATCGGCATGGAGCACGAGATCCAGCCGTTCGCAGGTCTCTTGGACAAACAGCCAGTCCCTCTTGGCCGTCCCGTCTCCGTGGATGGTGAGGGGTTCGCCCAGCAGCGCGCTGCTGATGAACCGGGGAATGACCTTTTCGAGATGCTGATAGGGGCCGTACTGATTGAAAGGCCTGACGATCACGATCGGAAGGCCGTAGGTCCGCCAGTAACTGTACACCAGCCGGTCTGCACCGGCCTTGGCGGCGGCGTAGGGCGTCATCGGGTTCAGGGGATGGTCTTCATCCATGGGCTGATACAGGGCGGTGCCGTAAACCTCCGATGTGGACACATGGATGAAGCGCCGGATATGATCCTTGTTGCGCAGGACCGCGTTGGCGACGGACTGGGTGCCCAGGACGTCGGTCTTGAAGAACTTTCGGTCGTCGAAGATGGATCGTGCGACGTGCGTTTCAGCCGCGAAATGCACGACGCAGTCGACCTCCCTGACCAGATCGAGGACGAGCGCCGCGTCGCAGACATCGCCCCGGATGAATCTGAATTTCGGATTTTCCTTGATTTCGCTCGAGAAATTCTCCAGGTTGCCAGCGTAGGTCAGGGCGTCGAGGACAAGAATGCGATATTGGGGGTACCGTTTCATCAGGTGGTAGACGAAATTGGTGCCGATGAAACCGGCGCCTCCGGTCACGAGTATCCTGAGTTTCAATGTTCGTTCCAGTAACGGCCGGGATGGCGTTCCCGTCCGGAAAGGGTTTGTAAGGGCAGGGATAGGCCTCGCTTTGTCCCTGGTTCGTGCGGCGTCGAGAAAATCGTTTCAGGCCTGCGGGTGCCCGATAAGGATCCCCGGTTGAGCATGGGCAGGCGATTGTTCGAACATGCCAAAAACTATAACAACTCCGGAGACTGCGGGGCAAGGTTTAAAAATGGTTGCTGGATTGGGGGATTTGAGAGGTTCGATACGCCAAGGGAGGGGAGCGGACTGGGTGGCATGGATCGATCCCTTCGCCTGGGGATCGGGCAGGAGGCCGTGTGCAGCCGATGGGGTTTGATTTGGGGCGTTTCCCTGTAACGGATGCCAAGCGGACGGTCCGGGACGGCCTGATCTTGTGCGGAATGTCTGCGGTCATCGTGGCGTGTTTCGTGTGGGCGCAGCAGGATCTGTTTTTCAACCTGCTCGACGAGGGTTCTTTATGGTACGGGGTTTGGCGGACAGCGGCGGGGGAGGTCCCCATAAAGGATTTTCTCTCCTACGATCCAGGCCGGTACTATTTCTGCGCCGCACTCACCCGCCTTTTCGGCGACGGCCCGATAGGGCTACGCTGGGCCGCAGGCGTTTTTCAGTGGCTGGGCCTGTCGTGCGGGATGCTGGTCTTGAAGCGGATGCTTTCGAGCCGTCTGGCCCAGGCGGGCGCCGCCTGCCTGATCATGATCTGGATGATCCCCTGGTACAAGACCTTTGAACAAAGCATCGCGCTCATGGCCGTTTACGGTGCATGCCTGCTGCTGGAGCGGCCCTCCGGTGCCCGCTTCTTCTGGGGCGGGTGCTTCGTCGGCCTGGCGGCCTTTCTTGGTCAGAACCACGGCGCCTACATTGGGCTGAGCTACCTGGTGGTGATGCTTCTGGCAGGGATCGGGGCTGAATTCCGGGTGGTGCTTCGCCGGTTCGGCGCCTTCACGGCGGGGGTCCTGATGGGTTTGCTGCCCCTTGTCGGCATGATCGTCGGCGTGGACGGGTTTCTGGAGGGCTGCCTGAGGCGCTTCGAGTTCATTGCCTCGGGCGTAGCCAATCTGTCTCTGGAGGTGCCCTGGCCGTGGAGGGCCGGCGGCCCGGGAAGGGACGGAATCCTGTTCTTGCATGAGCTTTGCACGGGCCTTTTCTTCGTGCTGCTGCCTCTTTCCTATGCAGCGGTCCTGATCTGCGCCGCGTTCGGCGCGATCAGGAAGCGCCCGCGGACGCTCCCTGATTTACCGGTTGCCTGTGCCGTGGTGGGTCTGCCCTATCTGCACCATGTCTTCGGGCGCGCGGATCTTCCCCATCTGGCGCAGGGAATCCCGGCATTCTTGCTGCTGGCGGTGTTTTTCATCAGGTGGCTGGCTCGAAGAGCGAGGGCCTGGCATGGGGCCGTGGCCTTCGCGGCCGGACTCGGCTTGGTCTGTGCCTCCTGCTTTTCCGCCGGCCTTGCCAACCCCGTTTACAGGAGGGCCTCGGCTCCGCCCGGAGCGCTGGCGAAAACGGAGATCGGGGGGGATGCACTGGTGATGTACAGCACGGAGGCGGCCACGATCGACGGGGTCAGGGAAGCGGTTGCCCGTCATCTCCGTCGCGAGGATCGGATCCTTGTGGCGCCGCACTGGCCGGGATTCTACCCGATTCTTGAAAAGACGTCCCCGCTCTGGGAGCTCTACTTTCTCTTTCCTGATTCGAAAGAAAGGCAGCTGGAAAAGATCGCTGCGCTCGAGGAGAAGAAGGTTGGATGGGTGTTCATGGGGGATGACGCGGTTATGCGCGCCGACGGGCTCTCCTTCAGGGATACCCACCCCTTGTTATGGGAATATATCGAAAACCATTTTACCACGGTGAGTCGGGGAAAAGGGGGGGCCTTCGGCTGGATGCTCATGAAAAGGGTCCCATTGCCTTTGGCCGGGGGGCTATAGTAATGTGAAACCATCGACGTGTTTTAGGCGATAGTAGAGTGAGCGACTATCTGGGATGTAAATATTCATCTAGTCGTTTCGTGAAATATTTTCATACATTTATCTCAGAAAGGCACTGGCAAATAAGCCCTATTTGGTATCTTACCTTATCTGTTCAATCTAAAGCTGTTTTCACTAAGGTATCCATATTTTCCTTGAAAATTGGAGAACATTGCAGATTTTGGTGTTTTCACGAGATATCCGATCCTGCCGACGGAGATCATTTAGAGGAAAGCACCAATCCGGTGTCCGGTGATAAAAAGGCCTTTTGTCGATAATCTCTGGTCATAGGGATACATGTTTAAGAGTTTTTACTATTTCATCCGGCTGTTAGTCCTTCAGCGGAACATGATCTGGTCGATGGCGAAGCGTGAGATCGCGCGGCAGTATATGGGATCCTTGCTGGGCTTTATCTGGACCTTCGTCAATCCTGTGATCCTCGTCGTGGTTTTCTGGGTGATTTTCAGTTTGGGTTTCAGGGTCCAGCCGGCTGAAAATGTCCCGTTCGTCGTATGGCTGACATGCGGCATGGCCGCGTGGTTCGTGTTTGCCGACATGGTGAACGGCTCGGTCGGGGTCGTTGTATCCAATGCCAACCTAATCAAGAAGACCCTCCTGCACTCGCAGATCCTCCCCATCGTCAAGGTGGTGGCATCCCTGATTACCCATTCCATTTTCCTCAGTGTGCTGATTCTCCTGATTCTGTTTCATCGGATGCCTGTCAATCTTTATTACCTGCAATTTCTGTACTACCTTTTCGCCATGACGACGCTGGCGCTCGGCATCGGGTGGATCGGCGCCTCTCTGAATGTCTTTATCCGAGACATATCCCATGTGGTCAATGTTTTCATCCAGGTGGGTTTCTGGGCGACACCGATCTTCTGGAATTTGGAAATGATGCCCCCTGAAATCCATGGATATCTTGAACTGAATCCGATGTTCTACATCGTTCAGGGCTATCGCGATTCATTTCTCTATTTCGTCCCTTTTTGGGAGCGGCCTTATGAAACGCTTTATTTTTGGGCTGTCGCCGGATCGCTCTTCGTCTTCGGAGCGTTGGTGTTCAAACGGCTGAAACCCCATTTTGCCGATGTCCTTTAGGAGCGATGCGGGGCTGCGACCGATGAACATGGATAAGCAACCGGTGATCGATGTCAGGGGGTTGACCAAGACCTACAGGCTTTACAACAGCCCCCTCGACCGTGTAAAGGAGGTCTTTCACCCTCGGCGCAAACGGTATCATCGACCGTTCGACGCCCTGCGCGATGTCTCTTTCACCGTCTACGCCGGTGAAACCGTCGGGATCGTCGGCCGCAACGGCAGCGGCAAATCGACGCTGCTTCAGCTCATCTGCGGGATCCTCGAGCCGTCGAGCGGGGCCGTGTCCGTATCGGGGCGGGTGTCGGCGCTGCTCGAGCTCGGTGCCGGCTTCAATCCGGATTTTACAGGCCGGCAGAACGTCTATCTGAACGGCGCCATCCTGGGGCTGAGCAGTGACGAGATGACACGGCGATTGGATGACATCGCCGCGTTCGCCGATATCGGTGACTTCCTCGACCAGCCTGTGCGAACCTATTCGAGCGGTATGTTCATCCGCCTGGCCTTCTCCGTCGCGATCAACGTGGACCCTCAGATCTTGATCGTCGACGAAGCCCTGTCGGTTGGGGACGAGATCTTTCAGAGGAAGTGCCACGCGCGCTTGCAGGAGTTCAGGAAGGCCGGGAAGACGATTGTTTTCGTGTCCCACTCGGCCCAGACCGTGGTGGAAATATGCAACCGGGCGCTTTTGCTCGATCAGGGGGAGCTCATTCTCGAGGGGACGCCCAAGCATGTGGTTTCGAAGTATCACAAACTCATCTTTGCGCCGCCCGACAGGGTGGAAGCGGTGAGAGCCGAAATCAGGACCGGAGCCGGAGGCGCCTTTTCGAGGGCCGTTCCTCCGGAGTGGACCGGCGGAGCAGCGGCGGGCGATTCGGAGGCGGCGAAGGCCTTTTACGACCCGAATCTGATTCCGAGAAGCACCCTCTACTATGAATCCAGGGGTGCGGAGATCGCCGATGTGCATGTCACCACCCTGGACGGCGAACGCGTCAATGTCCTGGTGCCCAGGCAGGACTATGTCTATACCTACCGGGTGACCTTTCATAGGGATACGTTCAATGTGCGGTTCGGTTCGATGATCAAGACCGTGAGCGGCCTCGAACTGGGGGGTGCCGCTTCTTCGACGCTCTTCGACGCCTGCCCCTGTGTGGAGGCCGGCACGGTGGTGCTTGTGAAGATGCGGTTCCGGTGTCTTCTTCACCCGGGCGTCTATTTCATGAACGCCGGCGTCACGGCCGTGTTGGGAGGAGACGAGGTCTTTCTGCATCGGATAGTCGACGTGGAGATGATCAGGGTGCAGCAGGAGGAGGGGATGTTGACCACGGGGATCGTTGACTTCTGCATCGAGCCGGATCTGTGTTTCGAGGCGGCAGGGGGATGACCGGCCGGAGCCGCTTGCATCTGGATCGGCCGTATCGGGAAAGGAAACGGAGCACATGGCTGGAGCGTGCATTGTGGTGCTGGGTATGCATCGGAGCGGGACATCGGCGCTGATGGGCATCCTTCACCATCTCGGCCTTGAACTGGGGAAGATCATGATGGCCCCGACAGAGGGCAATCCCAAAGGCTATTTCGAGAACTACCGCATCTATGCCCTGAACGAAAAAATCTTCCATGCCTTCGGTGCCACCTGGGCCGACGCCTTTCTGCTGCAGGACGGATGGTGGGAGGACGCCGCGTTGAACGGGATCAGGAGGGAGGCGGAGTGTATTCTCGATGAGGAGTTCACCGGGGAGGGCGTCTTTGGCATCAAGGATCCACGGATGTGCGTCCTTTACCCATTCTGGCGCAGGCCCCTCGAAGAGAGGGCGGATCGGCTGGTGTTCGTCCTCCCTTTGAGGAACCCGTTCGAAGCGGCGCGATCCTTGTGCAGGCGGGAGGGCGTCGGAGAGCGGCAGGCGCAGCTGCTTTGCCTGCAGCATATGCTGTACGCCGAGTTTTACAGCCGGCACGTCCAAAGGCACTTTATGCTCTTCGACAGCCTGCTCAGGGATACGCCCTCAGCCATCGAAGATCTCACGAGCGCCCTGCGGATCGACTGGCCTTGCTCTTACGAGGAGGTGAGAGAGCGGATCGAGGCGTTCATCGATCCCGGCATGAGACACCACAGCGTGGACGAGGGCGATGCCGGGCGGGAGTATCCCGGGAGCCGGCTGGTCGAGTGCTACCGCTTGCTGCAGAAGGCGGCCGGGGAGGGAGGGTTGACGGATTCAGACCTGGATCGGCTCGACGAACTGCGGACGGATTTCACCGCCGTGAGGGATGCGTTTATTACCCCCGGGATCCGGGTGCATCTCCGGCGCGGGGTCGAGCGGGCGTTCCGTGAGGATGGAGAGCAGGCGGATCCGGTCCGCTTCCGGGAAGAGACTTGATCCAGGGCCATAGGACATGCAGGGCATCAGCATCGTGATACCCACCCTGAACGGGGGGCGGATCTTCGAGGAAAGCCTGCTGGGAATCCGGGCTCAGGACTTCGAGGGGCCTGTAGATCTCCTGGTGGTCGACTCGGGCTCGACGGATGGAACGCCGGCAGCTGCGGAGCGGGCTGGGGCGCGGGTCATCCGCATACCGAACCGGTCCTTTCACCATGCGGGGACGCGCAACCTGGCCCTGAAGCACACGAGCTATGAAGACGTTGTCTTTATGGTCCAGGATGCCATCCCGGTGGGGAACCTGTGGCTCAGTCATCTGCGCAGCGTCTTGCGGGAAACAGGGGCTGCGGCAGCGTATGGGCGGCAGGTCGCCCACGCCTCGGCGGGGCCCTATGCCCGCTGGACCACGGAGGGATTGAACCGCTTTCTCGGGCCGGATCGGCGGATTCAGACCCTCGCCTCTCCCGACGCCTACGCGGAGATGACCTTCGACGAGGCCTACCGGGTGACCAGGCTTGACAATGTCTGCGCGCTCTACCGGAAAGAACTCCTTCTGCTCCACCCGTTCCCGGAGGTTCCCTATGCCGAGGATATGGCCTGGGCGAAGGAAATCCTCTTTTCCGGCGAGCGGATCTGTTATGACCCCGATGTCGTGGTGAGGCATTCGCACGACCGGCCGGCGGACTACGTCTTCAGACGGCATGTGGTGGATAGCGTGTTCTGCGGGAGGATTCTTGGGAAGTTGCGCAACGATTTTTCGGGGTTGTCGGTGAGCGATTTGATCGATGTGTCCCATGCCGTCGAATCCCGGGTGAAGGACTTGACGGGCGGGGATTCCGGGTCGCAGGGGAAACACCTCTCAACCGGCGGCCTGTTCCCCTACCTCTATGCCCGGTTTTCCTTTCGGAACACCTGCCGAAGGTTTCTGCTCCGGGGGTTGCGGAGGCTGAGGGGCGGGGCCGGTTTTTCGAGAGGGGAGGTTTCGGGTCAAGCGTTGGCTGAGCTGGACTATCACTGGCGATCCATGCAGGAATCGCTGCCGCCGCTGAGGGAAGCGGAGGCTCGGGATGCCCTGCAAAAGCTGGCGGCCGGCGTTCTTGGAAAATGGTATGGGGACACGTATGCGGCCCAGGCGGCACGAGGGGTGTTGAAAACGGATCTGCAGCGGTTTATCAGGCCTTATCTTTCAGGGATATGAGGCCGCCTGCGGATGCCGGAAGGGCGCTTTGCTTCGAGGCATTCTTTCTGCGGACGTGCGTAGAAGGTTTGTTCCTTCCGAAAGATGTGTCGCATATCGAGAGACAGGGAGCGCATCGCATTGATGCCAGCAGGGCGAGCGATTGACGGCGCGGAGCGTTCTTGCAGGCGGAGATTCAGACAGAGGCGTAGGAATCCGGTGAAGGTATCCCACATCAATACATACGATCAAACGGGGGGGGCGGCGAGAGCGGCCTATCGGCTGCATCTGGGGTTGCTGGGGATGCGTGTGGAAAGCCGAATGCTGGTCCGCTGGAAACATTCCCGGGAAGAGACTATCCATTGCGCCGACCCCGGAGAAAGACCCCCGCGCCTTGAAAAGGATTTCCGGCTGATCGAGGCCGTGCAGGAGCACTATATCCGAAGATATAGAACGCCCGTCAGCAATACGCTCTTTTCGTTCCCCTATCCGGGTGTCGATATCGGCGCGCGCCCGGAGATCCAGGGGGCGGATATCGTGAATCTGCACTGGGTCACCGATTTTCTGTCGCCTGTCACCTTGGGCCGGCTTTTCCGCTCCGGGAAGCCTGTCGTGTGGACCCTTCACGATCAGGAGGCCTTCACCGGCGGCTGCCACTACAGCGCCGGCTGCAGGGGTTACGAAGAGGGTTGCCGAGACTGCCCCCAACTGCAGGATGATCCCCTGGGATTGCCCGCAGCCGTGCTGAAGGACAAGCAGGGATTGTTCGAGGGGGCCGATCTGACGATTGCGACCCCCAGCCGCTGGATGGCCGAGTGCGCGCGGCGGAGCCTTTTGTTTAGAGGGCGCCGGATCGAGGTCATCCCTAACGGCCTCGAAACGAACGTTTTCAAGCCTTCCTACCGGCCGAAGGCCAAGGAGCGGCTCGGGTTGGACCCCGATACCCGCACGATCCTTTTCGGCGCCGAATACGGCACCGAAAAGCGGAAGGGGTTTGCCGAACTGGTGCGCGTGCTGTCGAATTGCCGCAGGGATCCGTCTTTCGAGGCGTGGATCGAGGAGGACCGTATCTGCCTTCTGTGCTTCGGATATCCCCCCGCCGAGTGGGAACAGGCCGGTTTGAGAGTGATGTCGCTCGGGTATTTGTCTTCTCAG
This sequence comes from uncultured Desulfatiglans sp., assembly GCA_900498135.1. Classification (NCBI taxonomy): domain Bacteria; kingdom Pseudomonadati; phylum Thermodesulfobacteriota; class Desulfobacteria; order Desulfatiglandales; family Desulfatiglandaceae; genus Desulfatiglans; species uncultured Desulfatiglans sp. The sequence goes on from LR026961.1 coordinate 2,050,384, forward strand.
GAGGCGGTCCGCAACGCTTATGTGGCCGCGGATGTCTTTGTGCAGTCCTCCCTCGAAGACAATCTGCCGAACACGATGCTCGAGGCCATGAGCTGCGGCACACCGGTGGTCGCGTTTGTCGTCGGCGGCATGCCGGATGTCATTCGGAGCGGGGAAAACGGCTTCCTGGTCGCCCCGGGCGATATCAACGGGATGGCGATCGCCGTGATCGAGACGCTGGCGGACGAGGAGAAGAGGGCCTGCCTGGGCCGAAATGCCAGACGCTGTATCGTTGACCGTTTTTCCCTGCATCACCAGGCAGGAAGATACCTGAAGCTCTACGAGTCTGTTCTGAGAGGTCGCACCAGGCTGAAGCGCAATAAAAACGGCGCCCCGGCGGCGCCTGATGCAACCGGGGTCGGTCGGCTGCAGGGGGATGCGGTGTGGAACGTGGACTTCGGCGGCGAGGTCGAGAGTCTGCGCGTCCCCTTGAGACTGGAAAGCTTCGAGCGTATGACGCGATTTCTCGAGGAGGAGAACGACGCTCTGAAGGCCGAATCCGAAGCGCGGTTGCAGCAGGTCTTTTCACTGACCGAAGGCTTGGCCCGGAAGCAGACGGAGATGAATGATCTGTTCTCCGAGATGGATCGCCTCGAAAAGGATCGGATAGCTCGGGGCGGACAGATCGAGAGCCTGCGGCAAAAGCTTGCCGAGGTCGAAAAGGAGAGCGGGGAGCGCCTTCAGCAGATCCGCCGTCTGGACGAACAGGCGGTCCATTTGAATCAGGCCCTGAAGGATAAAAACGAGACGGAAGGGCGGCTCGTGGCCGAGGTGAGGCGGCTCGATGCGGATCGGCTCGAACGGGGTGGACAGATTGAAAGGTTGCTGGAGAAACTGGCGGGTGTCGAGGAAGATAACGCGAAGCGGCTCGAACAGATCCACCGCCTGGACGGGTACACGGTCCAGCTGAATCAGGCGCTGAGGGAGAAGAATGAAACGGAAGAGCAGCTTCTCGCCGAGGTGAGACGGCTGGAGGCGGATCGAATCGAACGCGGGAGACAGCTTACCCTGACAGGGAAAAGGGTGAAGGATCTGGAGGAGAAGTGCGCCGCTCAACTGCGGCAGATCGGTGCGCTCTACGATAGGCTGGAGAAAGCGGAGGCCGCGCTCGAGGAAAAGACGAAGGCGGAAGAGGTTTTCCGGGCTGAGATGGCGCATCTGGAGAATGACCGGAGAAGGGGCATCGAGCAAATCGAGGGTTTGAGGAAAGAGCTGGAGAGGAAGGATGCCGAAGGTGCTGCGCGGATCACAGCCAAGGACCGGCTGATCGCCTCTCTCGGTAAGAAGTTGAAAGTATTGGAGAAGGATTTGCAGCAGTGCCGGGAATCGCTGAGCCGGGAAGAGGAAAGGAACACCCTGAGCGAAAAATCGTCATTGCTGGAAGAGACTGACAAGCAGAGGTTGCAGGAAGATCTCGAGAAGTGCGAAAACCGCGTCGTTGAAATGGAGGCCAGGATTCGACTGGCCGAACGGGAACGGGAGCTGATGAGTGCGAAGCTGGAGGCGCAGAAGAAGGTGTTGGGCCGCCGCCTTGTCAGGATTCTGCGCGCACTCGGGTTATTGCCGTGACCGCGTTGATTTCCATCCGGAAAGGGCCATTGCTGCCGGTCTCGGCGTCCATTTGCCCGTTTGCGTGCGCGGCGACTTACACGGTCGCCTTGGCGCAAACGCTTGATCGCCTTGATACTGGAAAAACCGGGGCCCGTCCCGCATGGATGGGATTGAGCACCCGAAGGGTATGAACAAATCCTCATTTCCGGATGGGAAACGGGGTTGTGCCGGAAAATCGTTTCCGGATGGGCACGAGTCGAGCCGGGGCTCATGGTCGAACCTGGTTGGGCTCGTGGAGAAAATTGTGCCGACGGTTAAGGACGAAAATGTTCAACCTGCCTAAAATCAGCATCGTGGTCCCCTCGTTCAATCAAGGGCGGTTTCTCGGGCAAACTCTGGAAAGCATTTTCAGCCAGGGCTATCCCGCATTGGAGGTCGTGGTCATGGATGGGGGGTCTTCCGACGACAGCGTGGAAATCATTCAGCGCTTCGCGCCCCGTTTGACCTTCTGGCGAAGCGAACCGGATAACGGCCAAACAGAGGCGATAAACATCGGTGCCCGATACTGCAGCGGGGAGCTGATCGCCTGGTTGAATTCGGATGACCGCTACTGGATGGATGCGTTATGGACAGTAGCGCGCGCATACCTGAAACATCCGGGCTACGGTCTGTATATCGGGAACGGCTTGCGCTACAGCCAGAGCGAAGACCGTTACACCCCTTTCTGTCCCCGCCACGTGGCCCTGAATCGGCAGGCGCTCATCGAGGGCCTCGATTACATCCTGCAACCGTCCACCTTCTTCCTGCGCACGGCCTGGGAGGAGGCCGGGGGGCTCGACGAGAGCCTCCAGTATTGTATGGATTGGGATATCATCGTCAGGATCGCCCGCGATCACCCGGCTGTTGCGATCAACGAATTCCTCTCTGTCAGCCGGGAATACGGCGAGACCAAGACGGCTAGCGGAAAGATGCGGCGTGCGATCGAGATCCTCGATCTGGCCCGGGTGCACAGCCGGAAGGACGTGACGGCGGGCGCCCTGTTCTATTTCCTCGAGACCCTGCTCGATGCAGGGAACGATGCCTGCATTGAAGGTCTTCGCCCCCGATGCTTCGAGATGATGGGGGCCATCGGCGATCATTTTGCAGCCTGTTACGGCAACCGGGACGGCTTCCCTGAAAAGGGAGACCCGGGGGACATCTGCCATCTTCCTTTCCCAGGGGCCGGCGTCCCATCTTCTCCTGTCGGATTGTCCGAAGACCGTCTGCCTGCCATCAGCGTCGTCACTCCTTCCTACAATCAGGCGGAATTCCTGGGTCGTACACTCGACAGCCTCTGCGGGCAAGGGTATCCGCAGCTGGAAATGATCGTTATCGACGGCGATTCATCCGATGGGAGCCAGGAGATCATCCGGTCCTATGAAGACCGTCTCTCCTACTGGGTGTCCGAGCCGGACGCCGGGCCTGCGCAGGCCATCAACAAAGGGTTCACCCAGGTCACCGGAGAGATTGTCGGCTGGCTGAATTCAGACGATTGCCTGGCTGCCGGTGCCTTGTGGGAGGTTGGAAAGGCCTTCGCGGAGGACCCGGAACTAGACATGATCTACGCGAATGCGCTCTATATCGATGAACAGGATCAGATCTTTCTTGCCGATCACGGGCACCAGAAGACGGGGGTGTACTACGGCCGGATGCAGCCGCGTGAACTGGTCCCCGCCTACTGGAAGTATGTTCACGCGGTCCCTCAGCCGACGGTCTTTTTCCGGCGGCATCTGTTGGAGCGCTGCGGAGCGCTGGACGAGAGCTACCATTTCATTTTCGACTTCGAGCTTTTCTGGCGTTTTATGCAGGTTGCGAAGATCCGAAAGATCGAAAAGTTCCTGGCCTTCTATCGCATCCATTCGAAGGCGAAGACCAGTGACTGGGGGAATTTCGAGACCGAGCTGTACCGGTTCAGCCGTCCATGGTGGCCGTCCATCGGAACGCCAGAGTACCGTGCCACCCTTCAGGACTTCCTCTCTCATTTCATGCTGCGGAAGTATGCTGGATTGCCCCAGGGCTTCAGATATTCATGGGTGAAGTTTTGGGCGGGGCTCTCGATCAGTATGCACATCGGGAATCCTGAGAAATGGCGTTTTCTGAGGCCGAAGCCGCAGGTGCTGAACGGATTGGGCGCAACAGACGCTGGCAGCACCGCAGGTTCGGGGTGTAGTGTCGCCCCGCCCTGCCCCGGCGAAATGGAGCTTTCGCTGCCCGGGCGCAGCGACGACGCCCGGCCCATGCCTGAACGGGGCGCCATCCGATACCGATCCTTTTTCTGCTCCTTCCAGTTTCCGCGCTACCCGGGTTACTCCGGCGGTGAAATCAGGGACTTCCATATTCTGAGGCACCTGTTGAGCTTCAGCACGGTCGCGTTTTTTGCTCTCTACGAAGGAGGCGATGACGGGCGTACGCCTGCTTTGGAGCCTTTTGTGGAGCGGTTGTTCGTCGGGAGTCATGCGGTTGAAGATCAGCGCACGCTTTGGGGCTCCACAGCCAGCTTTCTCCGGGGCAGGCAGATTCCCGTCTGTGCTATGCGCTACCACTACGATGTCCATGAGCGCTTCCCGCGGGTCCATACGCAGATCGCCCCTGTGCTGCAGGCCGCCCTCGCCGAAAACCAGCCTGATTTCCTTTTCGTGAGCCCTCAGAGCAACCCTGTGGCGATGGCCTTGGATGCGAGGCCGTTGAGGACCCGGTTGATTATGGCTTCCTATGACGTAGAGGCCGTTCGAATGCGCCGGCTGGCAGAATCCCAACGAGGGACCCGGCGTTTGGCCGCCGCCTGGGAGGCGCAGCGCGCGAAGCGCTTCGAGCAGGAGAACCTGGCCCTGTATGACGGCATCATCGCGGTGAGCGACCTTGACAAAAAGATCTTCATCGAAGAGTATGGGTTCCCCGAAGAGCGCGTCCTTGTAGTAGACAATGGGGTGGACCCTTCCTATTTCCGGTATCATGAACGAAAGGCTTTGCCGGAACACCCCGAGATCGTCTACACCGGCAGTTTCACCTATCCACCCAATCGAGAGGCCGCCTGGCGGTTGATCAGGCGGATCATGCCGCTTGTCTGGCAAGAGATTCCAGATGCCCGCCTCTGGGTCGTAGGGCAGTCACCCGGCCCGGATCTGATGGAAGCCGCCGACGAAAGGCGGGTTCTGGTCACGGGCAGGGTGGAGGATGTACGCCCTTATTTGACGGCTGCGGCGGTCGGATGCGTTCCTCTTCTTTCAGGGTCCGGCACGAAGTATAAGGTGCTCGAGGCTATGAGCGCGGGGATGCCCCTCGTCTGCTCCCCCATCGCCGCCGAGGCCTTGGAGGTGGAGAACGGGGTCCATCTGCTGATCAGGGAGAGCGACGAGGACTTGGCTCGAGCCATCGTAAAGTTGGTTCGTAACCCCGAGATCGCCCTCGCCATGGCACGAAACGCGAGGCAATGGGTGGAGAGACGCTACGCCTGGGAGGCCGTGCTGCCCCGTTTGGATGGCTGGCTCGATGCGCTTGCCGCCATGCCTCGTCTGGTGGAAGCGTCTGGCGGGACGAGGCGGATTTGAATTGAAACGAGCACTCATTCTGGGGATAGGTGGGCAGGACGGGTATTATCTGACCCGCCTCCTGAGAGACAAGGGGTACGATGTCTGGGGGGTGCTTCTGCCTCAGGATTTGACGCAGACGACCCTCGAATCCCTGCACGACGATGTGGTGTTGATGCAGGGGGACATCTCGGACGAGGTCTTTATGGCGCGCGTTCTGGAGGAGGTGCGGCCGGCGGAGATTTACAACCTGGCCGGGATCAGCTTCATTCCGCTCTCCTGGGAGCAGCCCGGCCTGGTCGGCCGTGTGAACGGCGCCGCTCCAGGGCAGATCCTGGAACTGATCCGGACCAATCTGCCTACGGCCCGGTTTTTCCAGGCTGGAAGCAGTGAAATGTTCGGCCATGATCCTTTCGGTTCCCCTCAGAACGAAAAGACGCCGTTCCGCCCCGACAACCCCTATGCCTCTGCGAAGGTGTTCGCCGCGCACCTCGTACGCAACTACCGCGAGCACTTCGGGTTGTTCGCCTGCACGGGCATCCTTTACAACCACGAGTCGCCGCGCAGAGACCCCCGGTTTGTGACCCGCAAGATCACCCAGGCCGCAGCCTCCATTTCACGCGGAAGGTGTAAAGAGCTCGTGCTGGGCAATATCCATGCCCGGAGGGACTGGAGCTACGCCGGAGATACGGTCAGGGCCATGTGGTTGATGCTCCAGGCCGAGAGGCCGGCGGACTATGTCATCGGGTCCGGCAAGCTCAAGAGCATCACCGATGTGCTCGAAATCGCCTTTGAGGCGGTCGGACTGGATTGGCGCAGACATGTGCGCTCGGATCAGAGCATCTACCGGCCGCTCGAAACGCGGCCCCTTTTGGCTGACCCGTCGAAGGCCCGCAGGGAGTTGGCCTGGGAAAGAGAGGTGTCCTTTGAGGAGTTGATCCGCATGATGGTCGAGGCGGATCTCGAAAGGGATGCCTTGGAAGAAGAATAGATGACCAAGAAAAGGTTCATTCGAATCGGCGAAAAGCGTTTTCAACGGATTGTCACACGTTGTTCGAAAGGAGCAACCATGTCCCGTGCCCGTGTCATTTTTATCGTTTTCTTGCTGTCGATCGGTGTTTCCGTGACGGGCTGCAGCGATGGGAAAGAGGAGCCCGCATCTAAAACCCAGCAAACTGCTCCGGCAGTGGTTCTTCCCCCTGTCATGACAACCTTCGCGCAGGAGCTTGCCGTGGTCGGGGAGGCCCCTAAAAAGACGGCCGCTGGCACGGTTGTCCCCCTGATCGTCCGAGTAAAAAACACTTCAGAACAGATCTGGCCCGCAAAGGGGGCCTCGCCGGAGGATGTCGAAAACCGCGTCCGTCTGGGCGCTTATTGGATGTCGGCCCAGGGGAAGCAGCTACCCGAAGAAGGGTACGCTCTCTTGACGGAGGATCTGATGCCTGGCGAATCGGCGGAACTCGCGCTCGAGATCAAGGCACCCGATGCGAGGGGTGTGCATGTGCTCCATGTCTCGATGCTGCAGGAGGCGGTGGCCTGGTTTTCCGCCAAGGGAGCAGAAGGTTTGGATATCCCGATGATGATCGAATAACCAACGGCAAAAGTCGGCCATCCTGACCCTTCTTTCCGGATGGCCTATTTTTAAGTACCCCGGGCCTGTTCTATCCGTATAAAAGTCAGAGGCGGACGCTTTCCGCGGCGGCCGTATACATCCTTTTGCCGCTTTGTGGCCAAATAAAGGCGGCACTCCGACGAAAAGGGGCGGCATGATGAAGGTGTCCATTATCGTTCCCTGCTACAACGAGTCCTCCACCATTGAAGAGATCCTCAGCGCTGTCGATCATTCACCCGTCCACGATAAAGAAGTGATCGTCGTGGATGATTTCTCGACCGACGGGACGCGCGAAAAGCTCCAGCGCGGTATTGCAGCGCGGGTCGACAAGGTCATCTATCATGACCGAAATTCAGGCAAAGGAGCGGCTATCCGGACCGGCATCGCCGCCGCGACCGGAGATGTGATTATCATTCAGGACGCCGATCTGGAGTACGACCCGCAGGAGTACCCGAAGCTGCTTCAACCCATTGTGGATCTCCGCGCCGATGTGGTCTACGGCTCCCGCTTCGTCTCGGACGGTCCCCACAGGGTGGTCCATTTCTGGCATCGCCTGGGCAATGGTCTCCTGACCCTCCTTTCGAACATGCTTACGGGGATGGCTTTGACCGACATGGAGACCTGTTATAAGGTTTTTCGCCGGGAAGTGATTCAGGGCATCCGCATCGAGGAGGACCGCTTCGGCTTCGAACCGGAGATTACGGCCAAACTCTCCAAAAAATGGAAACGCGAGGGGTTGCGGATTTACGAGGTGGGAATATCCTACTCCGGGCGAAGCTACCGCGAAGGTAAGAAGATCAATTGGCGCGACGGGGTGCGCACGGTCTACTGCATCCTGAAGTACAATCTTTGGCAATAGGCTCAGCACGTCGGAATTTAAACCCGATTATCAGAAATACCTTTCTTCTTTTATTATATCACTGCCCGATCGAACATTTAAACTATGATTTCAAGTTATGAAGAAAGTTCCTGGTCCTTCATGTCCCTTTCTTTTCCCTCGTGTATTATTCAAAGCGCTCTCTGGCAAAAGATTGAACATAAAATGCGTGATCACCACATGCGATTCAAATCCATTTCATAGAATCTGCTATCGATAGAATGTGCTATTAGCATTGCTAACGTTATGCTTAATTCTCGAATTTCTTTGCATCAAAATCAAATAGATTGATTATATTCGCTAATATGCTACCGTTTTCCCCTTTAAAATCTCACTTGGTAGGTGAAAGATGGAGTTGCTTACCTTCGCTGGATCCAAGAAATACTTTCACACCCTACATTTCGGCTTGGCGCTGATTGGACGTTGTCAGGCTTAATTTATTGGATTCTAGATGTGGATTCTCATGGCTCAGCTGATCAAAGGCAAGATCTGAAAGACAAGAGGAGGATACTGTTCTTTCACTTTTTACACAGCATTTTCGATCGTGGTCAGACCTTATTTGTCTCTGACTTCTTGCCGCATTCATAGAGTGTTTTTCCGTTAATTTAGCATGGCAAACAAGCAAAAACGTTTTCTTGTCTCTGAAGCGGTTATCGCGTAGCAGGATCATATGCAAATCGGGTAGCTGTGACAAATTTTAAAATTCGCTATTGAGGCCGATTCATTATTTTGACAAAGGCCTAGAGGTGATTCATAAACGAAATATAAAAATACGTTGCAATTAATCAGACAATTACCGATATAAAATAAATAAAAGTGATGTTATCATATTCATAGGCAGGAAAAAAATGAGTTCGAATAAAAATTATCGGTACATCTTTATAAGCACTTGCTTGCTGATTTTTCTTGTTCAGTACTATCTTTTCAAATCATATGTTTTAAGAGAAGTGTCTTGGGCGTATCCAACTTGGGCAGATCAAGCACAATACTTGGCATCAGCATATAGAGTATATAATACAATGCTTAATTCCTCTTTTTTGGACGCGCTAATATCGGAGTTTTTACGACCTAAACCAAATGGTAGCCTAATTGAAATTGAAGGGGCAGTTTCATTTGTTCTTGGAGGTCCAACACGGTTAAGTGCCCTGAGTATCAATTTTATTCATCTCATATTTATGCAATTTGTAACAATAATTACATTTTATAAATTAACAAAATCGCCGCTTATATCATTAATTTGTATTGGAATTCTTATGAGCATAAGCGCGATATATATAATGCCTGGTGCTATGTATGATTATAGAATTGATTTTATGTCTTTTTGTTTATATGCAACCTTAATTTTAATTTTTCTTCATACAGACTTTCTATCAAGCCGAAAATGGTCGATTATTTGGGGAGCTTTTTGTGCTTTGTGTATCGTAACCCGTCATAATACGGTTGTATATATTATTGGTATTTGGATTGCCCTTTCCTTTTATGTTGGATTTAATTTTTTTAGTAGTTTTGACACTAGAAAGATTTATAAAAAGAAAGCTTTGTGTTTGATTTTTTCTGTAATAGCATGCTTTGTGCTCCTGTTTCCATTTGCTTTAGTTAGCTACAAATCATTCTGGCTCTACTATATCCATCAAGCACAAGTACGAGGACCGATAAGATTGCAAGGAGAGCCAATATTTAATTTTATTGATTTTCTATTATATTATCCAAAGCAAGTACTGTGCGAAAAAATGGGAATGACTTCGGTGTTGTTGCTTATAGGGATTATGTTGCTATGCGTAATAGCTGTTTCTATTTCAAAGAAACGTCAGTTTAGTAAAAAAAATGTAGTTGAGCGCATTCAATATAACAATTTTAAAAATAACATTTTTTTTATCGGAGTGACAATTTTTGTACCTCTCGTAGTATTAACAGTTAATCCGGCTAAGTCGAGCGTGGTGGGCGGTATTTTAGCTTTTCCCGTAGCAATTATGATTTTTTATATTTTATCTCATGTGTATTGTTATTATCTAGCAGTATGGCCAGGATATTTGTATCGTATAATATTCGTATTTGTTGCTTGTTTTACAATTGCAGTGGGGACTATTTATAGTTTTGCTAATTCATGTAAAAAGTCACCGCAATCTATATATAAAAGTGATACAAATTCTTTAATGGATTATTACCAAACATTTTATAAGCTATGCGTTAATTTGAATTTGTATAACCCTACAGTTATTTGTGATTATCTTGTGGATCGGCTTGAACCTGTAATCCTTACTGTGACAGCGTATGAAAATTTGCAAATTTATATTCATCCGCGGCAGATAGCTAGGACTGAGCAGATTCTTGCCGTTAATAAGGATGCCTTATTATCGGCTGCCGAGAAGACGGATTTTCTTGTTCTGACTGAATCAGATCACAAGGGGAAATTATATTATCCTTATAATAAATTAATGCATGAGGTTCAGCATGAACTTTTTGCAATTTCAAAAGAGCATCACATGCAAGTTGGTTGCTGGACAAGTTATGGCGAAAAGGTTAAGTTGTTTGTGAATAAAAAATATAGCCAAAAAATTTGCGAGAGAGGATTAGCAGGGGTTGCGTTGCGAAGTGAAAGGTTGTGAATTGCAAACGCACATTTAGGTGCCGGAATAAAATGGGGTTCACGTGGTGATTATTTTGTATAAGCTAAGAAATTTGGCTAGTTGTGGGGGAGTGAAAAGGATTTGATGATATTGGAAAAAGATGTGTACGCAAAAGTGTCAGTAATTTTTCATTTTTAAATGGTCGTCTTTTGTGACAGCCTTTTGTTCAGTGCTAATTTATTTTTCGAACCGTCTAGCAGTCATGTGTGGATTTTGCGGTAAATAATAATGCCCAGCGCTACTCCTAAGACCTCCATGAGCGTCCATGAAAAGCGTAGGACGAAGGCGAGGATTAGGGCGTCGGGTCCGGGTAAGAAGGGGGCGAGGAGGGCGACCGTGGCGGTTTCACGGATGCCCAGACCTCCGGGGGTAAGGATGGAAAGAAAGCCTATGAGCCAGGCTGCGATGAGGGCGCAGGGAAGTGCAAGGGCCAGGTTGTCCAGGTGCAATTCGAGGCTGGATGCGAGGACGAGGCCTGAGAGTCCGTAGCTGAGCCAACCGAGCGAATACAGGAGGGTGAGGCGTAGGGTGGGGATTCGAGCAAAGTCCGGGTCCAGAGGAGTGCGCTTGAGAAGGCGTAGCCCTATGTTTAGTGTGTGGACGATGAGATTCGGGCGGGCCGCCAGAAAAAGGAAGATGAGGGTTGCCGATGCGGATAGGAGCAGGACGAGTGGGCTTTCCCGCTTAAGGAAGAAGACGGCTGGCATGAGGGCAAAAGGTAAGGTTCCGATGACGGTGATGCACTGTTCAAGCAGAAAATAGGCGAACGCATGTCCTCTGGTGACTCCATTCCGATAGAGGAGTTCAGTGCGGGCCATAGGAAGAAAAACTCTGCCGGGGATGTATTTGCCGAGGTTGGGGATCAACCATATTGCTGCGGCTTTCCAAAAGGTGCATCGGACCTGGCGGTTCGTGAGGAGGAAATGCCATCCAAGGAGAAAAAAGGCATAAGTTCCGAAAAGGAGCAGAAAATGAACGGACGTTAGAAATGGATGCTGGAAGAGTTTGAGGACAAGAGACCAGTCTGTTTGATCATGAAAGCGATACAGGATCCAGGATAAGAAAGCAACAGTTACGGTATAGCCTAATAGATTGAGGAGTTTCTTGCTCATATATGCGAAGAACGCAATGTAGACTGCTCTTGCGATGCGATGATAATCGTAAAAGGGAAACTTTTAGTTGCGTGAAGAATCTTCAGATGTTTGCTGATGAAACGGATAAATCCTTTATGTGTCCATGTGTTGACATGTTCTGGGTGGTTGCCCAACCTCGAAACGTCTCTGCCGCGTAAGAAATTGAGCAGGCGAAACCATGGTTCCCAGGGTACGGTGAGAAGGAAATAGCGGCTCTCAAGTTGTTTCAGCTGCGTAAGACAGAAGGCAGGTGACGGAATGTGTTCCAGGACCTCAGAAGCAATGACTAAATCGGGACGAAAACTTGTTAGGGGATGAACAAGGATATTGCGGTGCAGGAACCTATATCCCGGATTGAGTTCGGAGGCGTAGGTTATGGCTTCTTTGCGTATATCCACGCCTAGAAAGGATTGGGGCTGAAAATACGCGGATCGTTTGCGCATTTCAGCAAGGAAATATCCCTCCCCGCAACCGAATTCCAAAACGCGATCGAACGAAATAAGCGATAGTTCAAAGGTAATTCGATCAAAAAACCTGTCCAAAAGAAACTTTTGAATAGGATTTTTATTGGTATATTTTTGCAGATTATTTCGTTTTACGTTCATTGTCTTGATTGGAGATGGATTGGATTACCTCTGATTACATACTGAGTATGCTTTCTGATCGAATTTGTCCGCCGGGAAAAGATATCAATTTGGAACTACAGGGTATCAATATATAAATCCGTTGTAAAAGCATATATAAGGAGAGAGGTATTGCGAGAATCGCAGATACACCCTAGGAAACATTGAGAATACGCTCTACTACGTCTGATGAAGAGTGGGATTGATGGCCGAACGTGATCATTTCACCAATCAAGCCGATGGAGATGCTTTGGACGCCAAGAATAAGCAGCAGAACGCCAAGATTCAAAAGAGGCCTTCCGCCTATTGGTTCTCCGGCCGCCCAAAGGAGTGTGAGATAAAGGCAGATAAACATACCTGACATGAAAAGCGTTAGACCAAGGGCGCCGAAAAAGTGCATGGGGCGGCTCAGAAAGCGTGTCAGGAATACGATGGTGATGAAATCGAAGAGGCCGTGGAAAAAACGCTCGAGGCCGTACTTCGAGCGGCCGTAGGGCCGTGCGTGATGTTCTACGGGGATTTCGGCTACTCTGAAGCCCATGGCGTGAGCGATGGCCGGGATGTACCGGTGCAAGTCACCGTAGAGTGTGAGCCGCTTCACCAGGACGGAGCGGTATGCCTTGAACCCGCAATTGTAATCGTGGAGAGCGAGACCTGAAAATTTCGAGATCATGAAATTGAACAGTTTGGACGGCAGGTTTTTGGATAGAACCGGGTCCTTGCGTTGCTCCTTCCATCCGGAGACGAGGTCATAGCCTTCGTCGAGCTTGGCCAGAAATCGCGGGATCTCTTTCGGATCGTCCTGCAGGTCGGCATCCATCGTGAAGACCACTTCACCCCCCGCAATCTTGAAGCCTTCGTGCAGAGCGGTGGATTTGCCGAAATTGCGCCGGAATTTAATCCCTTTGACCCTTGGATTCTCTTCGCAAAGGGATTGGATAATCGAAAAAGAGCGGTCGTCGCTGCCGTCGTCTATAAAGATAATTTCCCACTCATGGCCCGTTTCCGAAATATGGTCAGAGATACGGGTGTACAGTTCACGAAGGCTCTTTTCCTCGTTGAAAACGGGGATGACAAATGAAATCATCATGGAAGGTTGTGGGGCACCCAGCTAAAGGCACCCAAAGGCTGGTCCGGCCTTCGGGCGCAGGTTTCGAAAGCGGAATGCCGGTGCATTTGAAGGGCACCGGTAAGAGGAAAACGCAACACACGCCCGGGCACGGTTCACAGGCGGTTGAGACATCACTGATTAAGAATGGAGCTTTCTAGCACGTTTCCGAGGTTTTCGCAACAGCTTCCGCCGAGGGGGCATGGGACGCTGGTTTCGAGAGGGGATTTCCGTGGGGCCATCGCATTGCGGGACCGGTGCTTCTCTCCGGCAAAATGCCTGCAAGATGGATCTTAGTCGTTGCCAAGCGGCGATTTTCCCCCTATAAATTAGAACGAATGTCGCGAAAGGATCACTTTGTGGCTTGCCGTGAGGTTGAGCCTTGTTTTTTGGTGCAAATTGCATGCTGACCAGGTGGGCGAGGGATGATGAAAACAGCGATGATCACAGGGATTACCGGACAGGATGGGATGTACCTGGCGGAGTTTCTGCTGCAGAAGGGATATACGGTCCATGGATTGAAAAGACGTTCGTCTTCTTTCAATACGCGCAGGATAGACCATCTTTACCGTGACCTGCATGAGGAGGGGGTCCGTTTTTTTATGCATCACGGAGATCTGACGGATGCGACGAACCTCATCCGCATCATCCAGGAGGTTCAGCCCGACGAGATATACAACCTCGCGGCCCAGAGCCATGTGCAGGTTTCATTCGAGACCCCCGAGTATACGGCCAACGGGGACGCGCTCGGGACGCTGAGGCTGCTGGAGGCTATCCGAATCCTTGATCTCGGTGAGAAAACGCGCTTCTATCAGGCTTCCACCAGCGAGTTGTATGGCAAGGTGCAGGAGACTCCTCAAAGTGAAAAGACGCCTTTCTATCCCCGCAGCCCTTATGCCGTGGCGAAGCTTTACGCGTACTGGATTACCGTAAACTACAGGGAGGCCTATGGCATGTTCGCCTGTAACGGCATCCTGTTCAATCATGAGTCTCCTGTGAGGGGCGAAACCTTCGTGACGCGGAAGATCACCCGTGCGGTGGCGAGGATCAAGCTCGGGCTCCAGGAGCAGTTTTACCTGGGCAATCTCGATGCCCGGAGGGATTGGGGCTACGCGGGCGACTACGTCCGGGCCATGTGGCTGATCCTGCAGCAGGAAAAACCGGATGACTATGTGATCGCGACGGGTGAAAACCACTCGGTGAGGGAGTTCGTCGAGTGCGCCTTCCGAGAGGTCGGGATGGATCTGGTGTGGGAAGGAAGCGGTATAGACGAGGTCGGGATCGAAAAGGCGACCGGCAAGGTCAGGGTGATGATCGATGTCCGCTATTTCAGACCTACCGAAGTCGATACGCTGCTCGGCAATGCGGCCAAGGCGCGCGAAGAACTGGGGTGGGTGCCCAGGATGCCCTTTGACGAACTTGTGAAGGTCATGGTGCGAGAGGATCTCAAGGAGGCTCAGAGAGATCAACTGTGCGGAAGCGCTGGATTTCGAACCTACAATCGTTTCGAATAAGACGTCTCCATCAGGACATAGCCTTTTTCCAATCCCGACATCAATCTGCGTGTTTCCCTGTGTGGCGACCCGGAGGTCGCCACACAGGCGCCTGATTTCCTCTATACCGGCTGAAAATCATTCTGGGTGGAATGGGGGCCTCGTCGTTCCGGAGATTACAGGCCTTTCCCGGAAGCTTGGAGTGGAAGAAGTTCATGCTTTAGAGAGCAGGCTTGCCGCATCATGGCATGGTTCCCCAATGGCGGTTTTGCGGCTGCGGATTGATCTTGTTGGTTTTATGTGTGAGAAATTTTGCCGCGAGCGTTGACTGAACCAGAAGAAGCGGATGCTTAATGAGATATGAGTTTATCTTTCCCTGATACCATAGAGAAGGCTGCCGTCGATGTGGTGATCGTCAACTACAAGAGCACCGATCTCTTGATTCAGTGCCTGGATTCTATCCAGATGGTAGCTGGAGACCTGGGATACAAGATAACTGTGGAAGACAACAGCGAAGATGATGACATCGATCGAATCGCCGAGAAATTTCCAGCAGTCAGCATTGAAAAAAACAGAAAAAACATCGGTTTTGCGAAGGGGGTAAATAAAGGGCTGGCCTTGTGCACGGCACCCTACGTCCTGGTTTTGAACCCGGATACGGTTGTGCATCCGGGTTTTTTTGAAACGATGCTGAGTTACATGGAGAGCCATCCCGACATCGGCATCCTGGGCCCGAAGATCCTCGATCATGATGGATCCGTTCAGGGCTCGGCACGCGGTTTCCCCACCCCGTTGACGGCGTTTTTCGGGCGCCGCTCCGTTTTTTCAAGGCTTTTTCCCAACAATCCGATTACACGCGAAAATGTTCGGACAATGGATTGCGACGGCCAAACGCCCATGGAGGTGGACTGGGTTTCCGGTGCCTGCATGGTCGTGAGACGGTCGGCCTTCAAGACAGTCGGATATCTCGATGAGCGTTTTTTTATGTACTGGGAGGATACCGACTGGTGCCGGCGGATGTGGGCGAACGGCTGGAGGGTCGTCTATCTGCCATCGGCTTCCATCACCCATTTTGTGGGGGGGAGCAGCGAAAGGAATGTTTTCGGTTCGGTGCTCGCGTTTCATCAAAGCAGCTACAAACTCTTTGCGAAGTACTTGAGCCCTTCACAGGCATTCTTCAAACCTCTCGTGTTTATCGGCATCATCATGCGATGTCTGTTTGTCTGTACTGTTCAGGCGTTGAGCAGAGGGGAACGGCTCCTCAGGAGAAAAGGAAACGCATGGGGATCGAAACGGGGTGGCAAACTGCAGGATGGAAAGATCCGAATCGTGCGGTTCATCGCGCGTCTGAATATCGGCGGCCCGGCGATCCATGTCCATTTGCTGACCCGCGATCTCGATCGGGCACGTTTTTCGACAACGCTGATCACCGGGAAGATATCGCGTCAAGAGGGTGACATGGGGTATCTGTTTGCGGATTTGCCCGAAAAGGTGATCTTCATTCCTGAACTGCAGCGGGAAATCAGTCCCCTCATGGACATGTTGGCTTTCCGCAGCGTGCTGAAGGTCCTGCACCTGAAAAAACCGCACATCGTCGACACCCACACCGCGAAGGCGGGGACTACGGCGCGGCTCGCAGCTATCTTCTATAACCTGTTCAATCGAAGAAAAATCCGGATGGTTCATACCTTCCACGGCCATGTTTTCGAAGGGTATTTCAGCAAGGCGGCCTCCGGTCTGTATGTCTGGATCGAGAGGCTTCTCGCTCTGCGAACGGATGTCATCATAGCGATCAGCCCCTCGCAGAAAAAGGATCTGGCGTACAAATTCCGCATAGCGCCCCCTGAAAAGATCAAGAGCATCCCCCTCGGTTTCGACCTGACGCCATTTCTCCGGAGCGGCGAACGGAGAGGCTGGTTCAAGCGCGGCCTCGGATTTTCAGAGGAGACTGCCCTTGTCGGCATCATCGGACGCTTGGTGCCCATCAAGAACCACCGCCTGTTCCTGGAGGCGGCAAATCGCTGCATCAAAGAAAAAGGGATGGATCATCTGAGATTCGCTGTCATCGGTGATGGTGAGATGCGCATGGGTCTCGAAACCTATTGCAGAGAACTGGGAATTACCCCCTATGTCCGTTTTACGGGATGGCTCAGGGATTTGACCGAGGTCTATGCCGATCTTGACGTTCTGGCGCTGACCTCGGATAATGAAGGCACCCCGGTTTCCATGATCGAAGCCATGGCTGCATCGGTCCCCGTCATCGCCACGGATGCCGGTGGTGTCGTCGATTTACTGGGGAATCCTGTCAGGAGCTTCCCAAACGGCGGATTCACCTTGTGTGAACGGGGGGTTCTGTGTGCGAAGGGGGATTCGAGGGGTTTCAGCAACGGTTTGACGCATTTGCTTCAGAATGAGGACCATAAGCGGGAAGCACTTGCCCGCGCGGCCAGATGCTTTGTAATACGCCGGTTTTCTGAGGAAAGGCTCTTGCGCGACATGGAAGAGCTTTATCAGGGCCTGGTGGAGCGTCCGTCCCATTGATGCCGCCAACTGATTTCTGAAAGGGATTCGCGTTCGGTGTTCTCGTGGCGCTGGAAACGTTCCGCCTTGGCGCCGGGGTTCTTCCGAGAGGGGAGAGGCGTTCGGTGATGACGGGGATTTTCCGCCAAGAGGATGCAGATCGAGAACGGGTGCAGCGGCAGCCCTCGAGTTGATGCACAGTCAATCCTCCAAATCGGCAAAGGTGCATGAACAAGATACTCGACCGCTATCTGGCCAACGAAATGTGGCCGCCCTTTTTTTCCAGCCTGGTCGTGGCGGTATTCATCATCATTGCGACCGAACTTCTCCCCATAACGGATCTGATCGTCGGGCAGGGGGTGAAACTCAGCCTGGTTCTCTGGATGATCGCCTACCTGCTGCCGGATATTCTGACATTCTCGATGCCGGCGGCGGCCCTGATGTCTACGATTGTCGCCTTTCTGAGGCTGTCTTCCGACAGTGAAATCATTGCCATGCGGGCTTCTGGGATCGGCCTGAAGCAGATGCTGCCGCCCGTGCTTTTCCTCTGTTCGGCCGGCATGCTTGCGACCCTGTTGATAACGGTGTTCGCTGTCCCCTGGGGGAACAGCTCTTTCAAAGACACCCTTTTCGAGCTGGCTCAGACGAAGGCGGCTACGGCGATCAGGTCGAACGTCTTTTCAGAGCCTTTTCCAAACGTCACCTTTTACGTGAATCGGTTTTCCAGGGCTACAGGGGTGATGGAGGAGGTCTTCGTCGTCGATCGCAGGGATCCGAGGTCCATCAACACCATTGTGGCCAATGAGGGAAAAATCAGCTATCTTCGCGAGAAGCAGATGGTCATGATCCATTTTTCCAAAGGAGCCATCCTGGTTGTCGAAAAAGACATGAGCACTGCAAGGACCATCAAGTTCGAGGCGTATGATCTGAGTGTCGGATTGCAGGATATGATAAGGGCGTGGAGGATGAGAGAAAAGGCGCCTAAAGAGCTTTCGGTCCAAGAGTTGGTAATGCAGATCGATGAAACCAAAGAAGGTGTAAGGCACAACGAGATGGTCGTTGAATTGATGGAAAAAATTACTGTGCCTATAGCTGTCTTTCTTATGGGATTGGTCGGTTTTCCTTTGGGCGCGCAGCTTCAGAGCAGAGGAAGATCAATGGGCATCGGAGTGGGTCTGGTGGTTTTCATGGTTTACTATTTATGCCTTGCCGGTGTCCGGAGCCTTTCGGAAAGCGCGGCCGTGCCGCCGATGTTTGCCGTCTGGATCCCCAATACCTTTCTTCTCGCATCCTTTATTTATCTTTTTAGAAGAGTTTCAAGAGAGAAGCATTTGCGCCTGAATCTGCATCGTTTTTTCAGGGATTTTCAAAAAAAATAATCGATGAGTATTTTACAGCGATATATCATTAAAGAATTCGCTTACATCTTTTGCTTGTGCCTGATCGGGTTCACAAGTATTTTTCTGATCATTGATTTCATCGGAAAAATCGATAATTTTCTTGAGGTGAATGCAGGATTTTCAGATATTCTGAAGTATTTCCTGTATAAGCTACCGTTTCTCGCTGTACAGATGACTCCAGCTGCAACGCTTATTTCTGTTGTCATTTTATTTTCTGTTTTGAGAAAGAATAATGAAATGACTGCTTTGAAGGCGAGTGGAATAAGTGTTTTTCAAAGTAGTTTTCCTCTGTTGATCGCGGCCTTGATCCTATCCTGCTGCGTTTTGGCTTTCTCCGAAACGGTGATACCTATTACAAGCGGTAAAAGCGAAGCGATATGGAATAGTGTTGTCAAAAGAGTTGATAGTGAGCGGTCTCTTTATAGAAATCATGTGTGGCATCGTGGGACAGACAGGATATGTTATATTCATCGATTTGATGGTAAAAACAATGAAATGGATCAACCTATATTGTATATATTTGATGAGTCGTTTGTGATTACAAAGGAAATTCATGCTGAAAAGGCCATGTGGAAAAATGGCGAATGGGTTGGCCTGAAGGGAATTGAACTGACAAGAAATGAAAACGGATCTTACGATATGGTTCGTTTCAACGCAATCAATATGCCCATAAAACAGTTGCCGGAGGCGTTTCTGGTTCCAATGAAAGAGCCGGAGGAAATGACCTATGGTCAGCTGAAACGATTTGCGGAGCAGATCGAAGCGGATGGGTATGACGCCAACGAGTACCTGGTCAACCTTTATCTCAAGGTTGCCTTTCCTTTCATCAATTTCCTGATGGTCCTGTGGGGGATCCCAATTGCCCTCAGTCTTCCCAAAGGCGGGGCGCCCGCTGCCGTTTCGGTGGGGATAGGGGTCTGTTTTATCTACATCGTCGCCCTCGGCGTCATGCGATCGCTCGGTCTGACCGGTCTGCTGCCACCGTGGCTTGCCGTCTGGTCGGCCAATATCGGCTTCGGCTTCGGTGGGTGCTATGGGCTTATGAGGGTTCGCACATGATCGAGGTTTCATAGAGTGATAGCGTCTATCAGGGAAGACATGATATCGCTCGAATATCCCCTGTCGCTCGGTCTTGCGTTTGGTTTGGCCGTTTTCCTGACTCCGCTCGTCAGATGGTTCGCCGTCAGGCATGGATACGTGGCGATTCCACGAGAGAATCGCTGGCATCGCCGGAAGACGGCGCTCCTCGGGGGATGTGGGATTTTTGTGGCCTTGAATGGTGCATGGTCGATGATGGTCTGCCAGCTTGGGTGGCAGGAATTCGGGGCGCCGATTCTGCCGGTGATGGTTTGCGGGGCGGCCATGTTCGGGCTTGGTCTCGCCGACGACCTTCGAGCAATGGCCCCGCAGCACAAACTGGCCGGACAGTTGATCATCACCTCCGGACTGGTTTACTTCGGATTTCGACTGGGTTGGACCCAATTCGACACGCTGAACCTCTTTCTGACGATTCTCTGGGTGGTAGGGATCACGAATGCATTCAACCTCCTCGACAACATGGATGGCCTGGCCGCCGGCATCGCCTTTCTGGCGGCGGCGTTTCTGGCTCTTTGGCTGTTTCTGGCGCAGCCTTTCGTTCTGAGGGAGCAGACGCTGCTTCTGAGCCTTTGTTACGCCGGTGCCGTCCTTGGTTTCCTGATTTACAACTTCAATCCCGCCAAGATCTTTATGGGCGATGCCGGGAGCCTCTATATCGGCTTCCTGCTGGCGTGTTTGACGGTTTCAGGCGGGTCGGCGAGGACTGCGGAACAGGGATTTGTCCATTTGGTGTCCGTGATCGGCGTGCCGGTGATGATCCTGTTCGTGCCGATCCTGGATACGGCCTTTGTGAGCCTGATGCGGAAGCTGTTCCACCGCAGGATCTCCCAGGGGGGAAAGGATCATTCCTCCCACCGCATGGTGGCTATCGGTCTGAGCGAGCGGAAAGCCGTGCTGGTGCTTTACGCATTCGCGGCGGTTTCCGGAGGGCTTGCCCTGGCTATCCACTATGTGGGGTTGGGGCCGGGGATCCTGCTGATCGGTTTGTACCTGCTTCTGGTCGTATTCTTTTGGATCTACCTCGGGAAGGTCAAGGTATATCCCGAGCGGTCGATTCTGGCGGACGTCGAATCAACGAGGCTCACCCCGATATTGGTGAATTTTACCTACCGCAAAGGCATCCTGGCAGTGCTGTTGGACGCGGGGATGATTACCATCGCTTATTACAGCGCCTATCTGCTGCGTTTCGAAGGGCAAGTCGGGGCGAATTTCGATATTTTTTTGAAGTCGCTTCCGGTCCTCCTGTCTGCCCAGGTAGCATCCTTTTTTTTGTTTGGTGTATATCAGACCGTCTGGGAGACTGTGGGGCTTAGAGATCTGATCGTTCTTATTAAAGCGATTACACTCGGATGTGTCGCTACCATACTTTTTCTGCTGTTTGTCTATAGATTCGAAAGTGTCTCAAGAGCTGTTTTTGTGATTTATTGGGTTATAATATTCGTTATGGTTTCTCTTTCGCGCTTATCATCCCGTATTTTGGATGAAGTCGTAAAGAAAAGCAATAAGGATGGTGACCCTGTTTTGATATATGGTGCGGGTGTCGGTGGTCAGATGGTTATAAAGGAGATTGAATCCAATCCAAAACTGAATCTATCGATTGTTGGATTCATAGATGATAATAAAGTTTTAAAAGGCAAACGTATCAAAGGATATAAAGTAATTGGAACCATAGAAGATTTTGAGTCAATTCTAGATAAAAATAATATTAAAGAAATGATCATTGCTTTTAAAGACATTGATTCGGAGAAACGAAAAGCAATCGCTGATACTTGTGAAAGATTGAAATCAAATGTCAATATACGGCAGATGAAGTTGATCATAGATTGAATGCCGATTATTGAGAAGTCCTCGACGCCTTTATTTGCATGCCGGAACCGTGTGCTTTCTTGACATATTCTTTACATTCCGCTATATTCCTGCTGTCGGCGACGGGCTTGAGGCCAATCTCGAGAGCAGGCCTCGGCTGGGGAAAATGATCTGGTGAGGTCCCGTTTCTGATTCGTCCCAAGATTCAACACAATCCTATTCTCCTGAACAATTAGATCTTGTTTTTTGCGTGCGTGGTGTCGCTTGGTACCCAGTGGGACCGGCTTCGCCGTGTTTGCGCGTGGGCGATACGGGAGTTCATGGCCGGTGGCTTGCCTTCGGGACGTCATGCGGTCTGATCTCGTTTCTGATATGGAGATCGGATCGTCTGCCGGTGGCGATAAGGAGATGCGGGAATTTGAAAGACCCTTTGGAAAATGGTGTGATTGCCGTCATTGGGATGCATCGCAGCGGCACCTCGATGATCGCAGGGTTGCTGCATGCTTGCGGTCTGTTCCTCGGCGCCGAGGACAGACTGTTGCCGCCGCATGAAACGAACCGGATGGGCTTTTTCGAGCATGAGGATTTCGTGAATATCAACGAACGGATCCTGGCTCATTTCGGTGGCTCCTGGCATGCACCGCCGCCTCTCGAAGGGCGGTGGTATGCGGATCCGGCTCTGGCTCCTCTGGCCGAAGAGGCCCGAGTCCTGATCGCCTCCTTCCCGATGAATGAAGTGTGGGGTTTCAAGGATCCCAGGACGACGATCCTTCTGCCTTTTTGGCGCCGTCTCATCCCGGATCTGCGATTTGTCGTCTGCATGCGCAACCCTCTGGAAGTGGGGAGATCCCTGCTTCAACGCGATGACATTGCGGTGGAGCGCGGTGCGTGGCTGTGGGAGCATTATGTCACGGCGGCCCTCCATGGCACGGAAGGCGCGCCGCGCTGCATCGTCTATTTCGACGAGTTCTTCAAGTTCCGAACCTCCGCTGCCAGGCGGATGGTCGAGTTCTGCGGTCTCGCGTGGCCGGAGGATGCCAAGTGGGTCGAGAAGACCATCCGTTCGGATTTGCATCACCACCAGGTTGGACTGCAGGAGTTTTTCGAAGAGGATGACCTGCCTGCGAGGGCTAAGATCATCTATCTGATGACGCGGGCCGTCAGCCGAGACGGTTATGCAGCGGTTGGTGCCGGCGACGATGATATGAAGGCGCTCCGATTGTCCGCGCTCGTTGACTTTGTGCGACAGATGGGTGAGGAAAACGCACTTCTGCGCACTGAGCGACGGCTGGGTGAGACGATGACGGCCCTGGCAGAGAACGAGCGCGCTTTGGCGGGATCCGTTACCAAGGTTTCTTCCCTTCAGGAGATCATCTCGCAGAAGGATAGCTTTACAGACGACATCAAAAAATTGAATGGAAAATTCCTGGAGGATAAAGAGCGACAGGTTATTGCGGCCAACGATGCATTGTCACGAAAGCAGATCGAATTGGAAGAACTGACCCTGAGGCACAACCGCGTTTTGAATGAAAATGAGCAGCAGTTGGCGCGAATCAAAAAGGAATATGAAAATATTTTTGCAGACAGGGACAGGCAGTTGTCCGAACTGCGGGAGATTTTAAAGGAAAAGGAAACTCGGTTCAACGCGTTCGAGAGGGAATCGCGCGATCTGATTTTGAAAAAAGATGCCGAGATTAGGGATAAGACCGCTGCTCTGAACGATTCATATAAGAACATAGAAAAGTCGAAGGTTGAAATCGATAATTTGCTTAAACAAATGGGAAATAAGGAAAAAGCTATTAAAGATCTCGTAGAGGAATCGAAAAATCACTTTCTGCGCTTTTCAGAACTCGAAAACAGCGTCCTTGAGAAAGAAAAGGAAATAAAAGAAGCAGAACAAACGATTTTTTTGAAAATCCAGTTGCTGGTCAAGCAGAATAAAGCCATTTTTGCATTATCCGAAAGAACAAGAAATCAGGAAACGGTTTTGAGGATAAAAGATCAGTACTGTAGGAACATCGAAAAGGAAATCCGCTCAAAGATAGAGATTATTAAAAACCTGGAAAATGCGATTCAGGAAAAAGAGACGCAGCACCTTCATGATAACGAGAGGTTGGTGTCTGCGGGACGGGAAATCGCCGAGTCCAAGGTAAAAGAACGGTCTTTTGAAACGCAGATAGAAAATTTGAATCGATCGATCCGCCTCATGAAAGCGGATATCGATGAGAAAAGCCGAAAAATAACCGAACTCGAAACCCTTTTGACTGAGCACGCCGAAACACTGAGGAATATCTTCGACTCCCAGTCGTGGAAAGCGGTTCGCTTCTATGGAAAAATCAAGGGGTTTTTCCTTTCCTGAGGTTCCCGGAAGGTACCGTCTTAATCGGGCGAGAAGAGGTGATGCGCAGGGTTGAGTATGCCGCTTGGACGGGAATTTCTTTTCAATGTTTATACGGACCTATCGAAACCCCTGTATGTCGGCAAGGGCAATGTGCTCTATGTCCAGGGATGGTGCTATCACACGGAGGAACACATCCGCAGGTTGACGGTGATCTTCGACGGCATGGCGCATCCGGTCAGGAACTTCGGTCTGGCCAGATTGGATGTCTTTCGTGCGCAATTCGGCATTGCCGACACGCAGGGGCACAGCCTGAACAGCGGATTTTGGGTGATGATTCCCCTGCAGGCGGAGGGTGCCCCGAGAACCGCTGGACTGAAGCTGAGCGCAGTACTGGCGGATGGAACCGTCTGTGAGGTGGATGGGGGGCAGGTTTGCCTCGAGCCGGACTTGACGGTGGAGCCTGTAGCGGTGCGGGCAGATGCCACCGAGCCCCTGGTGGCCATCTGTATGGCGACCTACAACCCACCGGCCGGCTTTTTGAAACGGCAGATCGAGTCCATTAAAAGCCAGACCTATCGGAACTGGGTGTGTATCGTGAACGACGATTGCTCCAGTCCGGAATGTCTTTCCTCGATAGCAGGCTGCATCGGCGACGATCCGAGGTTCCTCCTTTTTTCCAATGAACGGAATCTTGGTTATTACCATAATTTCGAGCGGATTTTGACGCGGGTCCCGCAGGAGGCCGCTTATGTCGCCCTTGCGGATCAGGACGACCTGTGGCACGAATCCAAGATCGAGAGGCTGCTGGGTGAATTCGACGATTCGACGACCCTTGTATATTCCGATATGAATATCGTCGACGGCCGGGGCAAGCTGATTTCGGACACCTATTGGACGACGAGAAAAAACAATTATTCCCGGCTCGATTTGCTTCTTCTGGCCAATACGGTGACGGGGGCGGCATCGATGTTCCGGCGGGATTTGATCCCTTGCCTGCTGCCTTTTCCTGAAAAGATCGACGATATCTATCACGACCATTTTATCGCCTGTGTCGCTTTGAGCTGTGGCTGTATACATTATGTTGACGAACCGCTTTATGATTATGTCCAGCATGGTGAAAACGTCATAGGTCATTATGTGAAAACGGGTAAAAAATCACCGTACGTTCGTATCTCAATGATTGATAAGATAAAGTCTATCAAGCAGACCTTGTGTGCGCTGCCTGGAGCTTTGAAGGGGGTTTTTTTCTATTATCAATCTCAATATTATAATAATTTCATAAGAAGAATCATTTTTAGCATTATTATAAGAGAGCGATGTGTTGATATAGATAATAAAAAGAAACGTATTCTCAATGGTTTTATCTCGACGGAATCGTCCTGTTGGTATCTTGTGTATCAGGTTGTGCGAAATCGGTTGATGCGGCGCGGTCCGATTACAATGCATTTGGATGGCATTTTGTTGAAGAGTGTCCTGTCCGTCAAATTACTCAAATACTACTACAGGGTTCGCAGATGGTTCATTCCGGCTGGACCTGTTTCCGGTTAGCCTGGGCGTACTGCTTTGACGTCTGCTCTGTTTCGGATGGGCGCGATTCAGTTTTTTTTGAAGGTGATGGGAATGGAAAATGGGAAAGCGGATGAGGAGAAGAAAGTTCAGGTAGAGGAGCTCCTATTGAATGTGATGGAGGACCGTGCAGCCGAGGAGCATCCGGCTGTGCGGTTCATCCGCCGTAAGATCAGCCCTCTGAATCTGGATGTACGCGATTCTTTAGTTCCTCGTGTAAACGTGCTCATCGGCATCATCGACTTCAAGTATTTTTTCGGCGGATATATCAGTGTTTTCAGTCTGGCGAAGCGCCTGGCCCTCGCCGGGTATCCGGTAAGGATCATCGTGACCGAGGAATGCTATTTCGAGCCCATGGAATGGTGCAGGAGGATCCGGGACTACGAAGGGCTCGAAGATTTCTTCGATTGCGTCGAAGTGGTGTATGCGCCGGACAGAAAAGACCCGATACCTTGCCATCCGCAGGATGCCATCGTGGCGACGAGCTGCTGGAGCGCCCATATCGCTCATTTGACCATGCGTGCCCTGGCGGGTGATCGCTTCATCTATCTGAGCCAGGAGTACGAACCGATCTTTTATGAACTGGGCTCCCTCCACGTCCTGTCCCGGATGAGCTATGATCTCCCCCACTATGGTATTTTTTCGACGAAGATCCTGATGGATTATCATCGCCGCAATCGGATCGGGCTGTTCCGGGAATCGACGGAGGAGGGTGAGAAGAACTCCGTTGCCTTCGAGAACGCGATCCTTCGGTTCGATGTCAGCGAGGAGATGCTCAGGGAGCGGCCCGTGAGGCGTCTGGTATTCTATGCAAGGCCTGAGACCCATGCGGCCAGAAACTGCTTCGAACTCGGCATGCTCGCACTATCCGGGGCGATTGCCGAGGGTGCCTTCCAGGGAAAGTGGGAGTTTTACGGCATCGGGTCGCTTCAGTCCTCTCCCAGCTGTATCCTGATCGACGAGGCGGGTCCCCGCCTCAATCTTCTGCCGAAGATGAGTCTGAACGAGTACCGTGATCTTCTGCCGCATTTCGACGTCGGCTTGAGCCTGATGATGAGCCCGCACCCGAGCCTTGTTCCCCTCGAGATGGCCGCTGCCGGGATTCGGGTGGTGACCAATACCTTCGCCAACAAGACCGTCGATGTCTTGAAGGGCATTTCGACCAATCTTATCCCGGCCGATCCCACCGTCGAAGGCATTCGGGAGGGGCTCGTCGAGGCGGTCGCGGGCGTGGAGGATTGGGACGGCCGCATCCAAGGGTCGCAGGTAAGGTGGCCTCAGGATTGGGGTGTGTCGTTCGATGGGGCCTTTCTGGAAAAGATGAAAGGTTTCATCGGATGGGAGCCCCCGTTGGGGGCGGCGAGGCAGAGGTCGTCCGCGGCTTCGGCGGGTGATCCGGACCTCGAGCCTCCAGCCGTCGTTCGCTCGCTCGTCAAGCTGATTGCCAGACAACCGGATACCTTCGTCTACCGGGTCAGCCGCGAGGACGAGATGTACCTCGACAGCCTCGGCCACGTCGGAGAGGACGAGGCGCTGTGGTGGTATTTCAAATCGGGGCTCATGTCGTTTGAAACCATTCAGAAGATTGTGGCGGCGTCCCAACGGAGATTTGAGGATGTCGGAAGCTTCCTTGATTTCGCTTGCGGCTATGGCCGGGTCTCCCGGTTTCTGGTTCAGGTGATGGATACTCAAAAGATTTGGGTGAGCGATATCTATCAGGATGCCGTCAGATTTCAGGAGCGCTGTTTCGGGGTGAACGGGTTTTTTTCGAGGACAGAGCCTTCAGAGGTTCGGTTTCCAGGGAAGTTCGAGATCGTTTACGTCGGTTCGCTCTTTTCCCATCTGCCCGCCGCCCGCTTCGAAGAATGGCTGATCCGGCTGTATGGTCTGCTCGAGGATGAAGGTGTCCTGATCCTTTCGACCCACAGCGAGAAGGCCATCCCGCCAGGAGTGCCGTTCGCGGAGGACGGTTTTACCTTTATCCCGTTCAGTGAAAGCCGAAGCCTTTCGAAGGAGGAGTATGGCAGCACGTATGTGCGGAAGGACTGGTTCGAGCGTCTCGCCTCCCGGCTGGGCGTGACCAATCTTACCTGTATGGCGGAGGAGTTGTGCGAGCAACAGGACATCTATGTCCTTTCGAAACGTTATATTCCCGCACTGAGCACGCTTGTCCCCACCTTCAGACCGGTCGGGAGCATCGACACGATCACGATTACCGATGATCAAACCTTTTATATGCGGGGCTGGGCGGCTGACCGTCAGACGGGTGCGCCTGTCAAGCAGGTCATGATCTATTGCGATGGGAGTGAGGTGGGCGAGGCGGCCCTGGGTTATGCCCGGACGGATGTCAGGGATTATTTCCAGAGGGATGAATTCGTCATGTCGGGCTGGGAGTTCGAGGGGCGGCCGCCCGTGCTGAACAGCCAGGGGATTTCCCTGCGCGAAGGAATCATCGTGAAGGTGACCGGCTGGGGCGGCGAGATTGGCTATCTGAACGGAATGGGTTTCTGACGGGGGATGTGCCCGGGTGCGCGGGGTGAAGGACTGTCATGGATATCGATGAGCGGGACAGGGTGGCCGAGCTCTGGGACCATTCGCAGGAGCAATACCGGAGGGATGATCGGGTGCTTTATTGGGAGCTCCTGCCGGCGGTTCAACGCTACCAGAACGAGATGATGACCGGAGATGCCGAGACCGGGTATTTTGATCGGACGCTCGGAGAATTGGAGGCCCGCAAGGGGAATACGGGGCTGCGGGGCCTGTCTATAGGCTGCAATGAAGGGGATCCGGCCTGCGAGATGATCCTGTTCGAACGGGGGCTTTTCGCGCGGATCGAGGTGGTGGACCTTGCGGAGGGTCTGCTTGAAAGGCAGCAGGGAATTGCGCGCTCGAGGGGCATCGAGGGCATTGACTATCTGTGCCGGAACCTGAATGCCGTCGAGATCGAACCGGACGTCTATGATTTCATCTGGGCCGTCGGAACGGTTCACCATGTCGAAAGGCTCGATCACCTGTTTGATCAGATCAACAAAGGCCTACGTTCCGGCGGCCTTTTTATGATGCGGGAATACATCGGCCCGCGCCGTCTCCAATTTACGGACAGGCAGCTGCGCATCGTGAACGAGATTCTGCGCATTTTGCCGGAACCTTATAAGAAGACGGCTGACGGGCGCATCAAGAATCATCTTGAACGGTATGATATCGAGGCGATCAAGGCCCATGATCCTTCTGAATCGATCAGATCGGATGAGATCATGCATTTTGCGGCCAAACATCTCGAACTGATCGAGGTCGCCGAAACCGGCGGGACGATCCTCCATCCCTTGTTGAGCGACATCGCCTTCAATTTCGACCGTGATGAAACCGGAGCGGGCCTCATCGAGGGGCTGATTCTGCTGGAGAGGATTCTGCTCGGAGAAAAGGTCCTTCCCAGCGATTATGTCTTTTGCCTTGCAGGAAAAACGATGAAGTAGAGCGCCGTTCTTATGGTATTCAGTTCCATCATATTCCTCTTCTGCTTCCTGCCGGTTACGCTCGGCATCTATTTCCTTCTGGGAAGAAGAGGGCAGAATGCGTGGCTTCTGTTGGCGAGCCTGGTCTTCTATGCGTGGGGGGAGGTGTTCTATGTCGCCGTCATGCTGGCATCCATTGCCGCCAACTACGCCGTCGGGGTCCTGATCGCCGCTTTCCGCGGCGGTCGCTGGGCGCGTCTTATCCTGGGGATCGGCATCGCCGCCGATCTGGCGATTCTGGTCTTTTTCAAGTACAGCGCCTTCCTGGCCGAGAACCTCTCCTTCCTCATGTCCCCCATCCTCGGGCGGACGGCGGCTGGTATAGATCCCGGCCATCTACCCCTCGGCATCTCCTTTTTCACCTTTCAGTCCATGTCCTACATCATCGATGTCTACCGTGGGGCTGCGCCGGCTCAACGCAATCCCCTGAACATCGGATTGTATATTGCGTTGTTTCCTCAGTTGATTGCCGGACCGATCGTCCGCTATCACGATCTGGCCAGGCAGATCGTGTCACGGCGCGTGCGTCTCCCTGATTTCGCCGCCGGAGCGGAGCGCTTCGTATTCGGTCTGGGCAAAAAGGTGTTGATCGCCAACAATGCGGGTGCCATAGCGGATCCCATCTTTGCTGTTTCCAGCGGAGATTTGACCGCTCCAGTGGCGTGGCTCGGGATCGTCTGTTACACGATCCAGATCTACTTCGATTTTTCCGGATACAGCGATATGGCGATAGGCCTCGGGCGGATGTTCGGCTTCCGTTTTCTCGAAAATTTCAACTATCCCTATATCGCCCGATCCATGAGGGGGTTCTGGAGACGCTGGCACATCTCGCTTTCGACCTGGTTTCGTGATTATCTCTACATTCCACTTGGAGGCAGCCGGAAAGGGCCTCTGCGCACCTATGCGAACCTGGCGACGGTCTTTTTCCTGGTGGGCCTCTGGCACGGCGCGAGCTGGAATTTCGTTGTGTGGGGGCTCTTTCACGGGACATTCCTGGTGTTGGAGCGCCTGGGGTTGGGCTCCCTGCTCGAGCGTTGCTGGCGGCCGATCCGACATGGATATGTTTTGGCAGTCGTTATGACCGGCTGGGTGTTTTTCAGGGCCGAGACGCTGTCCGGAGCGCTGGGCTATCTCGAGGCGATGATGGGCCTGACGGCCGGGGATGCACTCCGCTATCCCCTGGAGACCTACCTGGATCGGCAGGCATGGGGGGTGGTGCTCTGCGGGGCTGTGTTTGCCACGCCTGTATTTCCTGCAGTCCGTGCTTGGATGCGGAGGCTTGGTGAGAGTGCGGGCGGAGTGGCCGGGGTGATGAGCCGTTGCGCTGCCGGGGCCATGGAAAACGCGGCCTTCGTGCTGCTGCTCGCGGGTTCGATCCTCTTTCTTGCGGCAGGGTCTTACAACCCCTTTATTTATTTTCGGTTTTAGGGCAGCAGAAGAGTTCCGCGGCTTTTGCCCCTGCACTCTTTTGAACGGCGGATTTTTTGGATTCGCTATGTGTGCTGAAATACGGTCGTTCGACTATTTCATTGAAACGAAAGGGTGTCGAGCGTTTTCACAGCCTTTCCCGGCGGCGGAGCATCGCCGCGCATAACGCTTACAGGTGCCTTTGGATTCAGGGATCGTGAATCATGGTGCGGGCGGCCGGTGGCGGCGGCGGGGCAGCGTTTTCGCGACGCTGCGGATGGTTTGTTTCCTGGCGGTCCTTGTGACGCCTCTGATACGGACTGCGCTGACACCGAAGGCGGCCCTTTCAGACAGCGAGAAGCGCACGTTGACGGAGATACCCCGCCTCGAGTTGACGGCTCGATCGGTACTGTCATTCCCGGCCCGGTTCGAGGCCTACCTGAACGATCATTTTGGATTCAGGCGGGAGTGCATCCAGGCCTTCAATTATCTGCAGGTCAGATGGCTGCGGAGGTCGCCGGAGGAACAGGTTGTCCTCGGCAGGGACGGATGGCTTTTCTACACAGGTGATCGGAGCATCGAGGACCATCGAGGGTTCATCTCCCTGACACCGGAGGAATTGACGAAGGCCAGGTTGGTCCTTGAAAACCGCCGCGACTGGCTTGCTGATCGAGGCATCCGGTATCTCTTTGTCGTCGCTCCGAGCAAGCACTCGATCTACCCGGAATTGCTTCCGGACTTTCTTGCGCGGCGGAGAGGCCGGACCCGCTTTGACCAGTTTCTGGCGTATATGGGCCGGGAGTCCGATTTTCAGGTGCTCGATCTGCGGCAGATCCTCCGGTCGAAAAAGGGGGATGAACGGCTGTACCTTTTGTCGGACACGCACTGGAACCCGAGGGGCGCGTATTGGGCCTACACGGAGATCATGCGCGTCGTGAATCAATGGTTTCCGGAAGAGGAGCCGCTCGAGCGGAGCCGGCTGGTCGAAACCTCGGCTGATGTGCCTGGCGGCGATTTGGCGCAGATGCTGGATCTTCGTGGTCTATTCCGGGAGTCCTATCCTTTTTTGAGGCCTCAAGAGCCTTGTGCCGAGAAGAAAAAGGAGGCCGTCGACCTCGAGGCGGTCCGGCGGGCCATACCGATCATGCCCGGAGAATCGGCAGGATTTGCGAGGGGCTGCGACCGATCCCGGCTGCGCGCCGTGGCTTTTCGCGACTCCTTCCTGGTTTCTCTGGAGGATTTCCTGGCGGAGCATTTCGCCCAGATCGATTTCATTTGGACGCACTTCGACCACAGCCTCGTCGAAAAGTATATCGCGGTGGCGAAGCCGGATGTCATTCTGGAAGAAATCGTCGAACGTTCCTTCATGGAAGTATTGGTAACGCAGGATCTGGATGTGGATGCTCTTCTCTCCGAGCGTTTTTCGCTGTCGGAACGGTCCGTGTTGAAATACGAGGGTGGAGTCCTGCCCGGGCTCAGGACCTTCGGAGACGTCCTGATCGCCGGCCGGCCGGAAGGCCTCGATGTGGTCTGCAGGGGCGGTGATCCGCAGCTGTGGCTGCCGCCTGCGAGCCTGGATGAAGGCCGCTCCTCGATCATGCGCATCATCCTCACGGTGCCGGCGGATACGGTCTTCCAGGTCTTTTACCTCACGGCTGAAAGGCCTTACCATTGTGAAGAGCAGAGCATCAGGAGGCCGGTCCGGAGCGGCCTCAACGAACTGTACATCGAGATCCCCAGGGCTGCATGCGCCGCCGATGTGCGCCTGGATCCCGGCGCGGTTCCCGGAACCTATACGTTGCATGAATTCGATTGGCGCACCCGCTCCGACAGCCATCGAATGTGAACGGAAGACTAGGAGCATCCCGGTCGATTATGAAAATCATCGCCTTTTATCTCCCCCAGTTTCACCCTGTGCCGGAAAACGATCTCTGGTGGGGCAAAGGGTTTACGGATTGGCGCAATGTCGCGAAGGCCAGACCCAATTTCGCCGGGCATTACCAGCCGCACATCCCTTCCGATCTGGGGTTTTATGACTTGAGGGTTTCGGAGACCCGTGAAGCGCAGGCCGAACTCGCCCGCGCGTACGGGATCGACGGGTTCTGCTATCATCATTACTGGTTCAACGGCAGGCGTCTTCTGGAGCGGCCGTTCGAGGAGGTCTTGAGGACCGGCCGGCCGGAGATGCCCTTTTGTCTGTGTTGGGCGAACGAGAACTGGACCCGCCGGTGGGACGGTGACGAGCAGGAGATCCTGATCGCGCAAACCCATTCGGCTCATGATGACAGGGCCTTCATACAGAGTCTCTTTCCAGCGTTCGAAGACCGGCGCTACATCTGTATAGACGGCCGGCCGTTACTGGTCGTCTATCGCGTCAACTTGTTGCCGGATCCAAAGGCAACCGCAGAGATCTGGCGCGAGGAGTGTCATCGGCGAGGATTTCCGGGGGTTCATCTGTGCGCGGCGCAGAGTTTCGGCATCACCGATCCCAGGCCGTATGGATTCGATTCGGCGCTCGAATTTCCGCCCCACGGTGTGTTCAGCCGCAAGATGAATCACTGGCTGCGGATCGTCAACCGCCGCTACGAAGGCAGCGTTTATGACTATCGTGAGGTGATTCTGAACAGTATCCGGTCGAAGGACCCGGATTATTGCCTGTTCAGGGCGGTGATGCCTGCGTGGGACAACACAGCCCGGCGCCAGAACGACAGCAATTGCTTTGTCAATATTTCCCCCGAGAAATACGAGTTCTGGCTGGCGTCGGCCATCGCCAGAACCCGTTCGAGGTTTGATGGGGACTTGCAACTGGTCTTTATCAATGCCTGGAACGAGTGGGGTGAAGGATGCCATCTCGAACCCGATATGCGTTACGGACACCAATTCCTGGCCGCCACCGAACGGGCCAGGCGGAACGTGGTGCTGACAGGCGCGTGTTGCGGTCTTCGTTTGCCTATTGAGTGGGATGATGGTATGAATGACCCGTCTGTTTCCGAAGTGATGCGTTTTTTGGCTTCCCAGCCGGAAAAGATCTTTCTGGTGGATTATCGGATGATTTCTTTTGCCGCCTCGCCTCCGACGCTCAGTGAGAGATGGATCATGCGGCTGAAGCGGATGCAGGGGAATGGCGGAGCGGATGGATGGCACAGCCTCT
Organism: uncultured Desulfatiglans sp.; assembly: GCA_900498135.1. NCBI lineage: Bacteria > Pseudomonadati > Thermodesulfobacteriota > Desulfobacteria > Desulfatiglandales > Desulfatiglandaceae > Desulfatiglans > uncultured Desulfatiglans sp. The sequence goes on from LR026961.1 coordinate 2,083,814, forward strand.
TTAAACAGGTGCTGCGGCGATGGACCTGATCTATAGAATCTGCTGATGTGCGGCGATGTTTTACCCGAAAGTATCGATTGTCATTCCCTCCTATAACCACGCCCGGTTCATAGAAGCCGCCCTCCTTTCGGTAGAAGACCAAACCTATGAAAATCTTGAAATCATCGTGGTCGATGACGGTTCCAGCGACGGAAGTTTAGCGGTCATCGAGAGGACCGCGGGGCGAATCCATCGCGGCTTGCGCGTTGTCAGGCAACGCAATCGCGGTGCGGCGGCGGCGATCAACCGTGGACTGAAGCTCGCCGGCGGCAAGTATATCAACATCCTAAACAGCGATGATCTGTTCGCGCCTGAGAGAATCGCGTATTTCGTCGAGCGGTTGGAGAAATCGGGTGCGAAGCTGGCCTTTTCGGGCATTCGCTGCATCGATGAAAACGGGGCTGAAGTGGATGAGTCGAACGAGACTGCCGCCTACGTTTATCGCAAACAGGTTGAGATGGCCCGGTACCCCTCGGTCGGATTCGCTCTGCTCGATTCGAACGTGGCCATTTCATCCGGGAATATTTTTGCGGCGAAGGAAATCTATGAGACCCTTCACGGCTTCAGACCCTATCTTTACTGCCATGACTGGGATTTTCTGCTCCGGGCGCTCTGCTTGACCGAGCCGCTCTATATCCACAGACCCATGTATTATTACAGGCTTCACGGAGGGAACACCTTCCGAAAACTCGCCCACCGCGCAAAGGCGGAGACCACCGGGACCCTGCGGAAGTACTTCGGAAACGTCCGGGGCGGTCGGCTTTCGAATGCCGATGCGCCAAGCCCCCGGCGATGGCCTGGATATTTCGAAGAATTCGTGCGGGAGAAGGGGTACCAACCCTATTGGGAGCGATTCCCGCGGCTGCGGTCCTTGTGGTCCCTATGCAGGCGCTCGCTTCATGGAGCGGTTCATGTCTAGCTCTCCTTGCCGGGTGGCGGTCATTATCGTCAACTGGAACGGCAGGACCCTTTTGCCGGAATGCCTGGATGGACTGAGACAGCAGACGTTCCGCGAATTCGAGACGGTGGTGGTGGACAACGGGTCGACGGATGGATCGGTTCGGTTTCTGGAGGCCCGGTATCCGTGGGTGAGGCTCATCGCCCTGTCCGAAAATGCCGGCTTCTGCAAGGCCAACAATCTGGCCATGGCTCAAGCGAAAACGCCTTATGTGGCCCTTTTGAACAACGATGCGGTGGCGAATCCCGACTGGCTCGAAAATCTTGTGGCGGCCCTCGAGCGGAGCCCGGAGGCCGGATCCGCGGCCTCGAAGATGGTCTCCTATTGGAATCCGACGGTGATAGACTGCGCCGGCGCCGGATATTCGAAGGCGGGGGCCGGCGTCATCCGCGGCCGCGGCCGCCCGGCGTCGGATTTCAGCAGAGAGGAGTGGGTCTTTGGCGCCTGCGCCGGGGCGGCGCTTTATCGAACCGATATGCTGCGCGAGATCGGGTTGTTCCCGGAGCATTTCTTTCTGCTTTACGAGGATCTGGATTTGAGCTTCAGGGCTCAACTGAGGGGCTGGCGCTGCCTGTTCGTGCCTGACGCCGTGGTTGCCCACAAGATGAGCAGCAGCATCGTCCACGATTCTCCGACATCCGTCTATTATGGGCACCGTAATCTCGAGTGGGTCTGGGTCCGCAACATGCCCTCCGTTCTTCTGGCGCGGTCATTCGGCCGGCACCTGGCCTATGGGATAGGCTGCCTGGCATTTTACCTGATGCGGGGCCGGGGCGGGGTCTTTTTACGGTCCAAGAAGGACGCGCTCAAAGGCATGGGCAGGGCATTCAGGGCGCGCAAAGAGATTCATCGGCGAAGAGGCATCGCCATTGGCGATCTTTGGGGACTCTTCGACGAAGAAACCTTTCTCCCGAGGCTGAAACGACGTTTGGGCACGTTATGAAAACCCCGGTCTGGAAATCTTAGGCGGTCTTCCGGTGGCGGCAAACGACACGTCTTTTCGTTCCCTTTCCCGCCTTGCCAGATTGGGGTCCGAGGCTGGCTGGACGTTCCTTGGGCAGGCCGGGATTGCCGCGGGTGCCATCTTTGCGGTCAAGATCCTGACCCACTACCTCGAACCGGCACAGTTTGGTCGTTTGATGCTGGCCACCACTCTGATCCAAGCGGTGGCGGCTCAGGTCTATGGTCCTTTGGCGCAGGGGATGATGCGTTTCTGGTCCCTCTCACAGGAGCGGGGCCAGCAGGAGGAATTTGTGCATTCTTCCCGGAAAATCAGCGCGATCCTGAACCGGGCAATGCTGCTGCTGACGCTCCTGGCGGTTGGAGGGGTTTTCTTTCTCGAAGGGCGGCAATGGAGCCTGTTGGTGGCCTTGTCTCTTTTGGTGGGGATTTTCACCGGTCAGTCCTGGACACGCATGTTGGCCCTGATGGCTGCACGAGAGAGAAAAGCCATTGCCATCGTAACAACAGGGATTGCTTTTTTAAAACCTCTTTCTGGAATCGGGTTGATTTTGCTGTTCTCACCGGATGCGAACTGGGTTCTGTTGGGATATCTGGGTGGAGCCTTTTCTGGTTTACTGGTGATCGACCGCATCTATCAAAAAAGGATCGTTGGCGGCCTGACGTCAACCAGGCAAATGAGCGGGCTTGAAAAGGGTAATCTCGGAAAAGACCTCCTCTCTTTTTCATGGCCGTTTTTCATTTACGGTGTTTTCAGTTGGCTGTATGAGTCATGTGACCGCTGGTCTCTCCAGTACCATTTCGGCTCTGAGGTGGTCGGTGCCTTTTCCGTCGCCGGGCAGCTGGCGATGTACCCTCTAATTCTCCTCTCGGGCTTTTTGGGAATGCTTTTTTCCCCCATCGCCTACCAACGCGCCGGCTCCCTCGACTCAGAAAAGGCTTTTCGGGCGGGGAATCGGCTGCTTTTCTTCATGGTTCTGATCTATGTCGCTTGCTGCGGGTGTCTGGTTGCAGGATATGCCTTGATCCACGAGCAAATCGTGCTGCTGGTGAGCGGCAGTTCCTATACAGCTTTTTCCTACCTGCTGCCTGGCCTGACGATTGCGTGGTCTCTGTACTACTTCGGACACACACTTACCGGCTTCGGCATGCTGGCAAATCGTCCAAAACTTTACGTTTTGCCAAAGTTCATCGCGACAGGTCTCGCGGCAGTCTTCGGTATTGTTTTGCCGCTGTGGTATGGTCCGGAGGGGGTGGTGTGGGCTTTGGGTATAGCGGGCTTCGTCTATGCTACGTGGTGCTTGGTGATCGCCTGCAGGCTTTCCAGGAATAGGCCTCTGCCGCTATCTCCAAGGGGCTAGAAGATTCTCGGTCTTGCGCCAAGGTTTCATCCTGGCTGGTGGGCGCTGTCCTGTTCTTTTCTGGCAAAGATGAAGACTTCCAATTCGGATTTTACGAGAAGAAGCATTTTTCTTATGAATTTGAACCCGAATTCCCCCATGTGAAAACGCGTGGCCCAAACAGCTGAAAATCGATCGTAGCCGAAGGGGAGAACAGTTCCTGACACCACTTCGAAACCGGTTTTTTCGATCAGATTCCCAAGTGTTTGAACATTCCATGAATACAGATGGTGGTTTGGCTCCTGAGGGTCGTAGCGATGGTATTTTCTGCCTCTTTCGAAGGGAACGAACAGAAGCAGTCTGCCGTTTCTGCGCAGTTTGCGCTGAATATCAAGTAATGTTTGGGGCGGGTTTCCGGTGTGTTCGAGCACGTGATGGCACAAGACGACATCGAAATGCTCATCTGGAAAGGCGTCCAAATCAGATATGAATTCTATTCCACGCTTTTCCAGAGGCTCCCGAAGGTGAGCAGATAGGTCGTATCCCACTCGTTTTTTGCACTGCAATTCGGCAATATTCCATCCTATTCCAACACCATATTCAAGAACAACGTCCTCTTTTTTGACAAAAGAACGGATCTTTTTGACGCGTAATTTTGCTATCCATGGAAATGCATTTTCTGGTATACCGTGTATTGTCCGATGATATTGTTCTCCCTCGCTTTTCAGGTATTGTTTTTCAACTTTTTCAGTGAATTCCATTATTTTAGTGTATCTTCCCTGTTTCGGTTTGAATGCGGGGCGGCTTAGTTCACACCCCGCATTTGTTCAGCATCATTCGAAGGTGAATCCTTTAGGCAGCTTGGAGGAAGGGGTGCCTTCCGGGACCCAGGACAGGTCCGTGATGGTGTAGGTCGGCTCCAGGGTCTGGAAGATCGGGACGACGCGCATGCCGATCTTCGGGTCGCCGACCGAAAGGTAGCTCATGAGGATCGTCGAGACGCCCTTGAACTCGACGTTGATGAACTTGATCGGCTTGTCGAGGGTGTTGAAGGCCCCGGATCGCTCACAGACCATGAAGGTGTGGATGGTGGCGGTCGTCTTGCAGATTTCGGTCAGATCCACGACCGTGTTGCGCTGCAGACAGTCCGGGCAATGGATCCGGAACGGCAGGTAGACGGTGCCCGGGAACTCGCAGTCCGGGTTGTCGCAGCGGCTGCCGTGGATCTTGCCTTTGGACAGATTTTCGAAAAAGACGGCCTCGGCGCCGTAAGTGTGGATATAGGTCATGCATCTCGGGTTGGTGACGCCGACGAGATGCCACTTCTCGTCCTCGCTCCGGATCGGCATGTTGGGGGTGATGGTGTGGAAGTCCCCCTTGATCTTGTATTGCCCCCTTTTGACAACGACGGTTCCAAATATACTCATCGAGGTGTCCTCCTCTCATTCATCAGGCATCGGGTTTCAGGAGATGGTCCGGGTCCATCAGGATAGTGGCAGTGACATGCGAACCGACCCCGGCGTGGCTGATGGCCATGCCGCGCTTGGCGCCTTTCACCTGGAGATCCTGCCAGTCATCGGGCTTTTTGCGGTTGAAGGCCTTCCAGAGGTCCGGGTCGCCGTGGAGCTCCGCCCAGCGGTTCCAAAGATGGAGCGCGACCTCGAAGGTCTGCATGATGCCGGTGGCACCCACCGCGTGCATGCAGCCGATCAGGCCGCCGGAGAGGTTCGACGGCAGACGGCCGGGTTTGCCGGTGTGCGGATTGGTGTGATAGCAGTCGCCGGATTCCACGTAGTCCCGCCCCTCGCCGTAGGGTCGCAGGCCGACGTCCTCATAGGTCTGGACGTCGCTGATGGTGAAGGCGTCGTGGAGCTCGATCACGTCCAGGTCGTCCATGGGGTTGTGGATGCCGGCCATCCTGTAGCCATAGTAGGTGCACATGCGGGCGCCCAGAAAGCCGGTGAAGCCCGGATAGCGCTCTCCGCCCGGGAACCGTTCGGCGAGGTCGGCATACTGGTCGGCCGACTCGTGCGGAAGGAGCGGGATCTCCATGTGGCGACGACAGGCGGGCCGCAGGGTGTGGCTCCCGGCGGCGACCCAGATCCTGAGGGGCTTGTTCTTGGTGCCCTTCGTCAGCTCCAGGGCGGTGTCCTCGTCGCAAATGATGGCGCAGGCGGCGCCGACGCTCATGAGGCAGCAGTCCAAGGCCCGCAGCGGGTAAGCCACCACGGGGGATTTGAGGACGTCCTCGACGGTGATCTTCATCGGCGCCTGGGCGAACGGATTGAACCGGGCGTAGCCGTGGTGCTTGACGGAGATCTCCGCCAGGGTGCGGCGGAAGGATTCCTCCTCGCGGCCGAAGACCTGCCAGTACTTCTGGGCCATGACGGCGTAATAACCTGTGTAGATGTGACCCAGCGGCGTTTCCCAGTCCTTGTCGGCGGCGCAGGAGATCAGGTGGTTCCCCTCGTCCGTCGGGACTTCGTCCATGCGCTCCCAACCCATGGCGAGCGCACAGTCCGAATACCCGGAGGCGACGGCCTTCACCGCCTCCCAGAGGGTCGATCCGCCGGTGGCGCCGCCGGTCTTGATGCCGATGTTGCCGAGCGGGTCCAGGCCGAGGCGGTCATGGATGACGGCCTCGCCGAGGAGCTGGTCGCCGAAGTGGTCCGCAAAATGGCCGTAATAGCAGCTGTGGATGTATCGTTTCAGCTCGGCAGGGGTTTTGTCGATGAGGCGGGCGGCCATCGCCAAGGCGTCGATGCAGAGCTCTTCGGTCCGCTTTTCGGGGATGGCGCGGTCGAACTTCGACTGCCCGGCGGTGACGAGGTAAACGGGCCTCATAAGCTTCGGTGTTTTCAATTGTCTGTCGCTGAAGGTAATCAAGTTCCGTCCTCCTTTCTCTCCCAAGGCACGGCGGCACTCTCATCGGGCCGCGTGCAGTCCAATAAAGAACGTTTTCACAAGCAAGCGGGCAGGCAAACTTCTCCCCTTCCCCTTGTTCCCTGATATCCATCCGGAGATGATTTTCCGGTACAACGCAGTTTCCAAACCGGAAGTGAGGATGTTTTCTTCACACCCTTCGGGTGCTCAGTCCCACCGCTTTGCGGCGGGTTCCGGTTTCTTCACGCCCTTCGGATGCTCAGTCCCACTCCTGCGAACCGGATCGTCGCCATCCGGAAAAAACTCCCCTGTAGAACCCGGCTTCCAATCCGGGAATGAGGAGTTTGGGCCAATATCAAAGCGATCTGGCGTTTGCGCGGTGGCGAGTTGTGCGTTGCCACACAAACAGACGTGCGGATTGAGGCCGAGACGGGCCGAAAAAACCATTTCCAGGTGCATTAAATCGTCCCTACCCACAGGGCGACGGCAGCGGCGCCGCTGGTGTTGGCGATGCGCTGACTGCCGCTGTCCGTCCAGAATTGAACAGAGTCCCCTTCGTAGAGCTGAAGGGTTTGGTCTCCATGCAGGAGTTCCAGCGACCCTTTCAGGATGCAGAGGACTTCCTGCCCGTTGCGGATGTTTTTCCTTGCCGGAATGGAGGCCTTGGGGTCGAGAATCAGGACGGCGCAGTCGATGACGGTGCGGTTTTCCGGCGCGAAAAAGCGCCTCGTGACGAAGCCGCTGTGCGGGAGTTCTTGCTCGTCCCACTGGTCTTTGCGGATGACGGTCAGCCTTTCCTGCTCTTCCACCTGGTTCAACAGATCGCCGGCGTTGACCCCCAACGCCCGGCACAGGCTGACGAGTGTATCGACGGAAGGGGAATGCACGCTGTTTTCGACCTGGCTCAGAAACCCCTCGGAGATGCCGGCTTTGTGGGCCAAGGCCTTGAGGGTCAGCTTCTGCTCTTTTCGATAGCGGCGGATCAGGGTGCCAAGGTTCATAGAGTGCTTCCCGTCCCAACGACAAAAATATTTTTAAAATACTTAATATTTAGTATACTGAATAAAAGAGGGGGTTGTCAAGGGAATTCATCAGGTCGAAACGCTTATGAAAGAACAATATTCTGGGTGCCCATGTCATTTTCCGGTTGGAGCAGGATTTGTTTTACAATATTTGGTTATTTTTCCAATAGAGGGCTAAAAGAAGAAAGGGGATTTCTTTAAATGTGTTTTGACATAGTTTAGCATAATCTTTTTTCTCATTGACAACCATTGATAGCTATGTCTATATGATGCCCAGAATCAGTCCCCTTCTGAGGCTGAGGTGGTAGACAGGTCGTTTGAATCCGCAGGCTGGAAGGCCGGGCGCTGCTGCGGGGGAAGACCGTCCAACTCCCGCGATGCCCTGTGTTGATTGGCGACAACGGGTGGTCGTCCCTCCGGAATGACCCCAATGACTGGAAGGAGGGCTTATGGATTTCAGTCTTTCCATGGACCAGGAGATCCTGCGCAAGTCTGTCAGGGATTTTGCCGAAAAGGAGATCAAGCCGGTAGCGAGGGAACTGGACGAAAGGGAGGAGTTTTCCTACGAGACCATGTCCAAGATGGCCGAGATCGGACTCTTCGGGATGTTCGTCTCGGAAGAGTACGGCGGCCAGGGCATGGATTACCTCTCCTATATCATCGCCACCGAAGAGATGGCGCGCGTCGACGGCTCCCATGCGGCCACCGTGGCAGCCGGGAATTCGCTCGGGATCGGGCCGCTCTATTACTTCGGCAGCGAGGAGCAGAAGCGTAAACACCTCCCCCGGCTCTGTTCGGGCGAGGCCCTGTGGGGCTTCGGGCTGACGGAGCCGAATGCCGGTTCGGATGCAGGCAACTCTCGGACCAACGCGGTGCTCGACGGCGATTCGTGGGTCATCAACGGCAGCAAGATCTTCATCACCAATGCGTCGACCCGCATCAGCGCAGGCGCTACGGTCCTCTGCCGCACCGGCACCCGGGAAGACGGCCGGCCCGAGCTCTCCTGCATCCTGGTGGAGCAGGGAACCCCGGGCTACGAGGCCCGCGAGATGCATAGGAAGCTCATGTGGCGCGCCTCCAACACGAGCGAGCTCTATTTCGACGACTGTCGGGTCCCTGAGGAGAACCGGCTGGGACCGCGCGGCCACGGCTTCTATCAAATGATGCAGACCCTCGACGGTGGGAGGCTTTCCATCGGGGCGATGGGGCTCGGGGGGGCGCAGGGCTGTTTCGAGATGGCCCTGAAATACAGCAAAGAAAGGGTTCAGTTCGGCAAACCGATTGCCAATTTCCAGGTCAATTCCTTCAAACTGGCGGACATGGCTCTGGAGATCGAATGCGCACGGCTTCTGCTTTACAAGGCCTGCTGGCTAAGAGACAACAATCAGCCGTTTTCGAAACTGGCGGCGATGGCGAAGCTGCATTGCTCCGAAGTCATGTACCGGGCTGCCAACCATGCCGTCCAGCTGCATGGGGGCTACGGGCTGATGAAAGAGTACGATATCGAACGCTTTTATCGGGATCAGAAGCTCCTCGAGATCGGGGAGGGGACCTCGGAGGTTCAGCGGATCGTCATCGCGAGGCTGATCGGCGCCCTCTGACGCGGCGCGTCCGGGAGATGCCGCCCGCACACGGGCAATCCTGTCGAATCGTGCGACGGCTTTAAGGGGTCAGCCTTCCGGATCGGTGCGGGGCGCAGACCTCTGAGAAAACCGGGTGTCCAAGCCTTTGCGGGGGAAGCGCGGTGCGCTTCCGGCTGGTTTGGGCGGCCTGCAGGGCGGGGAGCGGCGGCGCCGAGGGTCCGGAAGAGATCGGTTCCAGTTGGAAGCGGCAAGGCCACCGGCCGGACGAACATTAAAAGACACCATGCTGAATCTTATTTTGGGAAAGGAGATCGCCGGGTACGTTCGCCGGCATAGGGGCCTTGTTTTCTGCGCCCTGGTTTTGACGGCGGTCTCGGCCGTGTTCGTGATCGTGCCGGCCTACCTCCTTCAGCCTTTCGTCGACGAAGGGATGAAGAGCGGAACCGATCCGGTCTCGTGGAAGATCCCCTGGATCAGCTTCGAGGGCGGGTCTTGGACCGACTGGCGGAAGACCGAAAAGGTCCTCGTCGACGGCGTCTCGCCCAATCACCTTCTGGTAATATTGACCCTGGTCGCGTTCGCGGCCGTCTTTTTCAAGTCCATCACCACCTACTTGAGCGGATTGGCCGCCGCCGCCTTTTCGAACCGGGCGGTGCGTTCTCTCCGGATCGACCTCTTCGAAAAATTCGTCAGCCTGCCCCTGAGCTTTTACAACAAGCGCAAGTCCGGGGAGCTGATCGCGCGCTCGACCGCCGATCTCACGGTCATGCAGCAGCTGGTCTCGGACATCCTTCTCGGTCTGATCGAGCACCCCATCACGGCCCTGGTCTTCCTCGGGTATCTCCTCTTCATGAACTACAAGCTCACGCTCCTGGTCTTCGTCGTGGGGCCGGTGATCGTGGGCTTGGTCAGGATGTTCGGGCGCAAGGTCAAGAAGCACTCCGGCCGGGTCCAGGACGCCACCGCCGAGGTGACCGCCGTCTACCAGGAAAGCCTTGGATGCATGAAGGTGATCCAGGGGTTCTTCAGAGGAGGGGATGAGACCGACAAGTTCCGACGCCAGGCCGAAGAACTCTACCGCAAGGTGATGCGATGGAACCGCTGGCACCTCGGGCTCGGTCCGATGATGGATTCGGTGGTCTTCCTGATCCTGCCCGGGGTTCTGATCGCGGGCAAGATTTACTTCGACCACTCCCTCGGCGAGTTGATGTCCATGGTCTATGCCTTTTCCCGGGTCTACAGCCCGGTGAAGCGTCTGGCCCTGGTCAGCAACAATCTCCGGACCCTGCAGGGGGCGACGGCGCGCGTCTTCACGATCCTCGAGACCGTTCCCGAGATCCAGGACCGGCCCGGGGCGCGGGAACTTCCGCGGCACAAAGAGGCCATCCGATTCGAGGAGGTGCGGTTCGGCTACGATCCGGAGGAGATGATCCTGAAGGACCTCAGCTTCGAGGTCAGGGCCGGGGAGATGGTGGCCTTCGTGGGGTCGACGGGCGCCGGCAAGAGCACGCTTCTCGATCTGGTCCCGCGGTTCTACGATGTGTCCGGGGGGCGCATCACCATCGACGGCTGGGATATCCGCGAGGTGACGCTCGAATCGCTCCGCCGGCAGATCGGGATCGTCAACCAGGAAACGCTGCTTTTCCACGACACCATCGCCAACAACATCCGCTTCGGCCGTCCGGATGCACCGGAGGAGGCCATGATCGCGGCGGCCAGGGATGCCAATGCTCACGAGTTCATCCTGGCGCAGCCGAAAGGGTACGAGACGGTCATCGGCGACCGGGGAACCCTGCTTTCCGGCGGCCAGCGGCAGCGCATCGCGATCGCCCGGGCGATCCTGGTCGATCCCGCTATTCTGATCCTGGACGAGGCGGCTTCGGCGCTGGATGCGGAGAGCGAGCGAATGGTGCAGCAGGCGATCGACAACCTGCGGGGGACCCGGACGATCCTCGTCGTGGCCCACCGTTTGAGCACCATCCGGAAGGCGGACCGGATCTACGTCATGGAGGGCGGGCGGATTATCGAGTCCGGCTCGCGGGAGGACCTGATGGCCCGGAAGGGCCGCTTCAGCCAGCTCCACGACATGCAGTTCATCGAGTGACGGAGGTCCCTGCGGGGGCTTCTGCGTTTGTTGCCTTCTCCTGGTTGATGGAGAGGCTGTCGTCGTGAAAGGCGGCCTGGGCCTCGTCGAGCAGCTCGGTTTCGCGCCCGGCGTAGCGGTGGGAGAAGTGAAACAGCTGGAGGCTTTTCGCACCGGCCTTCCTCGCCAAAGCCCCGGCCTCCCGCGCTGTCAGGTGGAACGTCTTGTGGGCGATGGAAAGGTCCTCGTAGAGAAAGGCCCCCTCGATGAAGAGGATGTCGGCATCGGCTGCCAGTGCGGTGATGCGGGAGGCGTTCTCTCGGGAGCCTGCGGCGTCCGTTACGTAGGCGATCTTCATTCCCCGACCGGTTCGTGCAATTTTTTGGGACAGCTCACCGATCGGAAAGATCTCTTCTCCCCTTCCCCCCTGCTGATTTTTCCACATGATCCGAAAGGGTTCGCCCGGGTCCGGGCGCTCCTGAATCCTTGTCTTGAACCGGGTGAGCCAGGGGCCGACCGGGAGCCCCAGCGCTTCGACGCCTTCCTTGATGATCTGCACCTTCAACCGCTCTTCCATCGCAAAGGCGAGGCAGGGGATCCTGTGGTCGAGAACAGCGGCGGAGACCGTGAAAGCGGGCTCCACGAGGATCGCGCCGTCTGCGGCTGTGGTCTGCTGCGGGCCGGACATGCGGAAGGCGTTCCGGGAGGAGAAGGTGGTAATGCGCATTTCGCCGGGGTGGATCTCGTGGACCTCGAAGGCGAGGACGTGCGGGTAGGTGTGAATCAGGTTCCAATGGTAGCCCGCCAGTTTGCCGGCGACATGGCGGCTGAAATCCGGCGGCCCATAGAGGTGCAGGGTCCTTTCACGGCCGAGCAGGACGCGGAGAAGCGCGTCGAATCCGATGAAGTGGTCGACGTGCGCATGGCTGACGAAGACATGACTCACCTTGAGGAGGTCGCGAGGCGAGAGGCGTCCGAGATCGCCGAGGTCGAAAAGAAGGGCTCTTCGCTTGAACCGGAAGGAAACGAAGAGCCCCGGGTCCTCCGTCGGCGGGTTGATGAGCCGTGGTAGAAAGGATGGTTTCATCGAAAGGAGGCCCGGACATCCCTTCCCTTTTCGGTGGAGGGGCGTCCGGGCGCTGCGGATTCAGCAGGCTGTTGGAAATTGTCCATCTGCTTCGGTTTGCGGATTTCCCGTTCCTGTAGCATACCTCCCTGCACCGCGTTTCTCGGGACTTTAAAGCTCCGTCATCTTACGATTTCTCCCCGGACTGCCAATTATCCACTTTTCAACACGCTGTCAATGGAAAGCGATTTGACCGTCCTGCAGATCGACAGTGACGTGGTCTCCTTCCTTGACCGACCCTTCCAGGATTTTGACGGCCAGGGGGTCCTGGATCAGATGCTGGATCGTCCGTTTCAGGGGGCGTGCGCCGTAGACAGGGTCGAACCCGGAGCGGGCGATGAAGGCCTTGGCCGCATCGGTCAGCGAGAGGGTGATCTTGCTCGCCGTCAGTCGTTTGGCCAGCAGGTTCACCTGGATTTCGACGATCTTCTTGATTTCCTCGGTGCCGAGGGCATTGAAGATCACGATCTCGTCGATCCGGTTCAGGAACTCCGGCTTGAAGGTGGCCCGCAGGGCCTCCATGACTCGCTTTTCGGCCTCTTCGGGGTCCCGGCCGCCGAGCTCCTGGATCCACTGGCTTCCGACGTTGCTGGTCATGATCAGCACCGTGTTCTTGAAGTCGACGGTGCGCCCCTTGCCGTCCGTCATCCGGCCGTCGTCGAGGATCTGCAGCAGGACATTGAAGACGTCCGGGTGGGCCTTTTCGATCTCGTCGAAGAGAATGACCGAATAAGGGTGCCGGCGGATCGCCTCGGTCAGGTAGCCCCCTTCCTCATAACCGACGTAGCCCGGAGGGGCCCCGATCAGGCGGGCCACCGAGTGCTTCTCCATGTATTCGGACATGTCGATCCGGACCATGTACTGCTCGTCGTCGAAGAGGAACTCGGCCAGCGCCCGGGCGAGTTCGGTCTTCCCGACGCCCGTCGGGCCCATGAAGATGAACGATCCCACTGGTCGGTTGGGGTCCTGGAGCCCGGATCTGGCCCTCCTGACTGCATTGGACACGGCGATTATGCCCTTTTGCTGGCCTATGACGCGATGGGAAAGCCTCTCCTCCATTTTGAGGAGTTTTTCCTTTTCACCCTCCATCATCCTGGCAACCGGTATTCCGGTCCATTTGGCCACCACCTCGGCGATGTCCTCGCTGTCGACCTCTTCCTTGAGCATCTTCTGTCCGGTTTGCAGTTCCTCCAGCTTCCGGTTTTCCTCGGCAAGCTGCCGCTCGAGTTCGATCAGGGTGCCGTAGCGGAGCTCCGCCGCCTTGGTCAGGTCGCCCTGCCGCTCGGCAAGCTGGGCCTCCGAGCGCGTGGTCTCCAGCTTTTCCTTGATGGCGCGGATGTTGGCGATCGCCTTCTTCTCCTGCTTCCAGTGGGCGATCATGTCCTCCGTCTCGCCCTTGAGGGCGGCCAGTTCCTGTTCGAGCTTTTCCAGCCGGTCCCTGGAGGCCGTGTCCTTTTCCTTCTTGAGGGCCTCCCGCTCGATCTCGAGCTGGGTGATCCGGCGCTGGATGTCGTCGATCTCGGCCGGCATGCTGTCGATCTCGATCCTCAGGCGCGAGGTGGCCTCGTCGATCAGATCGATGGCCTTGTCCGGCAGGAACCGGTCCGTGATGTAGCGATGGCTGAGGGTGGCGGCCGCCACCAGTGCCGAGTCCTTGATCCGCACGCCGTGGTGGACCTCGTATTTCTCCTTCAGGCCGCGCAGGATCGAGATCGTGTCCTCGACGCTCGGCTCCTCCACCATGACGGGCTGGAAGCGCCGCTCGAGCGCGGCGTCCTTCTCGATGTACTTGCGGTATTCCTTGATGGTGGTGGCGCCGATGCAATGGAGTTCGCCTCGGGCCAGCGCCGGCTTGAGCATGTTGGAGGCGTCGACGGCGCCTTCGGCGGCGCCCGCGCCGACCATGGTGTGCATCTCGTCGATGAAAAGGATGATCTCGCCGTGGCTGTCGGTGACCTCCTTCAGCACGGCCTTCAGCCGGTCTTCGAACTCGCCGCGGTATTTGGCACCGGCGATGAGGGCGCCCATGTCGAGCGCCACGACGCGTTTGTCCTTGAGGGTCTCGGGGACGTCGCCCTGAATGATCCGCTGGGCGAGGCCTTCGACGATGGCGGTCTTGCCGACGCCTGGTTCGCCGATCAGGACGGGATTGTTCTTCGTGCGGCGGGAGAGGACCTGAACGACGCGGCGGATCTCGTCGTCCCGTCCGATCACCGGGTCGAGGGTCCCTTTGGCTGCAATTGCGGTCAGGTCCCGGCTGAAACGCTCGAGGGCCTGATACTTGTCCTCCGGGTTCTGGTCCGTGATGCGCTGCCCGCCCCGGATGTCCACGAGGGATTTGAGGATGGCGTCCCGGATGACGCCCGACCGGGCGAGGATCCGGGCTGCCTCCCCCTGGGATTCTTCAGCGATGGCCAGAAGCAGGTGCTCGAGGCTGACGAACTCGTCCTTCATCTGCTCGGCTTCGTTGAAGGCTTTGTCCAGGACGGCCTTGGTCCTGGGGGATATGTAGGCCTGGCCATAGCCGCCGCCGGACACCTTCGGCATTTTGTTCAGGGCCTCTTCGAGGGCCTGGGCGAGCTGCTGCTGATCCGCGCCGATCTTGGCCAGGAGCGGCGGCACGACGCCTTCCTTCTGTTCGAGGATCGCCCGGGCAAGGTGCTCCGGTTCGATCTGTTGATGTCCGAAACGCTCGGCAAACTGCTGGGCGGCCTGAATGACTTCCTGTCCCTTCAGGGTAAATTTATCGAAACGCATAGATCCGATTCCTCCTGGGAGTGATTCGAAATGGGAAGCGTTATTAGCTTACGCTCAATTCACTTTAAAAAGTAGGAACGATCGGCTCATAAGTCAATAAACTTCCGGGATCAGGATTCCTCTTCGAAGGCCTGTACCTGATAGGTCAGGACCTCCAGGTCTCCTTTGCGCCAGGCCTCCGCGTCCAGGCCGGCCTTGAGACACAGGTGGGCCAGGAACTCCTCCTTCCGCGGCAACTGCTCCCAGACTTGGGGAAGGAAGGTCGCCTGGTGGTATCCTTTTTTGATGATGAGCCCGTCCACGCCGGGCCGCAGTTTGGCGAGGAGCTCAGCGGCATCGGCGTAGGCCATGAGCTGGGGCTCGGTCAGGATGCTGACCTCGATGGCGATCCGGTCGACTTCATCGGCCGAGAGCGGGCGGAACCGCGGGTCTCGGAAGGCGGCGCTGAGGGCGTTTTCACGGACGCTTTCGATCAGCGGCGCCTGGGCGGCGATATGTCCGATGCAGCCCCTCAGCTGCCCGTCCCGGGTGAGCGTAACGAATGTCCCTCGCCGCTCCCGAAAGACGCCGGTGTCCGGACGTCCGCCGGTCGAGCCGGGCTCCACCGGGGTCTTGCGCAGGGCCTTTTCGATCGTTTTGCGGGCGACATCGATCAGATAACGCCCCTGTTCGGGGGTGAGTCGATCCTCGCGTTCCATGGGCTATGTCCTTTCTCGTGAATGGCACGTCTTGCCGGTTGCACAGTCCTCTCGGTGCCAAAGACGACATCGGAAAAGAGACCCTCCGCAAGGGATGGAGTCCCTACCTTCCAGAAATCCTCAGCGTCTTCGAAATGCACATCATCATCATAAGATCCTCCCCCCCTGTGTCAACGTTTCTTTGCCGGCCTTGCAGGCGGTCTCAGGGCACTCCTGAGGCCTGTACCGGACGCTTGACAGGTGTATTGTGGGCTCTTCCCTTACCCGCTCGAAACCGGGGATTTCCGTTCCAGGGATTCAGTTCCACCCCTTCGAGGTGGATCCCGGTTTTTCACATGCTGCGCATGCGCACATCCCTTTGGGACGGTCCCCGGTGTCTTCACTGTTCGTGTGGGGGGGAGGCCGCTCTTGGGGCCAGTCTTTGTCTTGGACAATAGGGTGGAAATCGAACCTTACCCTTCGGACCATGGGCGCGAGGTTTTTGCTGCCGCATTCGGGCCCAGTGGGGTATGATTGGCGGCATGGATGGTCGGAGAGTAGATCGTCAAGCGAACGAAGCAATCCCCTATCGAAAGGACATCGACCGTGGCAAAGCCAGAGAAAGCAGAAACCCGGGAGGAAAAACGTGAGCGCGCAGCGCGGATCTTCGAGATTCTCGATCCGCTTTACACCCGGGACAAGACGGCCCTCAAGTTCGAAAACCCGCTCGAACTGCTGATCGCGACGATCCTGTCGGCCCAATGCACCGACAAACAGGTGAATCAGGTGACCGAAAAGCTCTTCCTGAAATACCGCAGCGCCGAAGATTATGTGAAGGTCCCCATCGAGGAACTGGAGGAGGACATCCGCCCGACCGGCTTTTTCCGAAACAAGGCCAAATCCATAAAAGGCGCCTGCAAGGGGCTGGTGGAAGAGTTCGGCGGGCAGGTGCCTGGCACGATGGAGGAGCTTCTCAAACTGCCCGGTGTAGGCCGGAAGACCGCCAACTGCGTACTGGGGGCCGCCTTCGATGTTCCGGGCGTCGTGGTCGACACCCACGTGAAACGCCTCGCGCAGCGGCTGGGCCTTACCACGAACACGGACCCCAATAAAATCGAAGCCGATCTCGCCGACCTCCTGCCGAGAGAGCGCTGGAGGCGCTTCTCCGACATCCTCATCTACCACGGTCGCGAGGTCTGCAAAGCCCGCAATCCTGCCCATGAACGCTGCCCGGTCGCCCATCTCTGTCCGGCTGCAAAGACGATGTAGGCGCTGACGGGGAAAATGCCGGTTCAGCCGACCTCCGCGTCCAACCGGGCGGTTGTTTCTGGGGCGACTGGAACGTAAACTGCCTGAACGTAAAAGCCTGACTTCCCCGACATCGGCCGGAGCGGCATCCATGGGGCAGCTTTGCGACCGAGTAAGTGGCGAAGCCGCTGCAAGCAATCCTCATTTCCGAATAGGAAACGGGTTTTGCTCGATGAAATCTTTCGGGATGCGCGCTATGCCGCGGAATTGGTCCGCCCTTTCGATTTGAAAACAAGCCGATTTCCAAAAGGCAGGCTCAGAACCTACTGGGTTTTCATCCATGGACGTTACTCAGTTTCCATCCGGAAATGATTTCCACGGAGAACCCGGTTTCCAATCCGGAAATGAGGATGTTTGTCCAATATCAAGGAAATCAAGCGCTTGCGCGGAGGCGACCTGCTGGTCGCCGCACAAGCAAACGTGCAGATTGACGCCGAGATTGGCCAAAAAGACCATTTCCGGATGGAAACTCTAAGAAGGGGTCAGTCGCGGTTTTTGACGGGTCCGAGCTGAAAGGGGGGCATCAGACGGTTCCTCAGAGACCGGGTGCGGCCGCTCAGAAACAGGTTTTTAAAAAGAAGTCTGCGGATATGAGGAGGAACTTTCGGTTTGGACCTGTCGCGCATCCGCCGCCCTTTTCGGATCCCCGTCCAGGCAGGCCGCAGGATTTGCTCGGAGAGATGGCGGCCCGAAAGGTCGAAGATGGCCGCCGAAACGAACTTGAGAGTGAGGGCGAAGCAGAAGGGCGTGTCCAGATGTCCCCAAGCCGTCCAGAGCAGATTGCGAATTTCGTATGGGAAGCGCCTTTCTGAAGGAGCCGGCCGGGGCCCGAGATGACAGGCGGTCCAGTCTGGATGAAAAACGACGCGGTATCCGTTTCGCCACAGGTTGAGAACCAGTTCCAGATCATTGAAGCAGAGAAAAAAATCTTTGTATCCGCCGACGCTGCGGAATGCCTGTGTGTTGGTGAGCATGCAGGCGCCGATCGCATTGGGCCAATCCGTTGCGGTACGGATGCCGTCAATGGTTGCTCCCCACTCTGATGAGCCGGTTTTCTCGCTGATGACATTGAATGCTGCCAGCCCGATGGACGGCGTGCGTGCCGCGAATGCACAGGCTTGCTCGAGCGGGGCATCCTGAACAAAACAGTCATCGTCGAGGATCAATGCCCATGGGGTTCTGACGGCTTCCATGCCCCGGTTCCAGGCGATGCAGCCCTCGTTGGCGGGCGAGGCGATCCAGTGGACATCAGGATAGCGGACCCTGCCTTCTCGAAGAGTGCCATCTGCGGAGGCGTTGTCTACCACGATCACTTTTCGAATCAGCGAAGAGGATTTCAGTCGATCGAGATTCCGAAAAAGGAGCGGCTTCCGGTTGTAAGTGACGATGACAACGTCAATCATGCGCAAAACCAAAAAGAAACAGGCATCGAGGTTTTTCTCTTCCTCAGCGTCTCGAACCGGATGGATGCGGGGCGTTGACCATCGCCGGATACCATAATGTCAGTTCTTCGCCGACGTCGAAGAGTCCGTTGACGCATTCGACCCCCTGCATCAGGCTGTGATCCATATTTCCCACCTCATAGCGCCATGCCCCGAAGCGGCCGCGTGAATAGATCCCGTGGTTTTCAAACTGCCGGAGCAGCGGGAAAAGAACCGCGTTGCGTCCGACAGTCGGGACAGGGTATCCATAAGGGAGGCGTCGGTGCCAGATGTGGTGGATGGATGAACGGTCGTTGATCAAGTGTGTGTTGATTGCCCCCTGGATGACTGAATCGGTCATTTTTTCCGGCAGGGGCACATCGCCCGCCGGTTTCGTGTTTTCGCTGACTTCGAGAAGCAGGGACCAGAAGCGGTCGGCATCCGGAATATTGTTGGGAGAATAATTGCTGAAAACGGTGGCGCGGTAAAAGGGACAGTCGTCTTCAGGAAAGTACATCCAGCACTTGTCCGCAAGCTTCTCAGGCGGATTTCCGGTCAAAGCGAGTCCTACGACATGCGTGGCGGTGTGGATCAGTTCGTTTCCGCCCGGCAGACCGGAGTTCCCATCGATCATGGCGAGCAATCCATCCAGGGGAATCGAACTGATCAGCCGGTCATACCCATCCATGGTCCCATCTTCGAAGAGCAGAGTTCGCTTGGCCGGGTCGAGCCTGACGGCCTTTTTCCCGAGGGATCGTTGGTTTTCAGGAAGCCTTGCAGCCAGTGCCCGCCATATGGATCCGGTTCCACCGAGCCGGGGGAATCGGAATTGGGCATTGGGACCCCACGAGCGTTCATCCTTTTCGAAAATCAGGTTCCGAAGAACTGCGGCAAGATTGGTCGGGGCGACGCGCTCACCGATCCAATTCCAGTCCATCTCTTCAAGAGGATGGGCCCACACTTTGCGGTTGTATGGGCGCATGAAACAATCAGCCAGTCCCCGGCCGAAGTTTGCCTCGATCCACTCGTCAAAATGGCGTGGCGGGGCAGCGGAGGGGACATGGTGAATATCGAGCAGACCCTGAAGACACGGCCAGAGAACCTCCTTCGGCAGATGGCGGATGTTTTGCTGCAGGGGGTAGGAGACGAAGCGGTTCTGGATCCAGATCCAGGATTCGCGCCGGTGCAATACCCAACCGTCAGAGTCTCCCAGGAGTTCGGCCATCAGACGATCGAAGTAGGGATAATGGGAGAAGAGGACATGCCCTCCGTAATCCCACCAGAAACCCTCGTGATCCTGTTCGGAGCCTGCGAGTCCGCCCCAATTTCGGCCTCCCTCGTACAACACCCAATCCGTGTGCCCGAGTTCATGCAAACGCCAGGCTGCGCCGAGGCCGCAAGGGCCGCCCCCGAGAATGATAACGCGCATAAGCAGATCCGTTACATCTTAGCGTTTCTGAAGATTCGCTTCATCACAGAAGGAATAAGGCTCGTAAGCTACCTCGTTTCCAATCCGGAAATGGTCTTTTTGGCCAATCTCGGCGTCAATCTGCACGTTTGCTTGTGCGGCGACCTGCAGGTCGCCTCCGCGCAAACGCTTGATTTCCTTGATATTGGCCAAAAATCCTCATTTCCGGATTGGAAACTGGATTCTACCGGGAAATGGTCTTTTTGGCCAATTTCGGCGTCAATCTGCTCCCGTGCTTGGGTGGCGCATGATCCATACGCTTTCGCGCGATCCCTTGAGATTCTCGATTTTAGCTGAACTTGGACCCGCTGCGAAGCGGTGGGACAGAGCACGTGCAGCTTGTGAAGAAAAATCCTCACTTCTGGCCTTGAAACTGTTTCGTCTTCGAAAACTTCATTTTCGAATGGGCCCTACATATCACAGGCATGCAGTCTATGTCACGAGGGATCCGGGTCAATGGCCTCAGAAACGCGCCAAATCCTTTTCGGTGGTGAGACCAGCGCCCTGAAGACGTCTTGGACCGTATGGAAGGGGCTGCGCAAAAGGTGGGGGACGTTCAGCTGTTGGATAGTTATCGTTTCGCCTTTTTCAAAATCCACTTTTGCGACAGGGAGTCCGGTCATCGCAAGGAATCGGGGTGTGAGGGGCGGAGTGATCAACACTGGCTTCCCATTCATCCTGCTGCGGATCGATAAGAGAATCCGGATCTTGTCGATCATGGTGATGCCGCCGGATGCATCCGGCCTGAATGTCAGAAGATTGCTTCTATGAAGAAGAGAAGGCCGTTCTTTCCACTCGGCGTTGGATACAATAAGGTGCAGGCGGAAGGCGCCTTCGTACAGGAGAAGCTGAGCGAGGAGCGGTTCCGCCATCTGGATCATCGTTTTTTGGGGCAAAAAAATAAAAATGTCTTCAGACTTCCTGATTTTTAAGAATCTTTCGAGATCGGATTCCGGTAACGACAGGCTTTTCTTTCCGTAACGCCCCTTGAAAAAATCATCGATGGCTTCAGAGAACGCCCCGGAAACGGCGGTTTCACAACGAAGACAGTTGTTTGCACCGATCAGATGGAAGCGCAGGATCATTCGTCCCAGGATGAGCCTTCTTTTCAGGCCGCTGGAGTAATGATTGAAAAAACACAGCCCGTTTCGGGCACGGTAGTAGTTCCTCCAGATAACGGACTTGTCGGAGGTTCTGCCTGCCCAGCTGGGATGATAAACGATCGAATGGTGTGTTGCCAGGACCCTGTACCCGAAGGTCTTGAAGCGTACGCCCCATTCCATATCATCCCAATATATGAAGAAATCCTCGTGCCATAGGCCTACGCTTTTCAAGGCAGAGGTCCGGACGAGCAGGGAGCAAGCCGCGACATAGTCGACCTCTTCGATGCCGTCTGCCCCCGGTTGCTGATGGGTTGTTCCCCTGTTTTGACGGATGTCTCCGCGCCGGTAATCGATATACGCCCCGACCTCGATCAGCTCTTGGGGGTTCTGCTGATCGAGAATTTTGGAGCCGCAGACAGCTGCGTCTGGTCGGGACTCAAGAGCACGGACAAGCATGTCAAGAGATTCAGGGGGTACGAGAACGTCATTATCCAGGAGCCACAAGTAATCGGAGTTCGGTCTGTTTGCAAGAATCCAACGCATTCCTGCGTTGAATCCACCCGACCCACCAAGATTTTCAGTGTGCTTCAGGATAGAGACAGCCGGGTATTTCAGGTGGACCTGTTCAGCGGTGCCGTCAGTCGATGCATTGTCGACGAGGACCGTTTCAAGACGATCCACCGGGTAATCGAGTTTGGAAAGCGCTTCGAGGAGGTTAAGTACATCCTTCTTCTTGTTCCAAGTGACGATGATGATGGAGACGAAAGGCGCCGGTTTTTCTTTTTCCTGGTGAAGTTCTCTGGTTGCCAAAAGATGCCTCTCCTGTCATTTAAATCACGGGGAGATCGTGGAAAAACCGAACCACGACGACCTCCTGCTAGATCGGTTTCCTTCCGACAAGGATTTTTTCTCTGACCGTCCAATTCAAGAGCTGAAAACGCAGGAGGGGAAAAATCGAAGGAGATGAAAAGATTTTCCAAATCCTGGTCTTGAGGATGAGCCTGGAGAGAAACCCAACCGGACCCCTGCGCCATTCACGGGCGGAGAGCCCCGACGGAGGAGAATGCCTTGAGTAGACGTTTATGCCTGGCTCAATACGAAGACAGCCGTTTTCTTCCCGGACATCCCACGCGGGTTGAATAAACTCGGCTTTCAGCCCGGCTCGATGAAAAAGGCGCCGGTAATGAGCTGCAGTGTAGGACTGCTCGTTGATCCCGACAGACAGATTATGCGCCGTGTCTTCGCTCATTTTTATGATTTTCTGACGTCTATAGTAGGGCGGATGATAGGCTTCGTGGATGGCGAAAAAGATTCCTCCGGGGCGAAGAACGCGGGATATTTCGCGCACGGCGCATTCCAGATCGGGAAAATGGTGCAGGACAGAGCAGCAGAATGCTCGATCGAATGATTGATCGGCAAAAGGCAGTTTTTCAGCATCAGCTTGAATCCGAAGGAATTGAACGGGAAGCCTGTCCAGCAATATCTGACCGTATACCATACGATGAGGGTCATAATCCAGGGCTACTCCCACCGCCCCGGCTTCCACGAGATGGCGGGTGCCCCAGCATTCGGCTGCCCCAAGTTCGAGAGTGCGCCGTCCATACCAGGGCCTGCCGCACGCGATGACGATCTGCAGATACCGCAGTGCTGCCTGATAATAGGGGTGTGGGTGATCGGGTAATGCCAGATAATGTTCAGCCGGATGGCTCCAGCCCCCCTGCTCCGCCGCCTTGGTTTTGTAAAGCCAGCCGCTCTTCTCCCTATCCTTTTCCTGCTTGTGAGAAACGCGTGTGGGGAGCAGATTCCAGATGCCGTCCTTGGAATCGAACATCCTGCCGCAATTTCGGCAGAAAAGTAATGCCTTATGGTCTGCGTAAAGATGGGCGCCACAGTCGGGGCATCGAAGGGATTCGAGCCATGGGCTCATGATTTCATTCATTTTCATCCTGAAAATTTCCGTTGGGCCTGCGTTGGTGTATACAGAATGAAGTCAGACACAAGTCAATTTCCGTCCGAAAAAGGTCTTTTTGCCAAATCTCTGCGTCCATCTGTGCGTTTGCTTGTGCGGCCGACTTACCGGTGGCCTCGGCGCAAAAAATGGATTTTCTTGATATTGGCTAAACCGGGACCCGCCGCGAAGCGGTGGGGCTGAGCACCCGAAGGGTGTGAAGAAAAATCCTCATTCTCAGATTGGAAACTGAGACCTACCGCGAAATCATTTCCGGATGGATACAAGTTATATCCCGACAGGGCAGCGACAAATGCATTCCACGCGGCCTTTCCGGGTTGGCAAATCTTGTTTGTCCATTTGCAAAGAATTACCTGTCAAAACGAGGCTTCCAGTGCAGAAAGGCAGATCATTCCCGCTGGAAACTCAGTAGAGTAACGTTTCGTGTAGACTGTAAAATCAATCAATATGAAATGACTCGTTTGAATGATATTTCATTTTATGAATCTAAAATTCAACAACGCAAAATTTAATATAAAGACTATATTGAATAGGTGGATATACATAGTCAATATTATCCAGGCCAGAAATCCTCATGTAATCGCGAAAGATTTTTGTTGAAATAAGGGTCGTTGTCAATCACGTGCTGCCATCTTTTTTTAAAAAGTGAAGTGTCTTGGCTGGATATCGCAAAATGTGCAGGCCTGGCAGCGATATGGTGCCTGAAAGTTGCGTATGGGGTAGAAGTAATAAGGAAGCGCCGCTCGCGGAGCCGAAGGCAGTAATCAACATCCCAGCAATAGCTGTCATACTGTTCGTCGAAGCCGCCAAGTTCGAAAAAAAGGGATCGCCGGGTCATCATGCCGAGCCCCATTACGGCACTGTAGTTTGTGATCATACGTTTGATGCCGACGTACCCCACATCATCCGGAGTGGCTCGATTGGCGTAAGCGAAAAGGCCAAAAGGACCCAGGATGATGCCCGTTTGCTCGAGGAAACCATTTGGGTAAAAGACTTTGCCGCCAACGGCACCGACCTCGGGACGCTGACCTTGCTCGAGCAGTGCGAAGTGTGTTTCGGAAGAGAGAAATTCCATGGTGTCGTCGAGGAAAAGGAGGAAATCTCCCCGAGCCTTTCGGGCCATCGCATTATAATAAGCCGAAACATTATTCGGGGCTTTTTCGGAAGATACAACATAGGTGAAAAGAATATTATGAACCATGCTTGTTTTGTCGGCTTCGGGGGTGGACGGATCCATACAGATGATTTCTCTCTCAGCACTCGGAATGAGGGCAGCGATGCTCCTGAAAAGTGGTAAGGGTCGAGCAGGATTGCCGGTTAGAAGAACGAGGATGCTTGTTGTATGGGGGCGCTTGATTTTTCTTCGAACACGGTAAACGCCTTTCCATGCATCGGGAGCGTGTTCGGCGGAGCCTTGGATCTCTCTACGGTGCAAGGCGTCATTGAGCGCAGCCAACCCTTTCACGAATACATGGGGTTTTGCCTCCGGCCCGCCGGCGATGGACCCTGCGCTGATTCTCCAGTGGTAGAGGATTTTTGGAATGTGGTGAATATAACCGGTTCTTTCGACAGCCCGCAGAAGAAGATCATAGTCTTGCGATCCATCAAAACGAGTCCGGGTGCCTTCGAGGGCCCGAAAAAGACTGGATCGATAGAGCACGAAATGCATGACATAGTTGAAAGAGAGCGCCATATCGGGATTCCAGTCGGATTTGTACCAAGGCGAGCAGAATCGGCCCCTTTCATCGATTTTATCTTCATCACAATAAATGATATCTACTTCAGGATTGCGCGTTATGACCTGCGCATATTCCAATAAAGCGCTCGAATGCAGTTCATCATCCTGGTCCAGGACTCCAAAGTATGAACCGTTGGCCAATGTAGCGGCTTTGTTGATTGCGGCGGAGATCCCCTCGTTCATTTTGGAGAGAAGAACTTTGATGCGCGCATCCCCTTCCAGTTTATGGAACATACGGATGAGGTGTTCATCATTGGATCCATCATCGACAAGGCAGAGTTCCCAATTGGGGTAGCATTGTCTTTGAACGGACGAAACGGCCTTTTTGAGAAGCCCAAGATCGGGCTTATAGATGGGCATCAATACGCTCAGGAGAGGAGGATTTGGTATGTCCCAGAGCAGACGTAAAGCGGGGAAAGATCGATGTCCCTGTATGCCTGAAGGGTGAAGGATTCTTCTCAGAAATGGAGCGACCACGTGCCGGTTGAAAGTTTCCTTAAAGCGAGAAAACGCGCGACTTCGCCTGAAGCGCCTGATGATACGTTTTTCCAGCAGTGGTCTGAAAGTGGTCATGATTTCAAAAGGAAATACGGTTGTTTACTCCTTCAAAAGTTGTTTTTATAAAATGAGATCACAAAAAGGCATAAAGCAATCATTAATGGTACTAGATGGCTTAGGCGAGATCGCTAGTCAGAGAGCCAAACCGCCATGGCTTTTCCCCCGTTCTTGAAATTCTTACTTCGTGAGCGTGCCCATTCGATGGGGGTATGGGTTGGATAAGGGTGTTATCCTCCAAGGTAGGAGAGTGAAGCTTCCTGCCGTCAATGCTGATATCATAATTGCAATCCAATGGTTCTGCTTTTAATTTGAGATTGCGCCAAAACTCTTTTTCATACCAAGGGAGATAAATTTTGCACGTTCCTTCAACAATTTGATCCCACCGGTGAAATCCATACAGTAGGCCTTCATAGGAGACATCTTGACGCTGGAAAAGCTTGCAATATGTAGATTTGAAAGGTGCGTAGACCTTATTATAAAACTGCCTGAATGCTTTTGTCGTTTTTGTTCGTTTGTTTAAAACGATTACATCGTAATCCATAAATTCAATGGTAACAAACGGGATAAAATGGTTATAAAGAAGCTCGATGCGGTATATTTCCCAATAACGCCTCATACTGCAGCTTAATGTTTTAGTGCCCTCATAATAGCGCACAGCGGCCAATACTTCTGGTAGATAGAGAAATTTACCTCCCTTTTTAGCAAGCCTGCACCAAAGATCCCAATCCATGGTGTATACCAAGGATGTGTTTATCATTCCAACTTCATCGTAGGCCCTACGTCTGACGAAACATGCCGGTTGGCAGATAATGCACGCCTTGTATATTTCGGAAATATCGCGGCAATGTTTTACAGAAGGATAATATGACAGAAAAAATCCTTCAGGAGTTACAAAGACCGCGTTGCCATAGATGACGTCTACATCTGGGTTCTTGTCGAAGCAATCAGCTACCTTTTTCAAGGTGTCAGGAAAATAGTAGTCATCTGCGTTGAGCCAGGCTACTATATCTCCGGATACTCTATCAAATCCCTCTTTAATGGCGGCGGATTGCCCCCCGTCTTTCCCTGATCGCGAATAATTGATGATATCGGTGTAATGTTCGGCGACATGTGGAAAACCGTCAGTGGACCCTCCATCCATCAAGGCGACCTCGAAAGGTGCCGTTTGATGCCGCAGGCTTTCGAGCGCGGTCGTGAGAAAACGGCTTTGGTTAAGGTTGGGAATGGTGATAGCGAAAGAAGTCATAGTTTCTTCACACTGTTATCGACTGCCCGCCAATAGAAGGCGCGCATCAGGAGCCTATCGGTATTGAATAGGGTATACATTTAGGCGGTCGGTGCCATTGAAACGATTTCCCACTTGGAATCGGCCACGCCAAACCATTCCACTAAGGAGAGAGATTCAGCAGTTCTCAGGGCGGACTCTCTCGAAGCTGTAGCACTTAGACATGCTCACCCTTCGAACTCAGCAACAAGGAAGGTGTGGTCCGATGGCTTTTCGGCGCTCCGCGCCTCGCGGTCGATCCAGACGTTTATGGCACGCTCCGCCATGGGGGGCGTGCCCAGGATATAATCGATGCGCCAGCCGATATTGCGTTTGAACCCGTTGGGCACCCGGTAATCCCAGAAGGTATACAGGCCGCCGCCCTCGTGAAACCGGCGCAGGAGGTCGGTGAGCCCCCAGTCGAGCAGGGCGCGCAGGCGTTTCTGCTCCTCCGGGTGAAAGCCGACCTGCCCGGCAAGGTGCTTTGGATCGTGGACATCCCGGTCGTCGAGCGCGACGTTGAAGTCCCCCACGACCAGGAGGGGGTCTGCGGGAGTGAAGCGCTCCCGGATGTAGGCCAGGAGATCCTCGAGCCATTGGAGTTTGTAGGCGAACTTGTCGCTGTCCGTCGAGAAACCTTGGGGGACATAGACATTGACGAGGTGAAAATCACGGTAGCGGCCGCCGACGAAACGGGCCTCTTCGTCATCGGTGCCATAAAGGGCCGTGCGGATATCCTCGCCGGGGAGTTTGCTCAAGATTGCCACGCCGTTGTAAGTCTTCTGCCCTTTAAAAACCGAACGGTATCCAATTTCCTCGAAGGCCGCGGCTGGAAAATCCTTGTCCTGGACCTTGATTTCCTGCAGGCAAAGCATGTCCGGTTGCTGGTTTTCCATCCATTGGATGAGTGAGGGCAGCCGGACCCTGACGGAATTGGTGTTGAAGGTCGCGATCTTCATCATTTGACGCGTGTGCCGGGTTTCTTGGGGCGTTCGGGCAGGAGGATATGGAGGCCGCTTTCATCGGATGCGGCCAGGATCATCCCCTGCGATTCGACTCCCATCAAGGTGGCCGGCGCAAGGTTGGCGACGATAAGGACCTGTTTTCCAAGCAGGTCCTCGGGGCTGTAATGCTCCTTGATCCCGGCGACGACGGTGCGCTCCCCTCCGGCATCCACCGTCAGCTTGAGCAGTTTCTTCGACTTCGGGATCACCTCGGCGGTGAGGATAGTTCCAACCCTGAGGTCCACCTTTTCGAAGTCCTCATAGGAAATGACCGCTTTCTCGGGGAGGGGCCCGTCCTTTTTATCCGGTTTGGGCGCGCCCGCCGGTGTTTCTTTGCGCGCCTCGATTCGGGGGAAAAGGGCGGGGCCTGTGTGGATGGCCGAAAAGAGGTCCTTTTTGTCCCACCCCTCGAGTTCGGAGAGCGTCAGATCGCGGCCGGAGCGGGGAAGGCCGAGCTGCGCCTGGATCTTCTCGGCGGATTCGGGCATGAACGGCCAGAGCAGGCCCGAAACGATCCGGAGGGTTTCCAGGATGTGGGCGATGACGGTGCCGAGGCGCCCGCGGTCGGACTTGGCGAGCACCCAGGGCGCGGTTTCGTCGATGTATTTGTTCACCTGGTTGATGACCTCCCAGACCGCCATCAGGGCCTTGTGAAAGGAAGGCTCGAGCATGAAGGCGGTATAGCGGCCTACGACCGCAAGGGCATGGCCCTTCAGGGTGTCATCGATCGGCAGTGTCGGCCCCTGCGTGTCCGGGTACCGCCCGTCGAAGAATTTGTTGACCATCGTTGTGCTGCGGCTGACCAGGTTGCCGAGGTCATTGGCGAGATCCGCATTGACGCGCGCAATGAAGCCTTCTTCGCTGAAGTCGGAATCCAGCCCGAAAACCATCTCGCGCATCAGAAAATAACGAAAGGCGTCAAGGCCGTAGCGGTCCACCATGTCGAGGGGTTTCACTACGTTCCCCAAGCTTTTGGACATCTTGCCCTTGTCGATGATCCAGTAGCCGTGGACGTTCAGATGCCGGTAGGGTTCGATTCCGGCCGATTTCAGCATGCAGGGCCAATAGATGCCGTGCGGCTTCAGGATGTCTTTTGCGATGATGTGCTGAGCTGCGGGCCAGAAGGTCTTGAAGTCCTCCCCGTCGGGGTAGTCGAGGGCGGAGATGTAGTTGATCAAGGCGTCGAACCAGACATAGGTGACAAAACGGTCGTCGAAGGGCAGGGGGATGCCCCACTCGAGCCTGGATTTGGGGCGGGAGATGCAGAGATCCTCCAGCGGCTCCTTCAGGAACGAGAGCACCTCGTTTCGGTATCGTTCGGGACGGATGAAGTCAGGGTTCCGCTCGATATGATCGATGAGCCAGTCCTGGTACCGGCTCATCCTGAAAAAATAATTGGCCTCCCGGATGACCTCTGGCGGGGTCTGATGATCGGGGCACTTTCCGTCTACCAGTTCCCGCTCGGTGTAGAACCGCTCGCAGCCGTAGCAGTACAGGCCTTCGTATTCGCTGAAATAGATGTCTCCCCGATCTTTCACGCGCGTCAGGATGCCCTGCACAACGGCTTTGTGCGCGGGGTCGGTGGTCCGAATGAAATGCGAATGAGAGATGTTCAGTTTGGGCCAGAGTAGGCGGAACATCGCGCTGATACGGTCGACGTAATCAGCCGGGGATTCGCCCGCGGCCTCTGCGGCCTTCACGATCTTGTCTCCGTGCTCGTCCGTTCCGGTCAGGAAGAAGGTTTTTTCCCCGCGCAGGAGATGAAAGCGATTGAGCACGTCCGCCACGATCGTCGAGTAGGCGTGGCCGAGATGCGGCTCTGCGTTGACGTAGTAGATCGGTGTGGTGATATAAAAGGTCGACACGGTTATCCTGGTTACTCCTTTGGGGGTTTCTTCTTTTTTCTGAAGAGGCCGTCTTTCGTCAAATCGCCGATGCCCACTTCCATTTCTTCACCCGATTCGAGGACGACAGTCAGGGTCTCCATCAGCACGTTCTGCCGGACTACCCGCCCTTCGCCCTGGTCCGTAGAGACCTTTTTGCCGATCTTCGGCAGGTTCTTCTTCATCTTTTCATAGAAGGAGTGTTCGTAGGACAGACAGCACATGAGTCTTCCGCACATGCCCGAGATCTTGGTCGGATTGAGCGAGAGATTCTGTTCCTTGGCCATCTTGATGGTCACGGGCTCGAAGTTGCTGAGGAAGCTCGCGCAGCACAGCGGGCGGCCGCAGGTGCCGAGGCCGCCGACCATCTTGGCCTGATGACGCACACCGATCTGGCGCATCTCGATTCGGGTGCGGAATTTCTTGACGAGGTCCTTGACCAGGGCACGAAAATCCACTCGTCCGTCCGCCGTGAAAAAAACGATGAATTTGCTGCCATCGAACCTGCGCTCCACGCCGACGAGGCACATGGGGAGTTCCCTGGCTTTTACCCGCTCGAGACAGGCTTCGTAAACCTCCCGCTCGAGACGCGCGTTCTCCTCGAAACGGCTGATCTCCTCGTCCGTGGCGAGCCGAAAGACCTTCTGCAGCGGCCTTGGAGGAAGCTGCGGCGGGCGGTTTCGCGGCTCCGTGCAAACGCATCCGACAGCTGGACCCTCTTCGGTCACTACCAGCACCTTGTCGCCCTTGCTCAAAACAAAGTGCCCCGATTCGAAGTCGTAGATCTTCCCGTCGGGTTTGAATTGGATGCCGACGATTTTGTTCATCGCGTTTCCTGCCGTGTTATCGATGCTTTCCACATTGCCTTCGAGCCGCCGTTCAGGCGCCCCCGCGCTGAAGCGGCGTGTCTTCCCCGTGAATCGGCCATCTGCGTTTCCGAATCGGAAAGCCCCGGCCATCGGGCTTGGTTTCAGCGCGGAAGAAGGATTTCAAAGCGCCGTGGAGCATTTTCTCAGCCCGAAGATCAAATGGGTCAACACGAGGCCCGTGTTGCGATTTTTCAAGATATCGCGCCGCGCCCGGTCCAGTCTGAAGATGCTGTCCATCAAACCTGTTATTCTAAACTGTTCGGAGCTGTTTTTCAACTGCCGTAAAAAATCGCGATTGATCAGGAGGTCATCGGGCGTATCCGTCCGCAGAAGCATCAAGTCACGGTACCAGGTCTCCCATACAGACAGAAGATCCTGCAGCCCCGGCAGATTGTTTTCCGAATTCTCGAGGCGCACCTTCGCATCCTCGGCGGCGCAGTCCGCTGCAAGCGAGAAAATGCCATCCACCGGCTTCGATGGGATCTCCATCAACTGGAGCAGCCAGTTTCTGCGTTTTTCGAGGAAGGGGCCCGCCACCATTTTCAGTGCCATGCCAAGGCTGCCACCGCAGATCGCAGCCGCGGTCCTCGCGGTTTCGGGTTCGGTTTGGCGATGTTGTGTCAGCCAGATTGCGATCTCCTGCGTATCGAGGGGCTGGAAGGCGATCCGCTGGCAGCGGGAAACGATGGTCGGGAGAAGGTCTCCTGGTTCGACGGCCTGCAGGATCAGAATATTGCGGGGAGGGGGCTCCTCGAGCGTTTTCAGGAAGGCGTTGGCGGCCTCCTCTGTCATGGCTTGCGCCTGCTGGACCACGCTGATGCGGTAGGGGGCCGAAACGGGGGCGAAGGCGAGTCTACGGTTCAGGCTGCGGATTTGATCGATCTTGATGTTTGCTCCTTCCGGCTGCACGAAGAGCAGATCCGGGTGGTTTCCGCCGAGGATCTGCCTGCAGGGTGCGCACCGTCCGCACCCTTTCTCTTCGGCCGGAGCAGCGCAACTCAGGTGCATGGCCATGGCGCGTGCGGTAGAGGTCTTGCCGACGCCCCGGATGCCTGTGAAAAGGTAGGCATGGGGCATCTGATCCCGCTCCATGGCTTGATGGAGCAAACGGATCGCCCTCGTTTGACCTATGATGTCGGAAAAAGACATGGTTCCTTGTCTGGGAGAGCCGGCAACAGAGGAAGGATCATGGACCAGATCTCGTTTTCCAGCCGTTCGATCGAAAGCATTCCGTCGAGGACGCGGAACCGCCCACCGAGCCCTTCCGAACGGGCGAGGGCTAGATAGCCCTCGCGGACGGACTGGTGGAAGGCTTCGGATTCCTTTTCGAAGCGGTCTTGGCCCGAGAGGCCGGCAGGGTTCCCCTCTGCTTCCCGTTGCCGAGCTCGCGCCAGCGCTGCGCCGACGGGGCAGTCGAGAAGGAAAGTGATGTCCGGCGTGAGGCCGCGGGCGGCCGTACGATTCAGCGATGCCACGAAAAGGGGGTCCTGCCCCCTGGCGTACCCCTGGTAAACCGTGGTGGCGTCATAGAAGCGGTCGCAGACGATCCATCGGCCGGCTTCGCGGGCCGGGTCGATGACCTCGAAAACATGCTGCGCGCGATCGGCCTCGTAAAGAAAAAGCTCCGCCAACGGGGAGAGATCCCGGTTG
The DNA here is from genome assembly GCA_900498135.1 of uncultured Desulfatiglans sp. Classification (NCBI taxonomy): domain Bacteria; kingdom Pseudomonadati; phylum Thermodesulfobacteriota; class Desulfobacteria; order Desulfatiglandales; family Desulfatiglandaceae; genus Desulfatiglans; species uncultured Desulfatiglans sp. The sequence continues at coordinate 2,115,477 of LR026961.1, forward strand.
CGCGCATCCAGCAGGATCCGCCGGATATCGCTGCCGATGCGCGTACCGCCGGGCTCGATCGTAAACAGGGTCGGAACATTGCGCTCCTCCAGGCGGCGGGCGAGTCGTTTGGCCTGGGTCGATTTGCCGCACCCCTCGATTCCTTCGAAGGTTATGAACACGGCCAAGGTCCTTTGTTTAAAGGTGGAGATTGACATCGAGATCGGCCGAACCGGAATACGGCGTGAAGCGGTGGGCTGACCGGTGAAGCCGGTGAAGAAAAAGCCCTCTTGATGATGAGAGGGAGTATAGGTCAAAAGGACACCGGCAGGCAAGGGGCAAAAGCAAGGCCTGGGAGGGCGGCCTTCGCTTGGCCGGCGCTAAAAGTGGGCATCCCGGTCGGTTTTGTAAGAGAAAGAGCCCGGGTTTACCTTCAAGGCATTTTCTCTATTGACAAACTTTCAAAAGTGGCTACTATTCCGACGCTTCGGGAACAACATTTATCATTTTAACATTTTTTACAGAGGTGTGATACTTGGCCGTACTTATCAAAGAGGGAATTTTTCCGGAGGGGGGCGCCATGCAGGAAAGCAGGAAGGATTTCTTGGATCAACTCGAGCGCCGGAAGCTGGAGTACGAGGAGACCTTGCGGCAGTTGGTTGCCAACCAGAAGGACTTTTACGATCGCTTTTCGGATGACAACAGCAACGATGAAACCGACCATGCGCAGCGGGAGATTTCGGCCTGCAGCAATTACAGCCTGATCGAGCGGAAGACAAGGGAGTTGAAAAACATCGAGCGGCTGATCAGGAAGGTCATGAAGGATGAGAGTTTTGGCCTGTGTGAGGAATGCGGCGAGCAGATTCCCATGGAAAGGCTTCTGATCGTGCCGGAGACCACACTCTGCGTGGTCTGCCAAAGCGACCTCGAAAAATTCTCCCACATGCGCGATTTGGCTGCCCACCGCTCCGGGCTTGGTAAAAAGCGTGAGTGGGATGATATCGGCTGGGTCGACGAGGTGGAGGATGATCTTTCCCTTTATGAGATGGATTTGAGCGCAGGAGTGGATGGGGATGCAGCGGAGCTCGAGGAATCCACGCCGGACATGTGATGAACCGGTCTTTCGGACGCTTTGAAGCGTAGCCGTTTGTGTAGGAATTCTCGAGGGAGCTTCAGGGGTCGGTAAGGGCGTTTGCTTCCGATGACCTGGAATGCCGAATGAAACAATGGGGGCGCCGGCCGGCGCCCCCAAAACGTTTTGGTCCTTCGAACCTCCGGCAATGACCCGCGGCGGTTCGACCGGTGCGGTTTACATCGCTTTGCAGACCTGTTCGATGGCTGCAGCCATGGCCTCATCCTCTTTGCGGATATCTTCGAGGGTTTTACCCGCAACCTCTTTGGGGCGTTCTTCCAGGCCGTATTTCCATTTGAGAAAGCGCACACCGGTGCTTGGATAGAGGGCGACGATCAGGAGATCGAAATCGCTTTTCGCGAGGTCCCCGGCATTCTGGCGGGCCTTGTCGAGTTCGGGCTCCAGATAGTCTGCCGCCCGCCCGGTTACGGGTGTCTCTCCCCGCTTGTACCCTTTCAGGATGTTCTTCTGAACCTGCGGGTCGACCGGGATCGGGGTTTTTCCGTACAGCCCGAAGACGAGATCCTTGACCTCGTTCGTCACCATTTTGTAGCGTCCGAAAAGCACGTTCAAGACAGCCTGAACGCCCACGATCTGGCTCGTGGGGGTGACGAGCGGCGGCATGCCCAGTTCCTTCCGCGTTACCGCCACTTCCCGGTAGACTTCCGACAGCCGGTCGAGGGCCTTCGCTTCCTTCAACTGGCTGACCAGATTGGAGATCATTCCACCGGGCACCTGGTGCTGCAGGACGCCTGTGTCGATGACCGACATGCGGTGTTTGGCAAGATAATCTCGATATTTAGGGGCCACTGTTTCGATGTGCTCCCCGAGTTCCAGAAGGAGGGAGAGATCGAACCCGGTGTCCCGGACGGTCTCGAAAAGCGTCGCGACGATGGGCTCCACCGCAGGCTGGGATGTGCGCAAGGCGAAGGGGGCGAGGCAGGTGTCGACGATGTCGACGCCGGCTTTGATGGCTTCAAGGTAAACCATGGAGGCCATCCCGCTCGTGTAATGGGTGTGCAGGTGGATCGGGATGGTAATCTCTTTCTTCAGAGCGGTGATGAGTTTGGCGATGTCGAAGGGGGACATGATGCCGGCCATATCCTTCAGGCACAGGGTGTCGGCACCCATGTCCTGAAGTTCTTTCGCCTTCTGGATGTAGTAGTCCAGGTTGAAGACCTCTCCCCCCATCCGGCGCTCGGTCAGAGAGTAGCAGATGGTCCCCTGAAAGTGCTTGCCGTTGGCCTTGATACGTTCGACCACGGTCTCGAAGTTGCGGAAATCGTTCAGGGCGTCGAACACCCTGAAGACATCCATCCCCGCCTCGCAGGTCTTGTCGACGAAGAGCCGTGCGACGTCGTCCGCGTAGTTGCGGTACCCGACGAGGTTCTGGCCTCTGAGGAGCATGGAAAAGGGGGTCTTTCGAATATGCTTCTTGAGGGTCTTGATCCGTTCGAACGGGTCTTCACCGAGGAAGCGATGCATCGAATCGAACGTGGCACCGCCCCAGACCTCCATGGCCCAGAAGCCGACTTGGTCCATCCTCTCGGCTATGGGCAGCATATCCTCGGTCCGCATCCGGGTGGCCAGGAGTGATTGATGACCGTCACGAAAGGTGTTATCCTGAATCTTCAGGGGGTTTTTGGGGCCGCTTTCCAGAAAGTTGTCCATGTTGAAACCTCCAATAATAAGATTCGGTTGGCACCTGTTTCCCATGATGTGCAAGCGGTCTGATGTGGTTCGGGGGGAGGATGCCGCCCGGCAGCGGGGGCGAAATGCGACCAGGAGAAACAAAATGCTGCAAGATCAGGAATGTTATTTTATCGCAGGCCCACAGGTCAAGGAATTTCGGGAAGGGTGATGAACGAAACAGGGAATCCCTCTCTTCGAGAGGGTTGGATCGACTGGATCCTTGCAGGGTGACCGAATGGGTTTGACGTCCAGCGGACAACAGGGGCCCAGGGTTTACCGGGTCGGTGAACTGACCGCGGAGATACAAGCCCTACTCGAAAGCCGTTTCGATTTTATCTGGTTGGAGGCCGAGATATCCAATTTCAGCGCCCCCGCCTCCGGTCATTACTATATGATCCTCAAGGACGAACGGGCGCAGATCCGCGGCGTGATGTTCCGCCCGCAGGCGCGTTATCTGAAGTTCGTCCCCGAAAACGGCATGAAGATCCTGGCGCAGGGACGAATCGGTGTCTACGCCCCGAGGGGAGAGTACCAACTCCTCCTGGATTATCTGGAGCCGTTGGGGGTCGGCGCCCTGGCCCTCGCCTTCGAGCAATTGAAGCGCAAGCTTGCCGCCGAGGGCCTTTTCGACATGGCGCTCAAACGGCCCCTGCCTTTTCTGCCGCAACGTGTCGCACTTGTAACCTCGCCGACCGGCGCCGCGGTGAGGGATTTTCTCAAGATCATCCACCGCCGGTTCGCGAACCTCGAGGTGGTGGTCGTGCCGTCCCGCGTCCAGGGGGTGGAAGCCCTTCCCGATCTCCAGGCCGCGCTCGAGGCGGCGGACCGGTATGTCCAGCCCGATGTGATCGTCATCGCCCGGGGAGGCGGCTCCCTGGAAGACCTCTGGCCCTTCAACCAGGAGGAATTGGCGCGGGCGATCAGGCGGTCGAGCGTCCCGGTCGTTTCGGCGGTCGGCCATGAGACCGACTGGACGATTGCCGATATGGCCGCCGATGTCAGGGCCCCGACCCCCTCAGCGGCGGCGGAGATGCTTGTGAAGGAAAAGGAGGAGTTGGTGCGCCGCCTTGGAGACTGGCGGCACCGGCTTCTCCGGTCGATCGGTTACCTTCTGGATATGCAGGAGGCGAGGCTGAAGGCGCTGCAGCGCTCGGTCGCAGCCCCGGCAAGGCTGGTCGAAGCCTGGTGGCTCCGGCTTGACGACCTTCAGGGGCGCCTTGTGCGGCGCATGAAGGTGAGGCTCGACGAGGACGACCGCCGATTGCGATCGGAAAGCCGCTCCCTGCGTTTTTACGCACCCGCGGCGCGCATCGAGAGGGAGTGGCGGCAACTGGTTTTCACTCGATCGAACCTCGTTTCTCACATCCAAAGGCGCCTCGAGTCTTTGCGTTACGCGCTCGGTCTCGTGCAGGGGCGCCTCAGGGACCTGAGCCCCATGGCGGCCTTGCAGCGAGGATACAGCATCACCTTCAGGCTGCCGGAAGAGAGCGTTTTGCGGGATGCTGCCGATATCGTGGAAGGCGAGAGCATCAGGATCCTGCTTGGGGCGGGGAGCCTGGAGGCCCGGGTGGAAAAGGCCGAGTCGGATCCAGCTCCCCGGAAATGAGGATTTTTTTGCACATGTTTCATCCACTCAGACCGGCCGGCTGACGGCGGGTCCCGGTTTTGCCGATGCGAAGGGAATCAAACATTTGTTCAGAGGCGGTCTGCAGGTCTCCGGGCTGGCAAACGCGCAGATTCTGCGGAGATTGGCTGAAAAGTCCATTCCCGGAGGAAATGGAGCTACCGGATTGACAGGGTCAGCAGCCCGTAGTAAAGGGGAGGCCTGCGCAAGATGCTTATGTTCGCGCAGACTTCGGGGGGGGATCGATGCCGGAAAAGACATTTGAAAAGGCGATGGAGCGTCTTGAAGAGATCGTCAAGGGCCTCGAGGGGGGTGCGCTTCCGCTCGATGCATCGTTGAAGGCGTTCGAGGAAGGAATGAAACTGGTGCAATTCTGCAGCGGGAAACTGGAGGAGGCACAGAAAAAAGTGGCCCTGCTCGTCAAGGAGGGTGAAGAGCGTTTTCGCACGGTTCCGTTCGACAGGGAGGAGGACGGTGATGCCTGATGCATCCGTCTTTGATTTCAAGGGCTATTTAAAGGCGAAGAGAGAAATGGTGGACAGGGCGCTGAGGGGGATGTTCCCTGCGCCGGAAGGGCTCGCGGCGGATGTCGTGGATGCGATGACGTACAGCCTTTTCGCGGGAGGCAAGCGTCTCCGGCCCATCCTTTGCGTCGCCGGGGCCGAGGCGGTGGGGGGCAGCGGAGCGGCTGTCCTGCCGGTCGCCTGCGCTTTGGAGTGCATTCACACCTATTCTCTGATCCACGACGATCTGCCGGTCATGGACGATGACGACCTCAGGCGGGGGAAGCCCACCAGCCACAAGGTGTACGGCGAGGCCTTGGCGCTTCTCGCCGGAGACGGTCTGCTGACGGAGGCGTTCGACATCATGACCCGGCCGGAGCTGATCATGGGACTTCCCGCCGACCGGCTGCTGCGGGCGATCCATGTCATAGCGCACGCGTCCGGCTATAACGGCATGGTCGGGGGGCAGGTCGTCGATATTCAAATGGAAGGCCGGACGGCGGACCCCGGGATCGTCGATTTCATCCACCAGCACAAGACCGGTGATCTGATTACGGCGGCCATCATCTCGGGGGCCATCCTCGGAGGCGGAACCGAAGAGGATGTGGCCGCCCTCGAATCCTACGGGCGGAAGATCGGTATGGCCTTCCAGATTTCCGACGATATCCTCGATATCGAGGGGGATCAGGAGATCATGGGTAAACCGATCGGAAGCGATGCGGCCAAGCAGAAAATGACCTACCCGGCCCTTTTGGGCCTGGAGGAGGCGAGGCTGGTCCAGAAGGGGCTCGTGGAGGGAGCGGTCGAGGTCATCGCGTGTTTCGATGAGGCCGCGGAACCTCTGCGGCATCTGGCCGCCTACATCATCCAGAGAAAGAGATGAGCGAGAATAAGAAAGAAACGGCCAAGCGGCTCGAGGACATCCATTCTCCTGCGGATTTAAAAGGGCTCCCCCTCAAGGCGTTGGAGGAACTGGCGCAGGAGATCCGCAGGACCATCATCGAAACCGTATCCAGGACCGGTGGGCATCTCGCGCCGAGCCTCGGGGTAGTGGAATTGACTCTGGCGCTTCACTATGTATTCGACGCGCCGAGGGACAAGATCATCTGGGATGTGGGTCATCAGTCCTATGCCCACAAACTGATCACCGGCCGGCGTGAACAGTTCCACACGCTGCGTACACTCGGCGGTATCAGCGGTTTCCCTAAACGCGCCGAAAGCCCTTATGACACCTTCGACACCGGCCACAGCAGCACGTCGATCTCGGCCGGGCTCGGAATCGCAACGGCCTTCAAGATTCATGGAAAGGGCAACAAGGTCATCGCTGTCATCGGCGACGGTTCGATGACTGCCGGCATGGCCTTCGAAGGGCTCAATCAGGCGGGCCACACGGAGCGGGACTTGATCGTGGTCCTGAATGACAACGATATGTCCATATCCCCCAACGTGGGGGCCTTTTCCTCTTTTCTGAGCCGCAAGATGACCGGCAGGCGCTTCGTGGGGATGAAGAAGGATCTCGAGAGGTTCATCGGATCGCTGCCCGGTGTCGGGGACAGCGTGTTGAATCTGGTCCGGAAGAGCGAGGACTCCTTCATGACCTTTTTTACGCCCGGCATGCTTTTCGAGGCCTTCAAATTCAAGTATATCGGTCCGATCAACGGCCACCGCCTCGATCGGCTGATCGAAACCTTCGAAAACACGAAGCACCTCGACGGCCCGGTGCTGGTGCATGCCTTGACCGTCAAGGGGAAGGGCTACGAACCGGCCGAAAAGGATCCATGCCATTACCATGGCGTCGGGTGCTTCGAGATTGCAACCGGCACCCCGTCATCCGGCTCAGCCAAGCCGGCTCCGACCTATACCGAGGCCTTTGGGCGGGCTATGCTGGATTTGGGTGCGAGGGACGAGCGGCTTTTCGCGATTACCGCGGCCATGCCGGAGGGGACCGGGCTTGTGGAGTTCGCGGAAAAGTTCCCTGAGCGGTTCATGGATGTCGGGATTGCGGAGCAGCACGCCGTCACATTCGCAGCCGGATTGGCGACCGAAGGACTCAGGCCGGTCGTCGCGGTTTACTCGACGTTTCTGCAGCGCGCCTACGACCAGATCATCCATGATGTCTGTCTTCCCAATCTCCCCGTCACCTTTGCCATAGACCGGGGAGGGCTGGTGGGGGAGGACGGTCCGACCCATCACGGGATGTTCGACCTCGGATATTTGAGGATGCTGCCGAATATGACCGTCATGGCCCCCAAGGACGAAAACGAGCTGTGGCATATGCTTTACACCGCCCTGGAGCAACCGGGGCCTGTGGCGGTGCGTTATCCGCGGGGTGTGGGGACGGGCGCCCCGATCGAAGCGGATTTTCACCTGATCGACATAGGCCGCGGGGAATTGCTGAAGGAGGGAAGGGACCTCCTGATCGTCGCGATAGGAAGCATGGTGGCGCCTTCCCTGGCGGCGGCCCGACTGCTTCAGGAAAAGGGGCTGGCCGCCGGGGTCTTCAATGCCCGCTTCGTCAAGCCCATGGATGAGCGGATCGCGCAGCTTGCCGAGGACTGCGGTTATGTGTTGGTTGTCGAGGAGAATGCCCTTCAGGGGGGCTTCGGCTCCGCTGTGCTGGAACTGCTGAGCGACAAAGGGCTCGAGGGTGTGCGGATCAAACGGATGGGCCTTCCGGACCGCTTTGTGGAACATGGACCCGCTGCCGTGCTGAGGCAACGCTGCGGCCTTTTTGCAGAAGGGATTGCCGGCGAGGCCCTGGGGTGGCGGATGGGAAAGGGCGATCGCTCCGGCGAATGAAGCGTGTACAGAGCGGCATGACGGAACGCCCGGACAGGGTCAGGCTCGACCGCCTGCTGTTGGAGCGGGGGCTCGCGGAGAGCCGCGAGAAGGCCAGGGCGATGATCATGGCGGGTGCGGTCCGGGTGGATGGACGGACAGCGGATAAGGCCGGCACCCTCGTGGCGCCGTCCGCCGTGATCGAGGTGATCGGCCGCCCGCATCCCTACGTCAGTCGCGGCGGGCTCAAGCTCGAGGCCGCCCTCGATCATTTTTCGATTCAGGTCGATGGTCTGACCCTCCTCGATGTAGGCGCTTCGACGGGAGGCTTCACCGATTGCCTGCTTCAGCGTGGGGCTGCCCGGGTTTTGGCCGTCGATGTCGGCTATGGGCAGCTTGACTGGAGGCTCCGCCAGGATCCCCGGGTCCTCGTTTTCGAGCGCACCAACGCCCGGTACCTGCTGCCGGGCGACCTTCCCGGTCCCATTCATGGGGCCGTGGTCGATGCCTCTTTCATCTCCCTCAAGATCATTGTTCCCCCGGTGTCGCGGCTCCTGACGCCTTCGTCTTTCATCATCGCGCTGATCAAACCGCAGTTCGAGGCGGGTAAGAACGAGGTGGGCAAAGGGGGCGTGGTCCGTGATCCGGCATGCCACCGCCGGGTGGTGGAGGATCTGACGGGTTTTTTCCAGACAACGGGATGGACCCCACTGGAAGCGATCCCGTCTCCCATTCTGGGACCTAAAGGAAACCGCGAGTTCCTGATCTGCCTGAAGCGAACGGAGGCATCGGGCCCCGCCAAGAAATTCGATACGGCGGTCTGACAGAAATACCGCGGTGCAGCAAGGCCTGGTTATGGACTCGGCCATTCTGAAGCGGCGTCATCCCACCGAAACCTGCGCGACTTTCATCAAGACATTGGAATTCCCCTCGGCACAAGGCGCTAAAAGGCGATCAAATGCCAGGTTTGCGAAATCCCGTGGACTACGGCGCGCTTGAAGCGCGCCGTCGTGTCGCAGGCTGAGCACAAGATGGCAAATGGCCATTTTAAAGGTATAAAACCCCTTTCCGGCGCTTAGAAAAGAGCCCGGTCGATCGCCGGAGGCGAAAATGCAAATGCGAAGAACGGATCAGTGTTTTCCGCGTTTGGAAGCCTTGAGGGGGTTGATCTTGGCGTCCGCTTTCTTGGGGGCTTCTTTCACGTGGGTGGCCATATTGCATTTCGAGAAGCGCCATTTCGCTGCAGGATCGGGGAAGACGGTGCAGTATTTCCCGGTGGGGAATTCTTTGACCCTCTGGCAGCCCTCACACTGCTCGACGATGGGATGACAGCTGCCTCCATTGAACTGGCAGCCCTTCTTCTCCATAAAGGCGCACTCGACGCCTTCCTTTACGGTTGTGCAAAGCATGTCAATCACATCCTTTCGCTGAAAAATACAAATTTCGAATCAGCGTTTATGCCGAAAGGCAAACACGTTGTCAAGAAAAATGCGCAGCCATTTAGAAAAATCAAGCCCTGCGACCCATTATTCTGGGTGGCAGAGAGTAAATTTTAACTGCCTTGGCTCAGTGGTCCGCTTCCTCCTCAGCGACAAGGGACAAGCCGAGTTCGCTGAGTTGCCTCGGGTCTACTCCCGAAGGGGCCTCGGTCAGAAGGCACGAGGCGCTGGTGGTCTTCGGGAAGGCGATGACCTCCCGAAGGGAATGCGCCCCAGTCATCAGGGCAACCAGGCGATCGAACCCGATGGCCATCCCGGCATGGGGCGGTGCGCCGTACCGGAGGGCCTCCAGGAGGAACCCGAACTTCGCCTGAGCCTGTTCGGGGCCGATTCCAAGGAGCTTGAAGATCTGCTGCTGGAGATCGAGGCGATGGATCCTCACGCTTCCGCCGCCGATCTCCGAACCGTTCAGCACGAGGTCGTAGGCCCGCGCCCGCGCTGCCAGCGGATCGGCTTCTAGGACTGGGACGTCTTCCTCGAGTGGTGATGTGAACGGGTGATGGACGGCCGCGAGGCGGCCCTCGGCTTCATCGAATTCAAAGAGCGGGAAGCGGGTGACCCAAAGGAAGGACCAGCGGTCGGACGGGATGAGGTTGCGTTCCCGGGCGATATGGGTGCGCATCCGCCCGAGGACCTCGTTCACAATGCTCCGCTCGTGGGCCACGCAAAGGATCAAGTCCCCCGGCTGGGCATCCATCGATGCGTTGATGGCCCCTTTCTCTTCTGACTTGAGAAATTTATCCAGGGGCGATTGCCAGCCGTCGGGAGTGATCTTGGCCCAGGCCAGGCCTTTTGCCCCCCATTCTACGGCGAGGGTTCCCAGTTCATCCAGGTTTTTCCGCGAAAAAGCGGCGGCTCCTCCAGGCACCCGGATGGCCTTGATCACACCGCCCCCGGCCGCGGTGTCCCGGAACACCCTGAAATCCGTTTTGCGGACGTGTTCCGTCAGGTCCCGGATCTCCAATCCGAAACGCAGGTCCGGCCGGTCCGTGCCGTAGGTCTCCATGGCCTCCCGGTAGTCCATGCGGCCGATGGGTGCCGGGATCTCGACCCCTTGGACCTCCTGGAAAAGGTCGATCATCAGGCCTTCGAAGACCGACATGACCGTCTCTTCCGTAGCGAACGACATCTCCATGTCCACCTGGGTGAATTCCGGCTGCCGGTCCGCGCGGAGATCCTCGTCGCGGAAGCAGCGTACGATCTGGTAGTATCGTTCGAAGCCCGCCACCATCAGGAGCTGCTTGAAGAGCTGAGGTGACTGGGGGAGCGCGTAGAAGCACCCGCGATTGACACGGCTGGGAACCAGGTAGTCGCGCGCGCCCTCCGGGGTGCTCTTGGTCAGAAAGGGGGTCTCCACCTCCAGAAAGCCCATCCGGTTGAGATATTCGCGGATAAATGCCGCGATGCGGTGCCGTTTCTGGAAGGTGGCCAACATCTGGGGCCGCCGCAGTTCGAGATAGCGATGTTTCAGGCGCAGGGTCTCTGAACCGTCTACGGCGCCGTCGACTTGGAATGGAGGGGTTTCGGTGTGGTTCAAGATCTTCAGCTCGAGGGCCCGAACCTCTATATCGCCTGTGGGAATCTGCTTGTTTTCCTGCCCTTCCAAGCGGTTGACGACCTCGCCTCGCACGGCCAGGACCCATTCGTTCCTCAGAATGTGCGCCTTGGCATGGCTTTCGGCGTCCGCCTGCGGGTCGAAGACGATTTGGGTGATCCCTTCCCGGTCCCTGAGATCGATGAAGATCAGCTGTCCAAGGTCCCTGCGGCTGTTGACCCAGCCCATCAGGATCACTTCTTCGCCGTGGTTGGATGCGCGGAGTCCCCCGCAGCTGTGGGTCCTCTGCCAGGTGCTCATGGAGTCGATTTGCATGGTTGTCGCCCTCTTAAGCGCGGTAAGCGGGATTTTCGGTAAGCCGTTTGACGAGCAACGGGACGATATCGCGGGTGCCGATCGTTTCCTGCCGGCCGCTTTGCATGTCCCGGAGGATGGCCTGCCCTTCGGCGAGTTCGTTTTCCCCCAGGATGAGTGCGGTCGAAACCCCCAGTTTGTCAGCCTTCTTCATTTGGGCCTTGAGCCCCTTCAAGCCGTAGCCTGTCTCCGCCCAAAGACCCGCCCTGCGCAAGGCGGTTGCCCAGCCGAAGCAGGTCTTTTCGGCCGCTTCGCCCAAGGCGGCCAGGAAAAGATCCGGCTTCCCGGCCGGGCAGGGGCGCAGCTCCTGAAGGAGTGCAATCAGCCTTTCGGCTCCTACCGCAAAACCGATGGCAGGCAGATCGGGCCCCCCGAGCTGCCGGACCAGCCCGTCGTAGCGGCCTCCACCGGCAACCGCATTCTGGGCGCCGAGCCGCTCGGTCTGGAACTCGAACGTTGTCCGGGTGTAGTAATCGAGGCCGCGGACCAGACGCGGGGCCCGGGTGTATACCACCCCCGACAGGTCCAGGTATTCCTGAAGCCCTTCGAGGTGTCTGCGGCAGTCGTCACACAGCACATCCAGGATCAGGGGGGCGTCGGCCACGGTCTCCCGGCACCCGGGTACTTTGCAGTCGAGGACGCGCAGCGGGTTGGTATGGCTTCTCCGACGGCAGTCCGTGCAAAGCCTGTCCTCGCGGTCCTGGAGATAGATCTGCAGCTCCGCCCGGAAATCGGGGCGGCAGGTCGGGCAGCCGAGCGAGTTGACAAGCAGCGTGAGGTCCCGCAGTCCAAGGGCGTGGAAAAGCGATTCGGCGAGGACGATGATTTCCGCGTCGCTCTTGGGTCCGGGGTCGCCGAAAAATTCGGCGTTGATCTGATGGAACTGCCGAAACCGCCCCTTCTGCGGCCGTTCATGGCGAAACATCGGGCCGATGGTAAACAGCTTCTGAACGGGATCCTGTTGGTAAAGACGATTCTGGATGTACGCCCGGACGACCGAAGCGGTGGCCTCCGGACGCAGCGAGAGCCCTCGCCCTTTGCTGTCCTCGAAGGAGTACATCTCCTTCGAAACGATGTCGGTCTCCTCGCCGATGCTTCGGGCAAAAAGCTCCGTCGCCTCGATCAACGGGGTGCGGATTTCCTGAAAACCCGATGCCTGGAATGTCCGGCGCGCAACGGCCTCGGTCTCCTGCCAATAGGGTATTTCTTCAGGCAGGATATCTTTGAATCCTTTAATGGTCGCAAATTCCAACGGGAAATCCCCCATTTCGCATGGCGTCAGGATAGGACGCCCAGTTTCGAACAGCGGCTCGGCTTCGGCAGGAGGCTTGAGCGCGCAGGTCGCACACAAAATTTAAAACTCTACCTTATACCATTTTTGGGGGTCATTGGGAATTGCTTTTTTGAAAGAAGGCGGATGAATGCTCGCTTTCAGGGGGAGGGGTTTCTTTACATTCGGGAAGATGGATGACAAAGCGTGCTCCGCGGCCCGGACGGCTCTCCACCTCGATGGTGCCGCTGTGGTCCTGGACGTTTCGTTGCGCGATGAACAGTCCGAGGCCGGTTCCTTGGCGGATGGAGCTTCTTTGTTTGGTAGTGAAATAGGGGTCGAAGATCCTGCCGAGGAGCTCGGGGTTGATTCCCGCGCCGGAATCCTGAACCTCGAGTAGGAAGCCCGGCGGATGTCCGGGCTGAATCAACCGCCGTGTTTTCAGTGTGATGGTTCCATTGGCGGGAGTGAACTCGACGGCATTGGAGAGGAGATTCAGGATGACCTGTCTGATCTTTTCCTCATCCATTGGGAATAAGCAGGGTTCAGGATCCAGGTCGAGCTGCAGTTGGATCCTTTTTACATGCGCCTGGGGCGTGAAGAGCGTCACCATCTTTTCGCAGAGGGGATTCAGATCGGCTGGTTCGAAATGGCTTTCTTTCCTGCTTGCTAGGTCGAGCAGTTGGGTGATCAGATTGTTGATGCGGGCCACTTCCTCCATCCCGACCGCGTAAAAATCTTCTATGAAGGTGCTGCTGTGGGCCTTTTCGGGCAGCATCTGGATATAGGTCCCGATAGCCGTCATGGGGTTTTTGATCTCATGGGCCAGGAGGGCCGCCAAGTGTCCCAGAAAGGCGAATTTTTCCGCCTGGTTCAACAAGGTTCGGGAATGCCGCAGTTCTTCCATCTGGGATTTCAGGCGGGAGTAAAGCTTGGCGTTTCCGATCGCGATCGCCATAAACGGTGCGAAGATCTTCAAGGTTTCCCGGGTTTCCTTGGCCACCCCGCGAATGGAGGGGGCGTCGATGGCGATCACCCCGATGACCTTTGCATCCGTGATGAGCGGGCAGGCATAGATGGCGATCGGTTTGTTTTCCCGTGAAAAAAAACGCTCCTTCCTGAGCTGCTCCCCGCGGACCTCCTGCAGATGGCATTCCAGACCCTCCCTGGCGACCTTGGTCAGGATGTTGCCCCTCCGTTCAAGTGGGACCGTGTAATTTTTCATCCAATCCGGCGTTTCGCCTTCAAAACCCCAGGCATGAAGATAATGCAATTTTTCACCGGCATCGTCGGTGATCATGATGAGTGCGCGGCAAATACTGCAAGCCTTGGCAAGGATATTGATTACGGCCGTCAGAAGCGGGTCTTTTTCGAGGATACTCAGGATGGCCTTCCCTGTTTCTTGAATGGCGATAAGCTGGGTGACCTTGCTGCTGAGCTGCAGGTTCAGTTGATTCACTTCTTCGTATTTCCTGACGATGATTTCCTTGTCCTTCTCCTGTTCGCTGATGATTTCTTTCAGCATGGCCCTAGAGGTGAAAAATCTCGAGAAATAGTGGCGCAAACGATATGCGAAAGGCCAGCGAAGATGATACTCGCAATAAGGCGCACCTTTGAAGTAGCAGCAGGTTTCCTCGATCTCGAGGGGTTTGTTCACCCAGATGGTCGGGATATACGTATACAGCCCCTGGTTATAGAGGCAGATATCTTTCGAGAGCACCAGTTCCGGCAGCCAATGGAGCCGTATGATTGCACTGTTCCTGTCCATGTCGTGGAGTTCGATGCGCTTGGTCCGGCTGAACTTATCATTGATCCGCTGAATATGCCGGAGGCCGTTTTTGGGTGAAAAAAAGATTTTTACGGCGACCTTCTGAAGATAGCCGAGGGAGCTGTTCTCAATAGCGAAGCGGGCGATCTTGAAAGAGATTTCAGGGTCTTTGAGAAGAGTGCGCGCGCGTTGGTGGATCTTTACGAGGACGATGCTCGAGATCCAGTTGTTAGGGTCCGTCAGGTATTCGATCGGGTCCTCGAGGGCGTCGATCTCAGGATCGAGGCCCCGGACGAATTCGGCGATATCAACGGTTGAAGTGGCATTCTTCAGATACTCGAGAACGGGTTTGATGTTGACGCAACTCGCCTGTGTTTCCATTCATTCACCCCGATGAGATTTTCCATACGTTTCAAAGAACTTGCACTTTAAATGCCTTTGTTTCCGGGGGCCAAGTTCAACCGCAAGACTTGCCGGCCGGCAGAATCTGCGTCCTAACTGCAAGCAATTTCAATGCCTGAAAACGACAGGATGCAGGTGATAAATCGGCATCGAAAAAGCCGCCGAAAAAGACCGCGACCGGTCCGGCTTCGGTAAAGGTTGCAGGAGGCGCTCATTCGACAGGGGGCCGCGGATGCAGGAAAAACTGTGCGCTAGAAAATTGGCATGCAGCCGGCCCGATCTCGTATGGTGTCCTTTCGGAAGTGATTTGCCGACAGAACCCGGTCTCCGATCGGGAGATGAGAACTTTTCTTCACACGCTTTGGGTGCGCAGTCCCACCCCTTCGGGGCGGGTCCCGGTTTCTTCACACGCTTTGGGTGCGCAGTTCCACCGCAAAATTCAGTGTTTGCGCGAAGGCGACCTGCAGGCTGCCGCACGAGCAAACATGCAAATTGTCGCCGAGAGTGGGCAAAAAGACTATTTCCGGATGGGAAATAGGGTATTTTCGTTGCAAGGAGCACCCCTGAGCGGGGGCACCCGGAGCAGGAATTATTTTAGCCTTTCAAGCCTCGATGCCCAGGTCATTGATCTTTGCGAGGAGCGTATTCCGATGGACACCAAGAATCTCCGCCGCCTTCTTGCGGTTGCCACGGACGCGGGCCAGCACCTGGGTGATGAAATCCTTCTCGAAGTCATTGACGGCTTCCCGAAGCGTCATGTCGTGAAGCTGCTTGGCTGCGATGCTGAGCCCGAATAAATTTCCGGTTCCGATGATATCGCTTTTGGTGATGGTAAAAAGCCTTTCGACGAGGTTCTGAAGTTCGCGAACGTTGCCTGGCCATTGGTAGGCCGTCAACTGGGCAAGGGCCTCGTCTGAGAATCGCTTGGCCGGTTTTCCGGTATGCTGGGCATGGCAGCCGAGGAAGTGCTCGAGAAGCAGAGGAATGTCGATCCGCCTTTCGCGCAGTGGAGGGAGTTTGATCGGAAAAACATTCAAGCGGTAGAAAAGGTCTTCACGGAAACGCCCTTCCTGGATCAGGGCTTGCATTTCCTTGTTGCAGGCCGCCACAAAGCGGATGTCCGCCTTGAGGACCTTGTGGCTTCCAACCCGTTCGAATTCCTTTTCCTGGATAACGCGCAGAAGTTTGGCCTGCATGCTGACTTCAAGGCAGTCGATGTCGTCGAGGAAAACCGTTCCTCCGTCAGCGACCTCGAACTTCCCCATTACGCTCGATACGGCGCCTGTAAACGCCCCTTTCTGGTGTCCGAAAATCTCCGACTCCATCAGCGAGGCCGGGATGGCTGCACAGTTGATCACTACGAAGGGCTGGTCCTTGCGAGAGCTCAAATGATGGATGGCTCTGGCAACGAGTTCTTTACCGGTCCCGCTTTCCCCCTGAATCAGGACTGCTCCGTCGCTGGATGCCACTGTCGCGATAAGGTCGAAGACCTCTGTCATCTTCGGGTCTTTTCCTATCATTTTTTCGAAGAGGTGGTAGCGCTGGAGCTCGTGCTTCAGGTAGGACACCTGTTGAAGCAACTTCTTCTTCTCTTGCGCCCGGTCTATAACCGCAAGAAGATCATCGACGACGAACGGCTTGATGATGTACTCGTAGGCGCCGGCCTTGATAGCCTGTACAGCGGTCTTGATCTCTTTGACCGCTGTTACCATGACCACCGCCGTGTTTGGATCTGTCTCTTTGAATGTCTTCAAGAGATCGAGCCCGTTTGAATCCGGCAGGAGGATATCGAGGAGGACAATGTCGAAGGCGTTTTGCGTGAAGGCATCAACGGCCTCTGCACCGGAGGCGGCCAGGATGACTTCGTTGTCTTCCTGCAGCACCATCTTCAATGCCTGCCTGATCCCGTTCTCATCATCTACGATCAAGATTCTGCCTTTTCGCTTCCCCGCCATCACGCCCCCTATTATCTGTGAGAGATGCTATTTCTTTACAGGATTCATTATGAGAGTCAAGCAGTAAGATCTATTTCACTCGAAGAAAAAATCGTTTACTAAAAAACACATCCTTGCCGCCTTTGGCTCATCCCAGTCACTGCGCCGTCTTTGCGCCTCGATTTTTCTATGTGGCCTCCATGCGGAAAGGATTTTGCGGTGCAGCCCGGCTTCGCATCGAAAAAAGTGGGGGATATTTTTTTAATATCAATGAAATCGTGCGATTTCACGCCACCGATCCGGTGACTGCCGCACTAGCAAACATGCAGATGGACGCTGAGACTGACAAAAAGGACCATTTATATTTACGGATGGGAATTGCTCAAGGCCTTACAGACCTTGCCTCCGGCCATCTTTGCCCATACGTTTTCTAGCCGGGCTGGTCGGATCGGTCTTCCGAGTCTGCGAAGGATCCGATTTCGGGGGGTGCCGCGCTTTTTTCCAGATATCCGGCGCGCAGGGTCTCGATGCGATCGAGGGATCGGTCGAGGCGCCGGCGCCGGGTCGTCGTCAACGCCTCGAATTCCTTCTGACTTTCGTTGATTCGGCGGCCGAGGAGGCTCATTTTTTCACAGAACAGCTCCCACTGCTGCTTGAAGGTGCTCATCAGCGTCAAAATTTCAGCAGTCGTTTTCTCCAGGGTGAACTGCTCGACAGCCTGGCGGATGACGGCCAGGACCGCAAACAGGGTCAGCGGCGAGCAAAGGATGACGTTGCTTTTCATGGCCTCTTCGATCAGTTCCGGATCCTGTTCGTGGATCAGCGCGTAGATATGTTCGTTGGGAATGAACAAAAGAACATAGGCGAGGGTGTGCTGCTCAGGATCGATATAGTCCCGTGTCGTGACTTCCCTGATCCTGGCGCGGACGTCTCTCAGGAAATCTTTCTGGCGCAGATTCTTTTCCAGGTCGGAGGCGGCTTCCAGGGTTTTGAGGTAATTGCTTAGCGGGAACTTTACATCCATGTTCAAGCGGCGGCCCTGGGGCAGGAGAAAGGTGAAATCGGGTCGCGATCCGCCGCCCGCTTTCGATTTTTGCTTGTAATAATTGATGTTTTCTTTTAAGCCACACGACCGCAGAACATCTTCGGCCATTCTTTCTCCCCACTGGCCCCTGGCTTTGTTGTTGGCCAGGGCCTCCCTCAGGGCTCGAGTCGTTTCGAGAAGATCACGCATCTGCTCCTGGGAGGATTTCAAACGGCTGTCGAGCGCACCGTAGCTTTGATGCCGTTCCTGTTCCAATGCCCGGATCAGCCCCGTGATCTTGTCGAGTTCGCCGCACATCCGGCTGATTTGGACATCGATGAGGCCCTTTTTCGCCTCGAGTTCGCTGCCGCTCAGCGTCCTCTCTTCCTTGAACCGGGCGTCGGCGAGATTCAGGAATGCATGGGTCGAGTGATCGAGCGCGTCCACCGAAAGCCGGGCGAAGGCGCTTTCGATCTGCGAAAGCAGGGTTTCCTGCCCTTCCCGGCGGAGCATTTCGTTTTCACGATATATCTCTTCTGCAATAGTTCGGGCGGATTTGAGCCTGAACGTCTTGATCGCGGCGGCCGTGCCTAAACCGAGAAAGAAACCGGCCAACAAGGCGCCGCAGAGGAAGATCCAGTCGATGGATTGAAAGGCAACCATAAGCTGATAAAATTCCAGATGGTTTTTGAACGGCGTTTCTCTGAAGATCGAATCATATATTTAAAACCTCTGAGATCAAGATTTAAATGATCTGAGACCAGGTTTTTTCGGTGATTTGGATGAGTTTCCTGGGGATAGGTTCAGATAGTTGAAGTGGACCCCAAGTACGGGAGCAGTCTTTCAGAGATTTCAGGTGTCAGAACCCCTGTTTCAAATCCGTCCGGCGTGGCCCCCGGCTTGGCTTCGGCCTTCATTTGTTTGACAACCGCTCGCAGGTTCCTTAAGATTTTTTAACCTATCGGTCCCAAAATACGCGCGAGGTAAGACTGCATGGCAAGAGATTTCTATGAGATCCTCGGTGTTTCGCGCACAGCTACCCAGGAGGAGGTCAAGAAGGCCTACCGGAAGCTTGCAAGAAAATGGCACCCTGATATCAACCCCGGGAATGTCGAGGCGGAGCAGACCTTCAAGGAGATCTCGCAGGCGTATGACTGCCTCGGGAACCCGGAGAAACGGAAGCTTTACGACGAGTTCGGCGAGGAAGGGCTCCAGTCCGGCTTCGACGCGGGAAAGGCCAGGGAATACAAGAGCTGGCAGGAGGCCTACAAACAGCAGGCGGGCGCAGGCCGGGCCGGGCCGGAGTTCGGCCGGTATCAAAGCTATGAGGACATTTTCGGGGATATCTTCGATTTTGGTGGCGGGGGCAAGACCTTCCGGGGACGAGGCCCCCGAAAGGGCAGGGACGTCGAACATCCCATGGAGGTGGACCTGATCTCCGCCTTGAAAGGCTTCGAGACGGAATTGTCGATGCAGAAAATGACGGCCTGCGCTTTGTGCAAGGGCTCCGGGATGGATCCCAATTCCAAGCTGACCACCTGTCCTGCATGCGGTGGCTCCGGGCGGATCAACGTGGCCGAAGGGCCCATGCGCTTCACCAAGCCCTGCCCGCAGTGCGGAGGGCATGGTCAGATCGGACGCCCATGTCCGCAGTGCGGCGGCACCGGCCAGGTGATGGGGGAGGAGCGGATCCGCGTGGTGATACCCGAGGGGGTGAAAGAAGGGTCCAAAGTGCGCGTTGCAGGGAAGGGAGAGCCGGGAATGGACGGCGGCCCACCGGGCGATCTCTTCCTCATCATTCACATCAAACCTCATCCTTTGCTCAGGCGCGAGGATGACAACCTTTACATGGATCTGCCTGTCACTGTGACGGAGGCGATCAAGGGGGGCATCGTGACGGTTCCCACTCCCAAGGGAACGGTGAAGGTCAAGGTGCCGCCGCGCAGTCAGAGCGGGCAGACCCTCAAACTGCGCGGGAAGGGTGCGAAGAACCCGAAAACCAAGGCATACGGCGATCTGATGTTGAAACTGGTGGTCAAGGTGCCCAAGACCGATGACGAGCAGGCCCTGAAGGCCGCGGAGGCCCTGTCGTCCTTTTATCAGGAAGACATCCGGGAAGGGATTCGGTTTTAGAAGAGATGAGGAAGGCTGCACGAGAAGGCCAGACCGGAATCTGCGGCCTGAACCTGGAATTTTTGGGGAGAGGTCCGACAATGACCAAAGAATACTGGACGATTACGGAAGTGATCGAGGCCTTTGAACTGGATGAGGACCTTCTGTCCGAGCTCGAATCCGAGGAGATCGTCTGTCCGATATGCACCGAGGAAAGCGCCGCCAAACTCTTCAGCGCCGGGGATCTGGAAACCCTCAGGCTGACGAAGATCTTCATGGAGGACATGGGGGTCAACCTCCCGGGGGTGGAGGTTATTTTGCGTATGCGTCAGAACATGATCGATATGCGCCGGCAGTTCGATGCAATCCTCGAGGAATTGGCCGGACAACTCAAGAAATGAGGCTCGGATGGCTATGATCGCTCCCCGTTTGGCGCCGATGTGGCAATGGGCCTCCCTGCCGCCTCGAGGCATGTTTGCCGGGAGGTCGCCTGTGTGTGATCTCCCGGCGAACATGCCTAGCACGGGCTCTCTCTCCTGAAATCGATTGGTGTCCGTCCCCGGAAATAAAACCTTGAAAACGCAATAGTTTCCAGGCCGGAAATGATGATTTTTCTTTACACCCTTCGGGTGCTCAGTCCCGCCGCTTCGCGGCGGGTCCCGGTTTGGCCAAGATCAAGGAAATCAACCGTTTGCGCGGAGGCGACCTGCAGGTCGCCGCACAAGCAAACGTGCAGATTGACGCCGAGATTGGCCCAAAAGACCATTTCCGGAGGGAAACTAATTGACATTTGACTCTTTCACCTATATAAATATCTATTTTTGAATTGCTCCTTGTTCCTGCAAAGTCGGCGTGCCTGAAAGCTGACCTGAGGCGGGGACCAAAATGCCCCCTTTTTGGGGAAGTCCGAAAGGAGACCGTTTGGATGAGGTATTACGAGACTCTCTACCTGATTAATCCGGATCTGGCGGAAGAAGACTACCAGAGTGTTTCCAAGAAGTTCGTCGACATCGTCGGTAGGCACAGCGGTGAGGTGATCGAGGTGCAGGACTGGGGCCGAAGGCCTTTGGCTTATGATGTCAAGAAATTTGACAAGGCGAGTTTCGTGCTGCTCAGATTCTGCGGGGAAAATCGTGTCCCGGAAGAATTACAGCGCGAGATGCGGCTCGATGACCGTGTCCTGAAGTACCAGACCGTCAAGCTGAGCGAAGATGCGGATCCCGAGGCATTGAGGCGGCAGGCGGAGGAGGCTCGGACGAAGTCGCAGGAAACACCCAAATCGGAAGCCGAAGAGGAATCGGAATCAGGAAAAGGAGAGGAATAGCATGGCATTCAATCGTGAGAGAGGAAGATTCAAGAGGACCTTCCACAGAAGGAAGGTGTGCCGGTTTTGCGCCGACAGCAGCCTTGTCATCGATTATAAAGACGTCAAGACCCTCAGACATTTTACCACCGAACGGGGAAAAATCACGCCGCGCCGGATTTCGGGCAACTGTGCAAAACACCAGCGGATGCTGACGGTTGCAATCAAACAGGCTCGAAACATAGCGTTGCTGCCTTACACGACGTCGACCTTGCGCTGAGGAAGAGGCCTGAAGCGGGGGCTGTCGCCTAAGCAAGTCGACGTTTCTGGAACCACACGCCAGAGTTCCCATGAAGCCGATAGACGTACTGGGGTGCGCAGGGTGGGCCGGTGTCTTGCTGTCCATGCCGGTCTGGCTTCCTCTGTTCGGGCCTTTGTTCAGCCTCCTGGCCCCCTTGCCCTTCTTTTACTATTCCATCAAGCTCGGATTCCGTCAGGGTCTCAAACTGACGGTGCTGGTGCTTGCCCTGATCGCCTTGGTTGCGCATTTGGGGGGAGGGGCCCATATCGCGGTTTTCGGGGTGGAATTCGGCGCCCTCGGGTTCATGCTGGCGGCTTTTACGGAGAAAGGCTATGCCCCGGGGCGCGTTATCTTGTTGACGACCGGCGTGATGGCCTTCTTGGGGCTTATGCTGCTGGTAGCCTTGGCGGCCCGGCGCGGCATGGGACCCGGAGAGATGATCCTGGCCTATCTCGAGGCGCAGGTGCAGGCGAGCATCGAGGCCTATCAGTCGGCAGGGCTTGCAGCTCTGGATCAAAGCGAATTGGAGGCCTTTTCGCAGAGCCTGTTCGATCTGCTTGCGCGCATCTATTTTTCTTTGATGGTGATCGGGATGGGGGTCGTGGTGTGGCTCAACCTGATCGCCGGCCGGGTGCTCCTCAAGGCGCGCCGGATGGATCTTCCCAGGACGGCGCCATTGGACCGGTGGCATGCGCCCGAACAGCTGGTCTGGGCCCTTATCGTATCGGGGTTTCTCACGTTTTTGGGCTCTGGGCCGCTGGCCGTGGTGGCTGTCAACGTTCTGATCGTCGCCATGGCCGTCTATCTATTTCATGGATTGTCTATTATTCTTTTTTTCTTGAATCGCTATCGGGTCCCCGGATGGGCCAGGGCCGGGGTCTATTTCCTGATTTTCATGCAGCAGATTCTTCTGGTGCTGCTGGCGCTCCTGGGCCTTTTCGATCAGTGGATGGATTTCAGGAAGATGCGCAAAAACGAGCTCGAAAATTCATGAGACACGCTAGGGAGGTCTGTTCATGAAAGTGATATTGAGGCAGGATTTGGATGAACTGGGTTTGGAAGGGGACGTGGTGGATGTCGCCAAAGGCTATGTCCGCAACTATCTTGTGCCGAGGGGGATAGCGGTGCTCGCGACGTCTCAAAATATCAAGGCCTTCGAACTTCAGAAGAAAAAGATCGAACTCCGGCGGCTGCGGGCCAAGGAGGAGGCGGTTCAACTCAAGGAAAGGCTCGAGGGCATGGGACTTTCTTTCGCCCAGAAGGCGGGCGAGGAAGGAAAGCTTTACGGGTCGGTCACCGCAATGGACATCGCAGAGGAACTGGAGAAAAAAGGATTTGTAGTGGATCGGCGCAAGATCCTCCTCGACAAGCCCATCAAGTCGGTCGGTGATTATAAGGTCCCGGTCCGCATCTATCCCGGGGTGACCGGCATGCTGCAGCTTTCGGTGGCTTCTGAGGAAAAGACCTCTGCAGAGTAGTCCTGCCTTGAACTCGCGATCGGTGAGTTGGATTCCATGGCCGTGAGCAAAAAGGAAAGAGCGCCGGTCAGCTTGAAGGTGCCTCCGCACAATCTGGAGGCTGAGCAGGCGGTCCTCGGCGGCATCCTGATCAACAACGACGCGATGAATCTGGTCGTGGACATCCTTTCCCCGGATGATTTTTACCGGGAGGCGCATGCGAATGTCTTCGAAGGGATGTGCGGGCTTTATGATAGCGGCGAACCGATCGACCTGATCACCCTGTCGCAGACCCTCACTCGGAAGAATTGTCTCGAGCGAATCGGCGGCGCCCGCTATCTGGCCGATCTTGTCGAGGCCGTTTCGACGTCGGCGGGAATCGTGTACCATGCCGAGATCATCAAGGGACTGTCAGTCAGGCGTAAGCTGATCGGGCATTGCTCCACCATTTCAGAGTCTTGTTTCCAGGATTGGGAGCGGGTCGAGGACCTGCTCGACCTGGCCGAGCAGTCCGTCTATGACATCGCTGAGTCCCAGGTCAAAGAAGGATTTCACCCGCTGAACGACGTGATCAAGGACAGCTTCAAGCGCCTCGAAGCTGTTGCACAGCAGCCCGGCCATGTGACCGGCACCCCCACCGGCTTTACGGATTTCGATCGCTTGACCGCCGGTCTTCAGCCGTCCGATCTGATCATCGTTGCCGGCCGGCCCAGTATGGGCAAGACGGCCCTTGCGCTCAACATCGGCTACAACGCCGCAAAAGAGACCGGCAAAGGCGTGGCTATCTTCTCCCTTGAAATGTCCCGGTCGCAGCTGGGGATCAGGCTGCTCGGGTTCGATGCGGGCATCGATGCCGCCAGGCTCCGTACGGGTTTTCTAAAGGATGAGGAGTGGGGCAAGCTTACGCATGCCGCCAGCAACCTGTGCGAGATGCCGATCTTCATCGATGACAGTATGGCTGCCGGCGTTCTGGAGATGAAGGCGAAGTGCCGCCGGCTGAAGAAACATCAGGACCTGGGCCTGGTCATCGTCGATTATCTGCAGCTCGTGCAGGGGCGGCGAAGCGCTGAGTCGCGTCAGATGGAGATCAGTGAAATATCCCGGGCGCTCAAGGGGCTTGCAAAAGATCTGAATGTGCCGGTGATGGCCCTTTCCCAGCTGAACCGGAAGGTGGAGGACCGGCCGAACAAGCGTCCGCAATTGGCTGATTTGAGGGAGAGCGGGGCCATTGAACAGGACGCCGATGTGATCGTTTTCATCTATCGTGACGAGATGTACAACCCGAATTCCGAAGAGAACCGGAACGTGGCCGAGATCATCCTGGCCAAACAGCGGAACGGTCCGACCGGCTTCTTCAAGTTGACATTCCTGAAAGAATTGACCCGCTTCGAGAACTTCGCTGGAGAAGACCTCCCGATACAGTGAGAGGTGGATTGTTCCTTCCCGATGATTCTTCAGCGGCCTTCCGAAGGAGGGCCTCGAAGACAACGACGCGACCATCCCGCCAAAGCCAGTTTTCCTTTACTGAAAGATTTCAGAGCAGGGCGAAGCGGGTGTCGTGCATGCCTGACCGATTTTCGGATAGTTCACGCTTCATACACTCCTCTGTGGACAGCAAAATTTTCCTTGTGGAAGGGCCTTTTGTTTCAAGGCGCTTTCAGCGGATCCGGACTCGAAAGGCCGGGGCGCGAGTGGCCGTTTTCGGATGGAGGCACCTATCGATCCCATACATGGCAAAACAAGCGGCTTGAAGGCCGGTCAGCAGCGGCGGCTTCAGACTCTCTATCCCAGGAGGGTGGCGCCGGCTGAGTTGATATCGCGTGAACTGGTCCGCGAGATGGCGTCGCTTTCCCGGGAGCTGAACCGGCAGGTCGCCTTGCTGCTTACCCGGAAAGGGGAGGTGTCCCATGTGGTGGTAGGGGACCACAGCCATGTCTGGATCCCGGAACTATCCGGTTACCGCGAAGGTTCGGGGCGTTTGTGCGGGCTTCGCTGCATCCATACGCACCTCGAGAAGGAGCCGCTTTCCGAAGAGGATCTCTCCGATCTGGTACTGCTTGCCCTGGATGCCATGGCCTGTGTGGAAGTGGACGAGCGGGGGATTGCCGGAGCGATCAGCTATGCGCATATTCTTCCACATGCTGTGAACGGGCAGGGATGGATGACGGAAAAGGTCCCGGATATCGGGCAACTGCGGATCGACTTCATGGCGATGATTCAAGCCCTCGAGGATGAACTCGTCAGAGAGCAAAGAGGACATGCCCTGGACCAGAGGGAAAAGGCCTTGCTGGTAGGGGTGACGACCGGACCTCGCTGGAAGGCCGAAAGCCATCTCGATGAACTGGAAGAACTGGCCAGGTCGGACGGGCTCGATGTCGTCGCGAAGGTGGTGCAGCGCCTGCGGGAGGCTGATCCGCGCTTTCTGATCCGCAAGGGGAAGCTGGGGGAACTGGTGCTCCAGTGTCTGCAGACCGGAGCCGGACTGATCATCTTCGACCAGGAATTGAGCCCCGCCCAGGTGGATCATCTGACCAAATACACCGACCTCAAGATCATCGACCGCAGTCAGCTCATCCTGGACATCTTCGCACGGCGCGCCGTCACACGTGAGGGCAAGATCCAGGTGGAACTGGCGCAGCTCAAATACCTGCTGCCGCGTTTGGCGGCGAAGAACACCGCGATGTCGCGCCTCACGGGCGGGATCGGCGGCCGTGGGCCGGGCGAGACCAAGCTCGAGATCAATCGCCGCCGGGTCAGGGACCGGATCGCCGCGTTGAACCGGGAATTGAGCGCGATCAAGGTGCAGCGCGCTGGTCGAAGGCGCTTGAGGAATGCAAGGCGTCTGCCGGTGATCTCCATCGTGGGCTACACCAATGCGGGGAAGTCCACTCTTCTGAATGCCCTGACCCACAGCGCAGTTGGTGCGCGCAACCGCCTCTTCGAGACGCTCGACCCCAGCAGCCGCAGGCTGCGCTTCCCGGAGGAACGCGAGGCGATCATCACCGATACGGTCGGGTTCATCCGCGATCTTCCGCAGAGTCTGATGGAGGCGTTCGCGGCGACGCTGGAGGAGCTTCAGGATGCGGACTTGCTGCTGCACGTGATGGATATCACCCATCCGCAGCTCGAGGAGCAGGCGGCTACCGTGGAGTGTATTCTGACAGATTTGTCGCTGCAGGAGGTGCCGGTTCTCAAGCTGTTGAACAAGGCCGATCTCCTGGAGGCGCAGGAGGCGGAGGACCTGGCCGAAAAAATGGGAGGATGCGCCGTGTCGGCGCTTCACCCTCCCACTCTGGCCAAAGTTGTTGAAATGATTGATAAA
Organism: uncultured Desulfatiglans sp.; assembly: GCA_900498135.1. NCBI lineage: Bacteria > Pseudomonadati > Thermodesulfobacteriota > Desulfobacteria > Desulfatiglandales > Desulfatiglandaceae > Desulfatiglans > uncultured Desulfatiglans sp. Next base: position 2,141,486 of record LR026961.1, read on the forward strand.
CTTATATGGCCTGACACCCCCACCCGGAACTTTTGAGCGTATTATCCGCCTTCGTCAGGATGAAGGCCTCGCACCGAGGCAAGGTCTCTATGAAGTGCAGCCCATGGGCGGGCTCCATGACAAAGACGGCAGTGGACAGGGCATCGGCATCCATCGTCGTGGCGGCGCACACCGATACGCTGCTGCTTTGAAGCGGCGAGTGGCCGTTCTTCGGGTTGACGATGTGGTGAAACATCTTTTCGTGGTCATAGTAGACCTCGTAGTTTCCCGAGGTGGCTATGGCACCGTCGCCAAGTCGGATCACATCAGGGTAGCGTTTCTGTTTCTGCGGGTCCTGGATGGCTATGGACCATGGTTTGTGGTGTTCTTTGGCGCCGCAGGTCCTGATGTCCCCCCCGGCATTGATGAGGTGGTTGCGGATGCCGAGCCGGGTGAGAACTTCCGATGCCCGGTCGACGATGTAGCCTTTCGCGATGCCGTCCAGCGTGATGCCCATGCCGGGTTCGGCGAAGCGCAAGGTGCGCCCTGAATACATAATCTTGTCGGCGCCGATCTGAGGCAGGACCTTTTCCAGGTTGGGTTCCAGGGTCTGAGCCTGGCCCGACATGTCGAAAGAGGCCTGGAAAAGATCGACGATCGGCTTGACGGTGATGTCGAAGCAGCCGTTGCTGAGGCGGTAATACCGTAGAGAGCGTTCAATGACGTCGGCAAGTTCGGGGGGCACATCGCGCAGGGTTCCTTCGGTATTGAGGTGCGATACGGCTGTGGCGCCGTCGAAGCGGCTCAGCTCACGGCTCAGCCGGTCAACCTCGTCGAAAGCGCGGCCCATGGCTTCCTGGGCCTCGTCCCTGGAAGGATGGATGAGGGTCATCGAAACGAAGGTGCCCATGGCGACGCGCGTCATGGAGACCTTATGTTCGTCACGATTGAAACGGACCGCCTCGGCTTGGGTGGCAAGGACGGGCACCGCAGCCGCCCCAAGCCCCAGCATGCCCGAGAGCTTCAGGAACGTACGTCGGTCGACGCCCTTCTGAAGGGCGGACAGATTGGTCGTCTTCATATAGCTTCCTCCCAGCACCTTTTCAGGATTTCTTTTGCACGCAAAACTCACAGGGAAGACCTATACCAAAAAGCGATCCAATGCAACCGAAAACCGCAGGACCCAACAGAAAGAAAAATCCTGTCTAGAACGCTCATGAGGCGGGGGGCTCGGTCGCTGATCGCTCGTGGTTTCGGGCGAAGATCTCCCGTGCCTGGAGGATGTCCTTCCGGATCTGCTCAGCGAGGGCGGCCACGGATTCGAACTTCTGCTCCTGGCGGATGCGCGCGATGAAGCGGACCCGGATCGTCTTGCCGACCAGGTTTTCGTTGAAATCGAGGATGTGGGTTTCAATGGAAAAGGCGTTGTTTTCGAAGGTGGGATTGTACCCGATGTTGGTTACGCCTTGATAGCTCCCGCTGTCTGTGATCACCTTCACGGCGTAGACGCCGCGCTGCGGCACGAGTTCGTCGACCACGTTCAGGTTTGCGGTGGGGAATCCCAGCAGCCGTCCACCTCTGTTCATACCGGTCTTGACGATGCCGGTGATCTGGTAATTCCTCCCGAGAAGCTTTTTCGCCTCATCCAGTTGGCCGGTCTGCACCAGTTGCCGGATCGCGGTGCTCGAAACCAGGTTTGAATCGATCCGGACCGGATCCATCACGTGGACTTTGAACCCGAATTTTCGACCGGCAGCCTTCAGGGATGCCGTATTCCCTTCCCGGTTGCGCCCGAAGGCGTAGTCGTACCCGACGACCAATTCCCGAATGCCGATCTTTCTCACCAGAATGTTCTGGATGAAGTCCTCCGCGGAAAGGGACGCAAATTCCCGTGTGAAGCGGAGGCAGAGGATCACGTCGATGCCTGCGGCTTCGATCAATTGAAGCTTCTGCTCTGTGGGCGTGATCAACGGGGGTGCATTTTGAGGTTTCATGACCTTGATGGGATGCGGGTCGAATGTGAGAACGACCGACTGCCCATCGATTTCTCGGGCGCGGCCCTTGACCGCGTCGAAAAGGGCGAGATGCCCCCTGTGGACGCCGTCGAAGTTGCCGATGGTCAGCACAGGGTTGACGAGAGGGTTTTCCAATTGGTCCAGGCTGTACAGGGTGGTCATGGCTGTTCCTTGGTTCCTGAAATGCAAAGCCGGCGCCAATCCTCGCGAATTGCCCAGCCGGCCTGTCAGAGCCGCATAAATGTGTTGACAACGTTTATGCGGAACTATAGTATTAAGGATCTAAATTTTCAACCCCATTCTTGCGTGCCGAAGTGGCGGAATTGGTAGACGCGCTAGGTTCAGGGTCTAGTGGGCGGATGCCTGTGCGAGTTCGAGTCTCGCCTTCGGCACCAAACCTTGTAATTTCAATAGGTTAGATCGCTAAAACTGCTCCAGGGTGCATATAGGGTGCAGATCAGCGCTCTAACCTTTCCTTTTTTTGACCCCCGGAAAATGAAAAAGCCCCGGACCAGACCGGAGCTTCCATGAATGGCATCACCTGGTGGTGCTATGGGGTGCCTGTCTCATCGAGGCGGTTCACCCCTGCCTTCTTCTCTGTCGGTATCCAATGCCCATAGCGGTCCACGGTGATGTTGATGGAGGAATGGCCCAGCTGCTCCTTGACATAGAAAACCGATTCGCCGCCGCTCAGGAGCAAGGAAGCGTAGGAATGACGCAGATCGTGGATCCTGACCTTGCGGACCCCGGCCTTGAGCAACACCCTGTCAAAGATCCTCCGAATATGGTTCTGCTCGATCACATGGCCGCCACGATTGAAGATCAGGGCAGGAAGTTCACCTTTGCCTGTCTTCATGGCTGCCTTCTTCTGCTGGTGCATGTGGGCCTTCAGCACCGCGTGGAGCTGGTCCGACATATCGACTTTCCTGGCCTTGGTGTTCTTGGGGGTGGTATAGGCGCCGCGCCGGTATGATCTTCGTATCCACAAGGCCCTGCCGTTGAAATCAATGTCTCCCCATTCGAGGCCCAGGGCCTCACCCAGGCGGACCCCGCTCCGGGCCAGCAGCATGAAGAATGGGTAGTGCTCCGGATGGATCTCCTTGCAGGTTTCGAGGACCAGGGCGATTTCGTCAGGGGCAAGCGGGTTGATTTCCTTCCGCTCGCGCTTCAGCTGCATCCGCCTGGTGATTCCGGTCACGGGGTTTTCCTTGACCAGCCCTTCATCTATGGCGAAGTTAAAAACCCCGCTCACGATGTCGCGCAGCAGCCCGATCGAGGATTTGCTCAGGCCCTCGTTGAACTTCTCGAGCAGGAAATCGCGGATCTCGCCCCTGGTGATCTTATCCAGGCGGATTTCACCGAATACGGGCAGGATGTGCTTCTTGATCGCGTTGTCGTAACGCTCATGGGTGGAGGCCTTCCGCATCGCCTCTATGTAGGACAACCATTTCGCGGATGCTTCCTGGAAGGATGGAGGCGGGGCCTTCTTTTCCTCCGCCAGGTTCAGCAAGCCCTTTTTAAGACGTTCCCGAAGGGCTGAGGCAACCTTTTCAGCTGCCGCTTTATCGCCGATCCTGACGCTTTTCCGCTGCCCTTGATGGGCTATGAACACCCACCACGGCTGACCTTTACCTTTGACCTTTTGCCGTATTGTGACACCCATGGAAACCCCCCGTTTCCATCATGCCCTGTTTTGGTTTCGCCCGCTGGCAGGGAGCAGGGAACTCCTTTTCGGGGGCCAGCCTATCCAGCGGGCGGGTTTCGCTCAATCCCCGTAAAGGGCCCTCGCGATGATTTTCAGGTCGTCGGCTTCCTCGAAAACCATTGCGCCAAGGGCCTCGATGTCTTCCGCGTCAAAATCAATCCGATCATGGTTTCGCAAAACCGTTCCGATCGCGCTGAGCTTCTGAGCAATACACGGAAGGGCGGTGGAAAAATCCTTTCTCAATATGTCAACCTGCTCGATCATGCCCGCACCTCCTGAATCTCGGCCGTGCCGGCCGGAGGGAAAAGGACCTGCTTATGGGTGTCGGCCGCCTCCCTGGTGATCCGCTCGAGGACCTCCGTGCTCGTGCAGTTCCAGGCCAGGGCCAGGCGGTTCAGGCGCCATGCTGCCGCTGTGGTGATCGTGGTACGGAGTTCGATCTTACGCATATCGCACCTCCTGAACTTTCGCCCCCGGATACCACGCAGCCAATTCCCGAGGCACTTCCGTCCAAACTTCACACTCTGAGTCAACGAACGAGTTGGTCTGAACACAGAGCAGCCCAACGCATCGCGGTTTACAGTCGCCACCGGGCTCGAAGATGAGACGGCCATTTCCACAATCCACAATCCATTTGACTTGTTCCATGGCGCTCACCTCCTACGCAATCATGAACTGGCCCCGGATGTCGATCAAGGGCCGGTCCTGGCTTTCGCGGTTATTCCAGAAAACACCCCTGCAAGCCTCTTCGTCTGGGCTCAGTGCGCTTTCGTCATCAAGGGGTAGATGGTCTACTTCCATGTCTTCGTCCTGCCGCGCATCGTATTCGTCAGCATTTGGTTCAGTGGGATCTGGATCTTCCACCTGGTCAAGCTCAAAATGGCAGGCCTTGCAGCGCACGGTTCCCTGATTGTCGATATAGGTCTCCTCATGTGGGCAGCCGGCCAGGGCCTCAAGAAGGGCCTTGATGCAGCGCTGGCAGTTGATTTCGTGGGGCGTGTCGTTCCAAATGCACTCTCCGTCAAGGATGGAGCAGCCCAAGGCGTGATCGCTCCAGCGGTACGCCTTCAGCCGGCGCCGTCGATGAACCCGACGCTGTACCGCGCCATACTGTCCTGCTGGGTAGGGAGGGTGACGATGAAGGGCCGCTTGACCGTCCTCCTGATCGCTTTCCGTTTGGGCGGATCCGGAAGCATTTGCTCCTTCTCAGGCCTCGGCCAGCCGTCCTGCCACTTGCCTTGCCAAACACCCCTCACTGCCTCCTCCCTCTGATTCTTTTCACGCATGACGACCTCCAAAAAAATCCCCGACTGGTGCGTAGAGGCTCAACCGGGCCTCTCGGGGTCCTCGCGGATACCCCCCAGTCGGGGACAGATGGTTCCAGAAATGAAAAATGCCAGCTCACGGGTGGCCTCCGGGTTGATTGTTTTTGCACGCAGAGACAGCATAATTCACGGCTTTTCATTTTGTCAAGGGGTTTTGTTGAAGGTAAAAATGCTTTGTGATATGAGATAGACGATAAAGACACCACAACCGTTTTCTCCTTTGCCGAGGTAAGCCATGAAGAAAAGTCCAAATCTTCCTACTCATGTTCAGTTCTTTTTACCTATTATCGACGCCCTGAAAAAACTTGGAGGCTCCGCTAGTCCATCAGAACTAAAAGACGAACTCGTGATCAGCCTTGAAATAACCGAGGATGAACTATCCGATCGGCTGGCAAACAACATGTTCAGGATTGATAACCAAATTACATGGAGCAAAATATACCTGACCCGCGAAGGTCTACTTGACGATTCTGACCCTCACGTATGGCGCTTGACCGAAGATGGGCAACGCAGCCACCTCACAGAAGAAGAGGTAAAGGAGATTTTTCATAAGATTCACAGTGGTTTTATAACGAAAAAACGCATCAAAAAAAGTTCTGATGAACCGATAATCACTGATGAAGAGCAAGACGAACCTCACAGAGCGGAACTTATCGAGATTCTCAAAGCCCTGTCTCCAGAAGGTTTCGAGCGGCTTTGCCAAAGGTTGCTTCGATCGTCGGGATTCACTAAAGTTGTGGTGAAAGGGCGGTCTGGTGATGGAGGTATAGATGGGGAAGGAATTCTCGAAATCAACCCCCTCGTAAGCTTGAAGGTGATATTCCAGGCAAAACGATACAAAGATGCCGTGCCTTCATCACAGGTGCGCGATTTCAGAGGAGCTATGCAAGGCCGAGCAGAGAAGGGAATCTTTATCACCACCGGCCGGTTTACACAGGATGCCAAGAATGAAGCGATCCGTGAAGGCATTCCCCCGATCGAGCTAGTTGACGGTTCCAAACTGGTTAAGCTTTTTGAGCAAAAGCTATTGGGGCTCAGACCCAGGACCATCTATGAAATTGACAATGATTTCTTCGATGAATACAGGTGACGTCTAGCTTTCCTTTTCCACCCGTGTGCACACGCCCAAACGTTCCCTATTTTCGCTTTTTCGGCTTCAACCCATAGTTGGATATGTCTCCGGGGCTGATCGTTGAAAGCTCGTGCCGACCCGTGCCTCACCTGTTACCGGCAAGGGCGTTTGTGGATCATGGCGGCCGCTCTGACGACCATCAAGGACCTCCACTTCCTCAAGGACCTCTGGCCAGGGCAGCATGAAAGAAGGCGCCTTACTTCCGGCCCGATTGACGCGGCTTTCCGGAGGGCGGCGGCCGACTGAAATAACGGGTCCATTTAATCGCCGCTGTTTTCTCCCTTGGACCATGGAAATATGGCCGCCTTACAACCGCCCCTATTTTGTGTCGGCTGCGGGTGAAAGAAGCGGGCCTTGTTGCCCTCGCTATTTTCTCCGGCCGTCGGCTGAAAATATGCCCGGCTGTAACTGGCCTTGTTTTCTCTGGCGGCCGACTGAAATCAGGGCATCATATTGCCGTCGCTATTTTCTCCCCACTCCAGCTGAAAGAAGGCCGCCTTCAAGGGCCCCTTTCCCCTGGCGCTGCCATGCCCCTGTGACCACTTGTCAATATTCGCAGTTTTGCCCCTGCCATGGAGGCTACTCAAGCGTCTGTTTTGCTGATATTTATTGAGCCAGGAAACGGGTACCAGAAGGGTCCAGGATCGCTTCTTCCGGTAGGCAGCTCTTGACAAGAAGCTGAGTTAGGCTGATAGTATATTCATGATCATAACCTATCAAAGGGAAAAGATTATTAATGCGATGGTGTATTTTGCTTCGCATACGAAATATTGCGGCAAGACAAAACTGCTTAAGCTTTTGTATTTCCTAGATTTTAAACACTTCAAAGAGACTGGCAAGCCGGTAACAAACCTAGATTACTATGCATGGAATATGGGACCTGTCCCCAAGGATCTTTTTGAGGAACTCTCCGCCAAAATGAAACCCGATATGGCAAAAGCCATCTCTATATCCTTGGAAGAAGAATTCCAGCAGATCAGGGCAAAAAAGGGCTTCGATCACCAGTATTTTTCTCCTCGAGAGCTTAAGCTTCTAGAAAATCTTTCTTTCATTTTCAGGGATGCAAAAGCCGCCGACATGGTTGAAGTTACCCATCTCAAGAACGAGCCATGGGATCGGACGCTTAAAGAAAAAGGCCAGTTCAAGAAGATAGACTACATGCTTGCCATAGATAGCGACATTACGAGCCTGTCTTATGATGAAGCTAAAGAACGAATGGAAGAGCGCCAGGAAATGTATGATATATTTGGAGAAGAGTAGTTGCACATCCGCGGGTCCATTTTTTATCATTCCAAGTTCAAATTTCACGATGGGCTTGTAGGTCAGAAATACATTATTCTTCTTAACTCTCCTAGCAATAACGAACCCTATCTTTTTGTAAAGACTACTTCCAAGCAAAGGAACAAGCCTACAACAGTTGGTTGTATCAAGAAGCATAGCTGTTTTTTCATTCCTGCAAAAAATACATTCTTTCCGCTAGATACTTGGGTTCAGCTCTATGAACTCTACCCAATTCCGTCGAAGAAAATATGCACAAACAAATCAATCCATCTCGCAGGAAATCTGGATTACAGAATGATTGATGCGATAGTTAGTTTCCATCCGGAAATGGTCTTTTTGGCCAATCTCGGCGTCAATCTGCACGTTTGCTTGTGCGGCGACCTGCAGGTCGCCTCCGCACAAACGCTTGATTTCCTTGGTATTGGCCAAAAATCCTCATTTCCGGATTGGAAACTGAGTTCTACCGCGAAATCATTTCCGGATGGATACTAGTTAATTGCTTGTTCGAGGCAGAAGAAGACAACATCTCTCCGATCCAGAGAAACTTGCTGCGACCTTCCTTTTCGGTATCCCTGAGTAAACTCCAGGAAAAATTCAATAAGAAGAAATAGCGGTCGATACAGATAGGTCTATCGGCTTGTGCAGTTTTGGCCTTGCGTTCAGGCTGTCGGCTTGAGGTGGAGATATGTGTACAATGTGTTCACGCACCTCAGCCCGCTTCAGGTTCGCCTACTCGTCAATGAGACGCTCCTATTTTCGCCGTTCCCGGTTCGGCCCATGCCATGGGAAGGGGTCAGCCGTCTTCGTTGCTCTGTGGCCCGCCTGGAGCCTCCAGGGCGTCATCTGCATCGGGGTAGCCCGTGCCTATCACGATCAAGCCCCCGCTCTGATCGACCTGGACCTTCTCGGGTTGATACATCCCCTTGACGCGGAGGGCCAGGTCAAGAAACTTCGCCCGCGTGGCCCAGTCGATCACCTCCAGGCGATCCGTGATTTTCCCTTTGAACGTCGCGGTCAGGGTTTTCATGGCATCGAGCCCGTCTATCAGCTTCCGCTTCAGAGCTGCGTCGCTCAATCCGAGCTCATCCAGGCGCATTTCAACCCATGGCTCAAGTTTTTTCAGGTTTTCCGATCCAATGACCTCGAAACCATGTTCAGTTCGGCACCGGTATTGACGCCGGTCAAAAAATGGACAGATATATCCGGTAGAAAACTGGCCAAAATGAGCGGCTGAAAAACCGGCATTGCAGGTTCTTCCTTCTTTCCTGTATGTAAAACCTGTCTTTTCTTCCTGGATCAGGTTCTTCCTTTTCTTTATCTCGTTTTTTCAAGCAATCTCGAAAGAACAGGCTCACAAGTGTTATGAGGGGCTAATGTTTCATTTTCGTATGTGAGGAATTATTCAATTACATGAAAGATATGTGGATTACAATAATGTCATTAAGGCGAAAATGGATCTGGATCATCATTTGCTGATCAACATCTGTGCATAAATGAGAAAGTGCCGACTCGGTGTACGCTTGATGTTCCCACCGATGTTTTGAAGCGGGTGATAAACAAATAACACGTTTGATTTATTTCGTTTTCATAATTACGGGCATGATATGGGATTGGCCGGTAAGCCGATTTCCCAAGATGGCCAGGCATGCAAATTGCTCTCTTGTCGGGATGATAGGTTCGAAGCGTTTTTAGTTCCAGCGGCTCTGTTTGTGGCTCTTTAGGCCTTGTGAAAGGGCCGGGAGAAAAAATTCAACGGCCGGACAGTAACGGGCAAGGGACATGAAGAAAGAATGCCGGATAAAGATCACTTTGAACGATCTCGACCGCGAGCGGTTAAATCGGTGGTTGCAGTCGAGCAAGGCTTCGAAGCGGGTAGCGGCTCGGGCCCGCATCATACTGGATTTCGACCGCGGCAAATCGGCAGCTGAAGTGGCGGATTCACTCGGCGTAAGTGTCGCTCTGGTCTACCGTTGGGTGAGTCGGTACAGGAAAAATGGCCTCGACGGTCTGCGGGATTGTCCCAGGCCCGGGCGACCCTCCAAATTGACTGAACAGGAAGTCGAAGGCATGGTCCGCTCCGCGATGAAAAAATCACCCTCCCACAGAGGGCCGTGGAGCATCCGGTCGGTTGCGCGGGTGGCGGGAGTAAGCAAATGGCAGATTGAAAAGGTCTGGAAGAAGAGGTGGTCGCGCGCGCAGTCCGCGAAATCAGCGGGGTCCGGCGCTTCCTGAGACCTCCCGAAACGTTTAGAATCTGCGGAGTTGGAATGCCAGGAGCTTCTTTGCCGCGAAAGAAGAGAGCTGTAACAACGGGACGAATGCTGTCTGAAATCCTCGGGAAACCTCAGTAGTGAGGATATCCTGCTGAAATGGTTGTTGGACATTGGAGGAGAGAATCCCCCAATGTTTGCCGCCTTCGTTCGGGGCAGGCTGGATGAGCCATGAAAGGACGTGAACATTGGACCCCAGGCCGGATTCTGGGGGTATCCGGAGCATACTGGCAGGGCTGTGCGCTTCAGACTGCGGTCAAACTGAAGGTGTTTTCGTGGCTGGAGGATGAAGGAGCCACCGCCGAAGGTTTGGCCGAACGTCACCGGGTAAACCGCAGGGCGCTCACTTATCTCTTGAACGCGCTTGCCGCCATGGGACTGGTCGAGAAAGAGGGGGTGTCTTATCGGTGCACGGATGAGGCCCGGCGGTTCCTTGTCGAGGATTCGTCCGAGTATATTGGGCACATGGTCATGCACCATCACTTCCTGGTGGAGCCCTGGTCGAGGCTCGATGAGGCCGTCAGGACCGGGCGGCCGACCCGGCGGCAGGGCTTGAGGGAAGGGCTCGAGCGCGAGAGCTTCCTCATGGGGATGTTCAACCTCGCGATGGGGATTGCTCCTGATCTGGTCAAGAGGATCGATCTGATGGGGCATTCCAGACTGATCGATATCGGCGGGGGACCGGGGACCTATGCCATTCATTTTTGCCTCCAGAATCAAAACCTGCGCGCTGTCGTCTTCGATCTGCCCGACAGCCGGCCCTTTGCGGAGCAAACCATCGCACGGTTCGGGGTTCAAGATCGGGTTCGTTTCGCTCCAGGCGATTATCACAGTGACCCGATTGCCGGTTCCTACGACGCGGCTTGGCTTTCTCACATCCTGCACGCGGAGGGGCCGGAGGGTGCGGCGAGGATTGTGGCCAAGGCAGTAAAGGCCCTGGAGCCGGGAGGGCTTCTTTTCATCCACGAGTTCATCATGAACCAAAACTTCGACGGACCGCTTTTCCCCGCCCTCTTCGCCCTGAATATGCTCGTAAACACCAGCGAGGGGCGGTCGTATGGCCAAAAGGAGATTCGGGACATCATGGCCGATGCGGGCCTTGGAAACATCGAACGGCTCGATTTCAAGGGACCGAACGAATCCGGAATCATGCGCGGAGAGCGGCTCTGATTATTATTTTATCAATTGCTTATATGTAAAGTTCTATGAGCAGCCGGTCCTGGCCGGCCCGTCCCCCCTGCGACCTTTCCGCACTTTTCCTGCGGTCCTTCAGCGCTGCTCGCAGATCGTTTCAGATCCAAGGAAATAGGCTCCAGGATCCAAAGATGAGGCGAAGACAGGCCGTAGAGATGCCTTTTACAGGCTGCATTGTATTCGACCCTATCTTATGGGATTAAGGGGTGGTTTTTTAAATATATCAATAAAACGCGATACTTACCGCGTTGTTTTTTCCTTGACAGATAGCCACTTTGTAGCTAGATTGCAGTCATGTAGCCCATAGGTCTCTCTGCTGGATTTCATTGAGCGGCATGTGCTAACGCGCAGCGGTTCTTTGCCTGGAAGAGACTTTTGTCGACCATGCATGCTGCGACGTTTTGGCAAAGAGACCGGTCGAGGTTCCGGTACTTTGAAGAGTCTGAAACCGGGTGGCATTTCGTGCTACGGTCTTCTAGACAAGCAGGTTGTTGGGTGTCTCTGAGGGAAGGATTCGTCCTGTGAGATGAGAACCGGGAGTCCTGAGAGCCTCTTGCAACAGTCATTCGCATCCTGATGCCGGTCAGTGATCCTTTACTCGAAGAAACTACACGATGCCTGACGAGAAAAAGTCTAAAAGTGAAACGGCTTCTGTCGATGACGCCATGGTCAGCGGAAAGGTCAAGTTCGAGGTCTATGGTGAGGAGATGGTCGAGAAGTATGTCAAGCTGAGCGGAAACAGTGGCCGGGTCTATCTTCCCCCTGACTGGGTAGGCTGCAGGGTGAAGATTATCAGAATCGATTAGCCAGACGGACAAGCGTTTTTCAGAAGACAGGGCTGAAAGTGGTCGAAAGGTTGATCATCAGAAAAATTCGGGTTGAAGATGCGGCGGCCATTGGGCGGATCGATTCTGCGATCATCAAGAAGCCTTCACGAATCGATTTCGGTCATATCATCAAGGAGATGGTCCGGAAAGACGAGGACGTGAGCTGCATCGCCGAGGTTGATGGGGATGTCGCAGGATACATGATCAGCTACATCATCTACAGCGGTTTCGGCCTCGAGAAGAGCGCCTGGATAGCCTCCTTGGGGGTGGATCCAAAATTTATGGGGCAGGGGATCGGAAAGGCCATGGCCGAAGAAATCCTGCGCATTTACCGTGAGAAAGGCATTCACCATATCTATACCGCCGTCCGCTGGGATTCAGTGGATCTTCTCTCTTTCTTCAAGACCCTTGGCTTTGACCGGAGCAGCTTCATCAACCTCCGCAAGGACCTGGAATCCTAGCTCGTTTCCATCCGGAAATGATCTTTTTGGGCAATCTCGGCGTCAATCTGCACGTTTGCTTGTGCGGCGACCTGTAGGTCGCCTCCGCGCAACCGCTTGATTCCCTTCATACTGGCCAAAGCGGGACCCGCCGCGAAGCGAAGGGACTGAGCACCCGAAGGGTGTGAAGAAAAATCCTCATTTCCGGATTGGAAACTGGCTTCTACCGGGAAATCATTTCCGGATGGAAAGCTCTTTTCTATGCAGAACGTTTCCCCATCAGATGGTCCGGATCCCCCCGGAATCTGATGGGGGAAGTCATCCTCTTTGAGCCCTTAACGACACCCATTCGCTTTTCTGAAAGATGTTGGAACGACGGGCGCGGCTGTTTGCAGTCCGGAATGGTTGTTGTCGATTCGGTGCATATCTCCCGCTCATTTTCGAGTGCGCAGGGTTTTATGGATGTTATCGAAGGTGTCGATGAGTTCATCCAATCCGTCGGTGGGGGCCTGGGGGCGGATGTTGCCTAGAATGCCGTACCCTTCGGCCTTCTCGTGTAACTCTTCGTTGCCCAACTCCGAGATGAGAATGAGGGAGGTCATGGGCGACTGCATGACGATCTTGCGCATCAGTTCCAGGGTAGGAATGCCCTCTTCGGTGCTGCCGGCGAAGGCCAACGCAACTCCGCCTTCTTTCAGAAGCTGCAGACCTTTCTCCGCCCCGGGTTCCATTGAAATGTCGAAGCCGCGTTTTTCGAGGATGGACTTGAGCGTTTGGCTGATTTCCGCGCTTTTTTCGACAATAAGCACTTTCACTGACGGATGTTCTCCCATGGTAGAAACTCCTTTGAAAAGGGGTTGGATCTTTGCAGGATCGAACGATGCGGGCGATTCTACTCGCAGGAAACGCTGCTGACAAGGCCCTTTGTCCTCTGAGAGTGTCTTGGAATAGGCGAACGAAGATTTTTAAGGCTTGACAAGTGTCGGGAGTGGGATATAAATAAAGTTCTTCAATTGTCCGGGACGTAGCGCAGTCTGGNAGCGCACCTGAATGGGGTTCAGGGGGTCGGAGGTTCAAATCCTCTCGTCCCGACCAGTAAGATCAAGCACTTAGGGGTATCTCCTGAGTGCTTTTTTTGTGGTTTCTGGATTCTGCGACCTCTATGTGATTCCCACGCGACTTTTAGGTCACTCCATTCTTGTGATGGCCTGTGCGTTTGTCCTGGATTTGGTTAGCGGTTTTGATCCTGGTAATCCCACGGCATGAAGGTGTGCGGGGAGGTCTGCAGGGCTTTGGTGTTCTTCAGGAGCCGTGTGGGATAGTCGAGCGCATTGATGCCTGAAAGGTGACAGGCGTGGATGAGGCTCATGAAGAGATCCCCGACATGGGTGCCGCGTTGCATCTTGTAGAAGAGGGATTTTTTCCGGTCTAGGATGGCGAACTTCAGGGCCCTTTCCCACAGGTTATTGTCCAGCGGGGCTCCAGGCACTCTGAGAAAACAGGTCAGTTCCTTCCAGTGTTTGAGGAGGTAGGTGATCGCCTTCCCCAAGCCGGAGTTGGGCTCCACGGTCTTCTCTGCAAATTGCTGATGGCACCACGCCTCGAGATCTGTCATGACGGGCTCAGTATTGAGCCGATGGTAAGCCAGTCGATCCTCTGGGGACATTTCTTTCGGTTCTGGCGATCGCCTCATGCACATAGACAGTTGCCAACTCATTGATCACATGGGCGCAGTCGTCCGGGAATCGATCGACCAATTCCACGAACTTCCTGCGGGCATGGGCGAGGCAATTGGCCAGGATCGTTTGAAAGTCCTCGGATACGTTCCGGTTCAGGGCATCGCACATCTGAATCGGCGGTGGCAGCCCGGTTGCCCGGCGTTTCAACAGGTCGTGCAGGTTTTTCCCGGCATGCTGACTGTGGGTCATGAACATGGCGACCTGATGGCCCTCGGCGGGGTGTTCGATGCGCACCCTGGCAGCCCCGGTGTGCAAGTCTGCACCGTTTTTCCGTGGCCTTGGGGTTTTGGTTCGTCGCCTTTTTCCGGGGCGGACCGGTTCGGCTTTATCCTTGAGGATGTTTCGAGCTGTCTCGGTCGGGGCCCCCAGCAGGTACTTGCAAAGCCGGCCGATGGAGTTTTCTTTCTCGGCAAGGACCTCCCGCAGGCGCGCCACTGTCTCGGCAAGCCCCAGGAGCACGTCGTAGTCCGATTCGGTCAGGTTCCGTTCTTTGATACGGTCCTGGGGCGCTTCGAACTCGCCGGCGGATATCTTCAGCTTTTGGGGTGATTTTTTCATCGGCGCAAGACCTCCGTGAACTGGCGCTCAAGCGGATTATTAAGCGAAAATCCGTAGATTTTGTTTTTACAGGTAAGAAGCTGGGGCCTTAAAACGGGCATAGGTATTTACCCTATGGCAACCTGTTTGCCGACATTTGCAACCCAACTTGTCGGTTCCTGATCGGTGCGATACTTATGGAAGAAATAATGGACCGTCTTTTCTATATGCTTTTTTTCAGGGGATTTACACCACGCGAATCCCTCTTGTTAGTTGAAGATGTGGCGCACATTGTCAGCCGAAGGAATGAAATTACGCCTCAACTAATCAAAATTGATCTGGAAAAGAGGGGCTGGCATAAGGCGGACGTTGACCCTTTGACCCTTGAACTCATCATCGAATTTCTCGAAAGCCACAGTGAATATGAAGCCAGGAGGCTTGCCACGCATTGATCGGCCGGCATCTCATTTTTATGAAAAACAAAAAGCGATGATGAGAAAGAATTAAAGACTATGAGGACTTGTGTAAACAGGGTTATACTGATAGTTGATGACGATCCAGATGATTTTTTTCTTGCCAGACTGGCGTTCAAGCGGAGTGGGCAAGAAACTGAAGAAAGGGAATTTCAGCTGGTCTCGGATGGCGAAGAGTTGATGGACTATCTTTACCGTAGAGGCAGATTTGCGAGTCTCGAAAATACGCCCTTGCCGTGTCTCATTCTGCTGGACCTAAACATGCCTGGAAAGGATGGCCGGGAAGCGCTCAGGGAGATGAAGCAAGTGCGCGATTTTCGGCAAATTCCAATCGTCGTGTTCACTACTTCCGGGGAGCAGGAAGATATTGTGTACGGTTATGATATGGGGGCCAGCTCTTACATCTCAAAGCCTGCTGAATTTGATGCACTGGTAGAAATAATGACGTGCATCGGTCAATACTGGTTGAATGTCGTGAAACTGCCAACGCTATCGGATTCGAATGCACAGGCCAATGAGACCATTTCATGAACGGGTCTCTATTCTACTGTTGATGCCGTCGTTCATAGCCGCTTTTAGATTTCCACGTTTTTTCAAATAGTTCCGATGCCGAGGCCATTCAGGGGATGGTGACTCGATATCCTTGCGATTCTGGAGAAAAACCGGTAATTTCAATTGGAATTGTTTGGCTGAAAAGCTTAATGAACGACAATTGAAACGGACCGTTCACGCCTATGGAAAACAAGTCTGAACCACACGCCATCAGGGTGCTTCTGGTGGAAGATGATGAGAATGATTATGTTATCATCCGACATTTTTGATCGCAGATTGAGGGACAGATCTATCAGCTAGACTGGGTATCCTTTTACCAGGCGGGATCATCGAGATCCGATCAGAGAAGAAAGAATGAACCGCTATTCTTGCCAGATGAGAATATTAGGTAGTTTCTATCCGGAAATAGGGTTTTTCGCAGTTCAGAAACGCGATTGGAAACAGATCCAGATCCTGAATTTTGTTCCGGGACAAGGTTTTTCAAATTTTCCGTGCGCTATGTGCTAAATTTGGCAATTTTTGGGCAAACCTCACCCTGTAAATGAAAAACAGCTTTTTTCGTTTTGTTTTATCCAGTTTGATTTAAGTGGCTGTTTCGCTTCTGGCAATGGTGAATAAATTTGCTGCCAAAATCGATGTCCATACGTAACTCTTGAAAGATCTAAGAGACTTCCATGTGCAGCGTGACAATCCAAAGCATCGTTTAAGCCAGGAGATGCCAGCCTCGATACCGGCACGGAAACGACGGAGCTTATTGTAAACCCATGTACTTTTACACATATCCGTTTCTTTTAGGCCGCGTTTCTTGGCAAAGCAGACATCCTTGATGCCCCTCGATTTTGCTTCCTGAAGATTGCTTTTTGAAGCAAAACCGCCATCCAAGGAAACTTTTTGCGGGTAACGGCCATAGATCTGCTCATGGCGGTCCAACATTTCGACGGTTAAATTTGTATCAGCGGGATTACATTTAAGAATCAAGCAGTCAGTAATCAGATTAGATGGTCCGCCACTCACACATATTTTATGGCCGAACAATGTATCCCGCCGGTCTTTGATGATGATGTCTGTATGAGGTTCAAAGATGGAAACGATTTTCTCTGAAGCTGGGACTTTTTCCTTATTGATCACACGCCGCCGAGTTTGGCTTATGACCCCTTCAGCCAGTGGGATAAGTCGTTTTATTTCTTCATTAATACCTTGCGCCATGGTCGCTTGTAACGGGTCGGGGAACACAGTGGAGTCTAAAATTGACACGGCGCTATGTGCATAGCCAATTGTCTTTTCGGCTACTATAAGAAGATCTTTATATTTTTCTTTTCGGATTTTGTTGTTTTTGGCATTTAATATAGAAAGCATTCTTCGTTTTGCTCTTTTACAATGATCGGAGAATTGCAAATTAACATCATCCAGTCTACTATTGATAAGAAAGAATTTATTTGTAAAGACACGAACACAGTCCCATAGAAGAGATGAATCAAGTGGTTTATGGATATTCGTTTCTACAACGGTGCAATCAATCCGTGACTGTTTTCATGGTTCGACCTTTTTGTCAACAGCATATGCTACTATCAGCTTGTTTATGTTTTCCATTGTAGAATCTGCAATGGACTTGATATTGCTACAAAGAGCGGTCTTTTTAAATCCCTTTTGGGTTATGCCGATCCTACAGAAATTTCGATACGTTCTGGAGTCGACAAGATGGAACGCGAGTTCTTCATAGCTGAAACCTTCCGTTTGCTTGATGATCGCGGCACGCAGGACTTGCTCTGCACTCATGCCTTCGGCTCCCTTATCACGATTTTTGATTCCATGAGTAAGGTCTTGCAAAACCATCTCGTTTATAATAGAAAGGTCATCAAGGATGGCACTTATCCGCTCGTAATCTTCGGCATGCGGATGGTTAACACCGTGATCCATCAAGGGCATCTGCTGCTGATATTTCTTGCGCATTTTTTGGTGGCCTTTTCCTATTTGTTGTCGTTATTTCAGTTGTTTGAATAACGTTATACCAACAAATCCTGGAAATTGTCCACCTTAAAATGCGCTTTTTTTAGGTCTTATCAATAAATTACGTTTTCCGGATGGAAACTACCTATATATCCAATACCTATGCGGTCGGGAATAGGGCCCATCACGTATACACTCTTTCTTGCCTCTGTATTGTCACCCCATGCATTTTCTAATGAAATTTCTGTCAGTACAGTAGCTTTTGGCGATGCATTCCCCTCAAAATTTTTGCGATGATGGCGCTATTCGCAAAATGGTTTAGCGAGGCTTGTCAATCATGCTGCATAAATACCATGCTCACCCTATTGTAAAATCTCCTTCTGTGATGTAAAAAATAACATTGTCACAATTAAAATAAATTCGAAGCCTGACTTTTCCAAATGGGGCAAAAAAATCCGAAGGGAAAATGACTGTTGCCTAAACAAGGAGTTTTTTGTGGCAGAGTTGGAAAATGTACATGTTGGGACATCAGGTTGGCATTATGAGCACTGGGCGGGTCCCTTTTATCCCGAGGATGTGCCCAGAAAAGACTATCTCAAATATTATTCCCAGCATTTCCATACCGTGGAAATAAACAATTCCTTTTATCAGCTTCCAACAGCGAAAACCCTGGCGTCTTGGTACAAGGCCGTCCCAGAAGGATTTAGATTTGCTGTAAAAGCGAGCCGTTATATTACTCACATGAAAAAGCTGAAAGACCCCAAGGAACCCCTGAACGCCTTTTTGAATAGGGTGGATGTATTGGGAGATAAACTCGGCCCCATTCTGTTTCAGTTGCCCCCGCGCTGGCACTTCGACGCGGACCGCCTTTATGATTTCTTGGCGATGCTTCCTAGTCGCTACCGATACGCTTTTGAGTTCCGGGACACGTCTTGGATGAACCCGGAAGCCTATGAGGCCATGAAAAAGTCTGGAGTGGCCTTTTGTGTCTACGACCTGGCCGGATACCAATCTCCAAAAGAAATTACGGCGGATTTCATTTATGTCCGGCTGCACGGTCCTGGCAGTGCCTATAAAGGTAGCTACAGCGTTGCCGTATTGTCCGAATGGGCCGGTGCGTTTTCCACCTGGGCCAATAAGGGGAGAGATGTGTTCTGTTATTTTGACAATGATGAAGACGGATATGCGGTTCAGAATGCGCTGAAGCTTGAGATGATGATGGGAGACCTGGGATAGATTTGGGTATTGGATCGTGGATATGGGAGTTGTTGAATTATCGGTTTGCTTATCGGCTTTGAGCATTTGTGCCCCTTTTTGCTATTATCTCGTATCGGATATCGCACATCGGCTTAGAGGCAGCGATGAACTTCAAAAAACCAAAAGCAATTTTAAGGATCTGGAGCCGCTCACAGAAAGAAGGCCCATGAGGAGGCAGAGGCGCTGAGATATATTCGCGGTGAAGACGGCTTTTCATGGGAAAGAGCGGCCGGAGCGGAGGCGGCTCAGGAAGGGGACCTGCCGCATCTGATTAGCATGGAAGATCTTCGAGGCGACCTGCATGCTCACATCAAGGCGACGGATGGACATGCCACTTTAGAGGAGATGGCCAAGACCGCCAAAAAGCATGGCTACGACTATCTGGCCATTACCGACCACTCCAAAAAGGTAGCCATGGCCCACGGCCTGGATGCCAAGCGTCTGACAGAGCAAATCAAGGAGATTGATCACTTAAACGATAATCTAAAGGGGATGGTGTTGTTGAAGGGGATTGAGGTGGATATCTTAAAGGATGGTTCTCTCGACTTGTCGGATGATATCCTGAAGGAACTCGACCTTGTGGTCTGCTCTGTACATTATCATCGGGAACTCTCCAAGGAAAAAATGACCGAGCGGGTTCTTCGCGCTATGGATAACCCCTATTTCAATATTTTTGCTCATCCCACCGGACGTCTGATTAACGAGCGCGACCCTTATGAGATCGATTTGGAAAAAATTATGGAAGGGGCAAAGGAAAGCGGGTGTTTTCTGGAAATCAACTCCTATCCGGATCGGCTCGACCTGTCCGACAGCCACGCCAAAATGGCCAAGGATATGGGCCTTAAACTGGCGATCTCGACGGATGCCCACAGTATCGCCGATCTGGACTTCATTCGATACGGCATCGATCAGGCCCGACGGGGCTGGCTGGAGACGGATGATGTGATCAACACTCGCAGCCTCGAGCAGCTGAGAAAACTGTTGAAGAGGAAATGAGTGCAAATAGGGTTCAAACCCTATTCATGGAAAATCAATAAATCAATATGATGATTATACTCGTCTCCATCCGGAAATGATTTCCCGGTAAAACCCAGTTTCCGGTCCGGGAATGAGGATTTTTAGTCAATATCAAGGAAATCAAGCGTTTGCACGGAGGCGACCTGCAGGTCGCCGCACAAGCAAACGTGCAGATTGACGCCGAGATTGGCCAAAAAGACCATTTCCGGATGGAAACGAATTAAGGATTGACACTCCGGCCGACAATGAGTAGAAAATGGGCATGAGGTGCCAAGAAGGCACCCACTCCTGGAATTCAACCGATTGTTAGGATAGAGAACGGCCACGAAGGCCTGGGTCGCCAAGGGCGGTCCATGTGTGCTTCGTGGCTTTTTTTTGGCGCCTTTCGGGGGGCCGATGGTTCATATGAGGCATTTGTTTTATCCGATGAGGAATCCCGTGCATGGAACGGCTGAGGGTTGGGCCTCAGCGCGAATCCGGGTTCCAGGATTCATGAAGGAATCCGATGCGGTTCCCGGTTGGAAATGGACCACCCTTTTGGCAGAGGTATGCGCCTTTGTCTGGCTGGTTTTATCGCCGGGGCTTTGGGTCGGTGAAACCTATGGCGCGGAGCGGGTAGTCCGGCAGGATGCGGACGCCGACGGGCGGATCGACCGTGTTGCCCATCTGGATGCATCCGGCAACGTCGTCTTGCTCGAGGTGGACCTCGACGGGGACGAATTCTTCGAAACCCGGCAAGTCTATGAAAAGAGCGTTTTGGTGCGTATCGAGAAAGACACGGACCGGAATGGAAAATCCGACGAGACCCACTTTTTCGAGAACGGGAAGCGGGTGCGCCAGGAAAAAACCGGTTCGAAGGGGCGGATAACGGACGTCGTGCTCTTCGACCAGGAGGAGAGGCCTTTGCGTTGGGAGCGCGATACGAACGGCGACGGGCGCATGGATACGATCTCGGAGTATCGGGAAGGCAAAGTCAAGCGGATTACACGGGATACGACAGGTGACGGCCGGGTGAACGTCTGGCAGGACTTTCAGAACGAACAGCCCAAAGAGCAGCGCACGGACCGTGACGGCGATGGCCGCCTGGATCAGGTGGTCACCTATGACAGCCAGGGTCAGCCTGAAAAAAGCCTGCATGATTCGGACGGCGACGGACGGATGGAAACCGTCCGGTTCTACCGCAAGGGCGAACTCGTCCGGCAGGAGGTGGATGAGGACGGCGTCCCTCCGCCTGAGCGGATCGTGGAATACAGCGGCGGTCAACCCGTGACGGACAGACATGATACGAACGGGGACGGCCGGTACGATGCGGAGCTGAAATTCAAGGATGGGAAGCCCGCCTACCGCGAGGAGGATTCCGATCATGACGGGAAGATGGACCGGTTCACCGAATTCGACGCCGCCGGCCGGCCGCTGGTGGTTAGGGAAGAGGGCCGCACCACCCGTTTTCTCAAGGGCGAAATCCTCAGCGTCGAGGAGACTGGAAAGGGCCGAATCGTCTTCACCGAATACGAGGGCGGCCAACCCGCGCGTCAGACGGTCGACGAGGACGGGAACGGCCGCCCGGAGCAGACGATCCACTTCGATCGGGAAGGGCGCATCGCCAGGGCCGAACGGGACACGAACCTGGACGGCCGGCCGGACACGTGGGAAAGGTATCAAACGGGGGTTTTGATCCGAACAGAGCAGGACCGGAACCATGACGGAAAGATCGATGCAAAGACGGTGTATGTGAAGGGTAACCGGTCCCAAATTTCACTGGATACGGACCATGACGGACGCTTCGAAACCACACAGCGGTTCGATCATCCTGAATGGTCCATGGTGACGGAGGTGGACCGGGAAGGCGATGGTCAACCCGAAGAGCGCTACGCTTATGCAAAGGATGTCCTGCGACTTAAAACGCTGTTTGAAAAGGGTGCCGACCGCCCGGTCTTCGAGGAGGCCTACGACGAGCAGGGGCGCGTCGTGTGGTCGCGGGAGGCCCTCTCGGGTGGCACGGGTGCAACGCTGACCTGGCGTTTCGATGAAGACGAAAAGGCCGTCGAGGCCGAGAAGGATTCGGATGGCGACGGCCGAACCGATGTCTGGTTCCATTACAGCCCCGAGGGGAGCGTCGAACGGGTGGCCGAAGACAGGAACCGGGACGGGAAAGCGGACCTCTGGGAGGAGTACGATGCCTCCGAAGCGGTGGTTTCGCGTAGTGAAGACCTCGATTTCGACGGCGTCGCCGACATCGAGAAGACTTTCTAGGAGAAAGGCCCTTTTTGAAGGGCGAAGGGGGAGGAATGTTCGAGTTTCTTGCGAAGGGCGGCGTGCTCGTGACGCCCATTCTGTTTTGCTCCGTTCTGGCCCTGGCGATTTTTATCGAACGGGTCATTCGGTTCAGTGTCCTGCGCAAAAGGGGGCGCTATGTCGCCGAGCGGGTGGCGACCCGGATCGAGGGCGGGGACCGGGAAGGTGCCCGGCAGGCGGCGAGTGAAAGCCGTTCGCCCATGGGGCGCATCCTCGCGCAGGGGCTGGATGTGGCCGATCAGGACCGGGAGACCTTCGAGACCGTTCTCGCCCACGCCACCGAAGAAGAGGTGCGCGATCTGTCGCGCTATCTGCAGGCGCTCGCGACCATCGCCAATATTGCGCCGCTCCTCGGGCTTCTCGGTACGGTCATCGGCATGATCAAGGCCTTCATGGTGATTCAGCAGATGGGGGGAAAGGTCAATGCCGCGGTCCTGGCCGGGGGGATCTGGGAGGCGATGCTGACCACGGCCCTCGGGTTGGCGGTGGCCCTGCCGGCCATGGTCGCCCACAGTTGGCTTCTCGTCCAGGTGGACCGGTACGAGGCGCGTCTCCAGACCGGGATCGTCCGTTTCATCAAGAGTCTCGGACGCTTTCAGGAGAGCTGAGCCATGCTGGTGCATCGAAGAAAAAGGCCGCGCTATGGCATCCAGGCTCCGCTGACCTCCTTGATCGATATCGTTTTCCTGCTGCTGATCTATTTTCTCCTGACCACCAACTTCATGGTCGACGAGGGGATCGACGTCAAACTGCCCCAGGCGGAGGCCTCCCGTCCGCAGACCCGGACCGAGATCACGGTCTATGTGGATGCGGAGGGCCGTGCCTTCCTGGAAAACACCGAAATGAACCTGGGCGAGCTCTTCAAGCGTCTGCAGGAGTTGATCGGGAACGCTCCGGACCAGATGGTCCTCATCAAGGCCGAGCGCAGCGTGGTGTTGAACAAGGCGGTCCAGGTGATGGACGTGGCGAAGGCCGCCGGCGCCGGGCGGCTTTGCCTCGCGACCGAGAAGGGCTTTTGAGGGGGTTTGGGTGGAAGCGGCAAGCGGCTCGGGAAAGAGATCCAACTGGCTGTTGCGCGGATTGATCGCGGTCTCGATCGCCGTGCACGCGGTCGTCTTTGTCCACGTCGCCGGGATATACGACGCGCGGGATCGTGACTACATCGAGCTCACGCTGCAAAACGAGGCCGAGCCTGCTACCAGGAGCATCCCGCGTCCTCCACAGAGAAATCGTCAGCCTCCGCAGACGGACGTCGCGCAGCCCAGCCCTCTGAGACCGCAACTCGTCAAACCCCCTCCGGCCCCACCTGCCCCCGAGTCGTTCAAAGCCCCGAACCCCTCGCTGGTCGAGCCCATCGCGGTGCCCGAACGTCCTGCGATGTCGAAGCCGGGTGCAGTTGCCTGGTCCCTGCCGAAGTCCGTTCCAGGGGGGGCGGGTGCCTATGGTTCGTCCGAGGACTATTTCGGGATGGTCCGGATGAAGATCGAAGGCAACAAGAAGTACCCGGTCGTTGCCAGAAAGCGACAGGTCGAAGGGCGGGTCAAGGTGCGGTTCGTCATCGAATCGGACGGAACCGTCAGGGATCTGGTCCTTTCCGAGGGCTCCCGCCATGCGATGCTGGACGAGGCCGCCCTCGAGGCGGTAAGGGCTTCTGCGCCTTTTCCGCCGCCTCCAAGACGTCTGTTCAGCGGGCCGGTTTCGCTCGAAGTGAGCATCCTTTTCGAGCTGATGTAAACAGGTTGTGTTCGGAAACGGTTTTTTTATGCCCATCTCGACCTCAATGGGCACGTTTGCTGGTGCGGCGATCCACAGGCCGCCTCATAATAATCGCTTGATGGCATGGATATCGTCAAACAGGGACTTGGTCCGAAGGGGTGGGACTGAGCACACGGGGCATCTGAAGAAACCGGGATCAGCCCAGAAGGGGCCGGGCGGATCACCCGCCCTTCGGAGGTGGCCCCGGCGGTTGCCATCAGGAATCCGACCCATGGGCAGGGTGTACGTCCGGTGGACGCCGTCATGACCATCGCCGTGAGCCGCTGGGATGGGCATTTTGGTGGCGACGGGATCGACGGGACGATAGGCGCCGCCGGGCGTACATCATTTATTTGGCGCAGGCGCCGGCCACGAACAGCCCAAGCCGATTTTCGCCCATGGCTTCGATGTCTTCCAGGAGAGAGCTCTCCCGGTGTGAGAAGGGAACAGCGGGACGTGAAGGGCATCAGGCTGAGGAAGATCAGGATACGCAGGGTGTCATCGCGATTTTCTTCCTTTCCACCACAAGGCAAACAGGACGATATTGAGAAGGATGCTCAGACCGGCGGCTATGCCTGCGAGGCGCGATGGGGCGGACCGGTCCAGGGCGGCGGCACCTTTGTGGGGCTCTTCGTCTGTGGTGGTTGCTACAGGGTCGGAGGTTCCGACGTCGACCGTCGCCTGTTCTAGGTGGCCCATCCCGTCATCGGCTGTGATACGCCATGTGCCGGATTGATCCGGGTGGAATGCGAATTGTCCATGCAGATCGGTCCGGCCGTTTTGGTATTCGATCTTCTGGTTGTCCGGGCTGAAGACCAGAACCTCCGCGTAGCGCATCGGCTCAGCGTCTGAGTAAAAAAAGCCTACCGTAATCGCGGTTTTATTCTCCAGGATGCGATGGCCTGTCCCGTGGGCCAGGAGGGTTGCAGGAAGGAGCACACAGGCCAGCAGGGCCGCTGTCGTCAGAAAAACGCAGCGCGGAGTAAAGGATTTCATTTCACCTCGAATATCAGGAAAGTGGTCAGCAAATGGTAATCCCGGTCAGAGGCGTTCTGGCCGGGGATCCTGCGGTGCAGGAGAAGTAGGCGCCATCCGGCAGCTTCGATCGGAAAGGAGGCGGTTGACTTTGCACCGCTCCGAACCTCCAGGTTCGAGTCGGAATCAACGAACAGGACCTTGGCGAGCTGAGTAGAGGAAAAACCTCTACGACCGTGAGCCTGGGTTCGACGGCCCGCCGTCGGAGAGAGGATCAGCGATATCCCGCAGTCCTCGATCGAGGCCTTCGTTCATCAACAAAAAAATACGAAGGCATTCCACCCCCAGGGGGCAGAAAAGACCTTCGTGGTCAGATTCCGATCGAAATGAATTGAACCCATCCGCAGCAATGAACGCGGACGGGAAAGCGCCTTTCAAGCCGCGGACATCCAAGTCCGGGTCGGGAACGAAAGGCCGGCAGCTTCAGCTGCAGAAATGGTACTTATCATAATGGATCGACCTTCAAACGTCAAGCCATTTTGAGGGTTCATCCGAAGAGAACAAGGCAGTGTGCGTTTTAGAGAGGCGGTCGTTCTGTTGAAATATCCTGCCTTCGAAGGTCGACGAATAAAGATCGCATGCGGGGGCTGAGAAATCCTGCAGGAGGCGGCGAACAGGCGAGGATTTCATGAACGGAGACCAGGACGGACGTGCCACACGTGCCTGAACTTCTGGGGAGGCATGCGGTTCGAGGGGTTCAACCTTTGGGTTGAATCCGGGAGGCAGGATCGGGACGGCGGGGATTTGGCCCGCTGCAGGGATTGCGTCAGATCAGAACGATGCAGAAACAGGGGGAGCGGGAATCAGGAGCGCGGCCCGGTTCGCGCTCGCTGCAGGCCGATGTTTGCGTCCTCATCCGGGTTGTGCCACAATGTCCTGCGGACGGATCTGCCCCCGTATTCCGCCGCAACAGGGGCGGTGGCTTGCGCTCGAAGGAGGGGCGGCGGATTGGATGCATTTGGATCTTGGAGTTTAGGAGGTCGAACGATGAGGATGTGGATGCGGGCGGGGATGATCCCGGTTCTGGTTCTTCTTCTGTCTTGTGCAGCGGGCCGGTCGCTGGTCCGCGCCGCTGAGCCGCTGAGGGTCTTCGTAAGCGTCATTCCGCAGGGCTATTTTGTGGAGAGAATCGGGGGCGAGCGGGTGGAGGTGCATGCCATGGTCAAACCCGGCGCGAATCCGGCCACCTATGAACCTAAGCCGAATCAGATGGTTTTGCTGGCCGGGACCCGAGTTTATTTTGCCACAGGGGTGCCGTTCGAGGGTACGTGGCTGGGCCGGTTTGCTTCGATGAACCCTGGAATGCGGATCGTGCGCACCGATCGGGGCATCGAAAAGCGTACGATGGAAGGTCATCGTCACGCGGATGAAAAACCCGAGGCCGGCCATTCGTCCGAGGCCGGCAGGGACCCCCACGTCTGGCTCTCACCGCCGCTTGTCATGCTCCAGGCACGCCGTATCCTCGAGGCCCTGATCCGGGAAGACCCTTCTGGAAGGATGGATTTCGAAGCGAACTACAAGCGGTTGATCCTCGACCTGATCGATCTCGATGCCGAGATTCGGCAGCTCTTCGCTGACAAGAGAGAGGGGGGGGCATTCCTGGTGTTTCACCCGGCATGGGGTTACTTCGCGGAGGCTTACGGCCTCTGGCAGATTCCTGTGGAGGTCGAGGGGAAGGAGCCCAAACCTTCCGAACTCTCGCAATTGATCGACCATGCCCGGAAAGAAAAGATCACCGCCTTGTTTGTCCAACCCCAGTTCTCTACCCGCAGTGCCCAGGTGATAGCGGAGGCGATCGGCGGGAAGCTGGTCGTCGCCGATCCGCTCGCAGGCGATTGGATGGCGAACCTGCGCCAGGTTGCGAGAAGTGTCCATGCGGCGCTGCCCTGAGGCCGGCGCATCGGCCTCCGTCCGGCGTTTTCTGCAATCCCTGGGAATCACGCTGCAACCCCTTTCGGATACGGGACAGGGCGGGTGGAAATCCAACCGCTGGATTGAGAAAGAAACCATACACCCAAGTGACTCCAGCAGTGGATCGGCGTTCTGCCTGCCCAGGATCGTTCAAAGGGAGGTTATTCGAGCCGGCCCCTGGCCTCGCAGATCAGGACGCTGTGGGTGAGAACCAGGGTCGCCTCAGGGTGAGGCACGAGCTGCTGACGGTCCTTTTCCGTGATGTCTTCGGGTGGGCGCCGCGAGGTGTCGACGGCCAGGAACCAGGTTTTGCCCGCCAGGGCGGGAAGCGGGACGCGCAGCGAACGGGTCGACATGTTGCAGATGACGTGTACTGGCTCTTCTTCGGGCGTCAGGCCGGCGAGGGTGAAGGCCAGGAAACGGCCCTCGGGATCGTTCCAGGACGGGTCGCTCCCGTCCGGCCCGTGCCAGGTGATGTCGGGGAGATCTTCCGGGCCAGCCGGGGCGCCGGTCAGGAAGCGCCTGCGCATGAGGGCGGGGTGGCGTTTGCGGAAGGCGATCATCTCGCGGACGAATCGCAGCATGTCTTCGTTCGTGCGCGTGAGCTGCCAGTCGAGCCAGCCAATGGGGTTGTCCTGGCAATAGGCGTTGTTGTTTCCCTGCTGGGAACGGAGGACCTCGTCGCCGGCAAGGAGCATCGGGACGCCTTGACTCAAAAGGAGGATCGCCGCGAAATTGCGCGTCTGACGTCTACGGAGGGAGAGGATGGCCAGATCCCTGGTCTCGCCCTCGCAGCCGCAGTTCCAGCTGAGGTTCTCCTCGGTCCCGTCCCGGTTGGCTTCCCCGTTGGCCTCGTTGTGCTTCCAGTTGTAGCTGACCAGGTCCTGGAGGGTGAAACCGTCATGGCAGGTGATGAAATTGATGCTATTGATGGGAAGACGGTCCCTCGGTTCATAGAGGTCGCTGCTGCCGGAGACGCGGGTGGCGACTTCGCCGATGAGGCCGCCGTCCCCCCGTAGGAACCGCCGGATGACATCCCGGTAACGGCCGTTCCATTCGGCCATGCGCAGCCCGGGAAAGGCCCCGACTTGATAGAGGCCGCCGGCATCCCATGCCTCGGCGATGATCCTGGTCTGGTTGAGGACCTGTGAGAACTCGACGCCCCAGACGAACGGGGCATTGCGCATGACGTGTCCGTCTTCCCCCCTGGTGAATACGCTCGCCAGATCGAATCGAAACCCGTCGACGTGCATTTCTTCGACCCAGTATTCCAGGCATCGAATCAGAAAAAGCGACACGAGCGGGTGGTTGCAGTTGATGGTGTTGCCGCAGCCCGTGTAGTCGCGGTAGACGCTGCGGTCGTTGCGGTCGAGATGATAGAAGGCGTTGTTCCAGAAGCCCTTGAAGTTGATCGTGGGGCCGTCCGCACCGCCTTCGGCGGTGTGGTTGAAGACCACGTCCATGATCACGCCGATCTCGGCCTGATGAAGTGCCTTGACCATGTCCCGGAAGTCCTTTAGATGGGATCCGAGGTGAGGCGCGGTGCAGTAACCGGGATGGGGCGAATAAAAGGAATGCGGGCTGTATCCCCAGAAGTTGTGGAGACCGCGCTCACGGGGCCCTTCGGGGACGTCCTGTTCGTCGAAGGCCATCACCGGCATCAGTTCCACATCCGTCACTCCAAGCGCTTTGAGATAAGGGATCTGGTCCACGAGGCCCGCAAAGGTGCCCGGCTGTTTCACCTTTGATGAGGGGTGGCGGGTGAATCCTCCCACATGAGCTTCATAAATGACCACCTTTTCGAGGCTGTGGTTCAGGGGTTCGTCACCCTCCCAGTCGTAGTCCGCCACATCGACTACGATGCCGCGCATGGACGAGGCGGTGTTGTCTCCGGGGGCGGAGGCGCGCTGCCGGTCCCACAAGGCGTCCGATACCGCGACGGCCCAAGGGTCGACAAGGGATTTCCCGCCGTCGAAACGCAGCCCGGTGACGGACGGGTCGCTCGGACCGTCCGCGCGCCAGGTGTAAGCGGTCGCTGCCGGCAGGGCCTCGACGAAGACATGCCAGGTGAAATAGGTCCGGTTGATCTGCGGATCGAGTTGAATGACCTGAAAGGGCGCCTGGCTGAGGGCGTTTTCGAAAAGAAGCAGTTCTACGGCGTGAGCGTACCGGCAGGGGAACGAGAAGTTCGTGCCCTCCTCCGAGTATTGCATTCCAAAAGGGAAGCGTGAACCTGCACGCGTGCTGTATGGTCCCATCGCTCTCACCTCTTTGCGGGCGTTGGTGATTTCAGTCTGCGAGGACTATGATGGATTCTAAAGGGTCTGCGGCCGGCTGTCAAATGCCGAAGACGGCGGCCTGCGAAGCGGCCATGTCATCGCTCTTTCCAAAGGGGCGGGGCGGTGCTATACTCGTGCCGGGTTTGGATGAACGAATGAAATTCGGCATCGTTCGAAGAGGGTCTTCAATGCGGGGAGGGCTGGATGACGAACACAGAATTGGACTTCACGATCCAGAAGCTTGGGGAGGGCGCTATGCCTTCCCCGATGGCGAATACCCAGTTCGTCAGGGACGAGCAGCATGTCGCCTTTCACCGGGATGCGCGCGATATCCTGGACTGCGTGGAAGCCGGACTCGATCCGCCGCAGTTCGAATTGGCTGGGCCGCGTGAGAAGATCTACTTCGACCCGTGGAAGCTCAAGTGCGGGATCGTCACCTGCGGGGGGCTCTGTCCGGGGCTGAATGACGTCATCCGCGCCATCGTCCTTGGCCTCTTCTATCACTACGGCGTGCAGACCGTTTTCGGCTTCCGCTACGGCTTCGAGGGGTTGAGCTATCGCTATCACCATGTGCCGCTCGAACTGACACCGGAGGGGGTGAAGGACATCCACAAGATGGGAGGGTCCATCCTGGCATCGTCCCGGGGACCTCAGGACGTTTCCGAGATGGTCGACAACCTCGAACGGATGAACATCGGTATCCTCTTTACCATCGGGGGGGACGGCACCCTGAGGGGCGGCATGGCCATCGCCGAGGAGATCGAACGAAGAGGGCTGAAGATCGCCGTCATCGGCGTTCCCAAGACCATCGACAACGATATCTCCTATGTCCAGGCCTCCTTCGGTTTCGACACGGCCGTGTCCGAGGCGCGGATCGCGATCGATTCCGCCAACACGGAGGCGACAGGCGCCCGGAACGGGATCGGTCTCGTGAAGCTGATGGGGCGTGAGTCCGGTTTTATCGCCGCCTGGGCGACGATCGCGAGCAGCGACGTCAACTACTGCCTGGTCCCGGAGGTCCCGTTTACGCTGCACGGCTTCCTGCGGTCTCTCGAGGAGCGTATCGAACGGCGGGCGCATGCGGTGATCGTGGTCGGTGAAGGGGCGGGGCAGGACCTTATGCAGGCCACGGGGGAGCGGGATGCATCGGGCAACGTGCGGTTCAACGACATCGGCCTCTTCCTGAAGGAGAAGATCAACGACCATTTCAGGGGGCTCGGCGTCGAGGTGAATCTGAAGTACATCGATCCCAGCTACACTATCCGGAGCCTTCCCGCCAATCCAAGGGATTCCGCCTTCTGTCTTCTGCTGGGCCACCACGCGGTCCATGCGGGGATGTCGGGCCGCACGAACATGCTCGTCGGCACATGGAAAGGCGAGTTTACGCATGTACCGCTCCGGATGGCCACCTCCAGCAGAAAAAAGATCAACCCTGACGGGCGCTTCTGGAGCACGGTCCTATCCTCCACCGGGCAACCGAGGGAGATGCTGTAGACGAATGTCCCCCATGCTGTTTCCGCATTCTCAGCTGTTTTACTCAGTACCCATCCGGAAATGATTTTCCGGTACAACCCAGCTTCCAATCCGGAAATGAAGACTTTTTGCCCATATCAGGAAAATCCAGTACTTGCGCGGAGACGACCTGTAGATCGCCGCACAAGCAAACGTCCAGATGAATGCCCAGATTGGCAAAAAAGACCATTTCCGGATGGAAACTCAAGCCTATGGGCTTGGAGGAATGATTGCCCCCTCGATTTCCCGCTTGCAGTGTGAAAAGGGCCAGGGCACGGGTATCTGTCGAAGTTTGT
The DNA here is from genome assembly GCA_900498135.1 of uncultured Desulfatiglans sp. Lineage (NCBI taxonomy): Bacteria > Pseudomonadati > Thermodesulfobacteriota > Desulfobacteria > Desulfatiglandales > Desulfatiglandaceae > Desulfatiglans > uncultured Desulfatiglans sp. Next base: position 2,172,259 of record LR026961.1, read on the forward strand.
GCCTCTTCACGGTCTGCAGCGGGGGATGTGCCGACAACCCTTTGCCTTCACCGAACCTCGAAAGTGAAGGCCATATTGTGCATGTACTCGTCACAGGTTTCTTTGTCCGGGTAAGGGCTTCTGTGGGAGACGACGATCATCCAGTAACCGGGCTCGGTGACGGAAACTGCCGCCTTCCCCTCGCTGTCGGTGACCGTGCTTACTGGAAAAGAGGGCTTATGGCCCTTGGGGTCTCGGTGAGGAGCGACGTCCTTGGATTGCCCCTGGGAGGTATATCCCGCGAATGTGGCGTTGACAGTGACCCCTTCGACTGCTTTTCCACGGAACAGGACTTTGAGGTTTAGCTTGTCCCCGGGCTTTATGTTTTTGGGATTGGAAAGAGGGATGATCTCCAATTCTTGGCCGGTGACCGCGCCGAGGCGCTCGTCATTTTCCCCTGCAATCATGATCGTTTTTGCCTCGATGGAGAAACTTGTGCAGGAAATGGCGTTTTCCACACCCTTCTTGTCGCTCCACTGCCTTCCTCTGGGTGTCATGGTGAATACGCCGGGCTTGATCCCTGCGGTCACGAGATAGATGCCTTCCTTTTCGATCTTCAGCTTGTAGCGTTTCTCAGATATCATCTCAGGCTCCACCTTCATGCCATCCGGATCCAGCACTTGCATATAAGCAAGGGTTCCAGGTTTCATTTCCTGATCCACGCGGCTGGCGGGGTAGGTGTGCCCCCATCCCAGGCCGATCTCAAGCGTTTCCCCCACTTTTGGGTAGTGGTTTTCAGGGTTGATCCAGATGTTGTGAGCCAGGGCTTGGGATCCGCCGAACAGAAGAAAGCACGACAGTGCAAAAACTGACAACATTTTGATCTTCATCGCAAACCTCCTTTTTCGATTACGCCGAGGGGAAATACGTGGTTTAGAAGATCCGCTGGGGATCTTCGAGATGCAATCACACGGTTATGGGCCGTCCTCCAAAGGTCTTGAGTTTGCCGTCTATGACAGTTCAACTCTGCTGATTCAAAATTGCACGCTTCCTATCTTGTTTCCATCCGGAAATGATTTCGCGGTAGAACTCAGTTTCCAATCCGGAAATGAGGATTTTTGGCCAATATCAAGGAAATCAAGCGTTTGTGCGGAGGCGACCTGCAGGTCGCCGCACAAGCAAACGTGCAGATTGACGCCGAGATTGGCCAAAAAGACCATTTCCGGATGGAAACTATCTTGGCGGAGCAACTGAAAAGGGGCCAAACATCAACCCGAGGGGGCAGTGGAGCGGTCTTACCTCTCCGCACCCACATCGAGGGAATCTCCAATATAGATCATATACTCGAAAGGCAGATTTTCCGTTGCCTCTTGTCCCATTAAGCCGCTCAGCCTTCTCTTCGATACCATTTCCCTGCCGGCGTAACCGGCGCTCGATACAATGGCGACAGGCGTGTCAGGTGGATAGTGCGCAGACAGGATGTCGATGAATTTCTTGAATTCTGTGCGCATGGTGAAAAGCGCCATCGTGCACTGCAGCGGGGCCATTTCCTCTACGGACCAGCCCGACGCGAGAACAACCGAGTGGAAGCGCCTATCGTCGGCGATTCCTTGCGCCAGGGCTGCATTGGCCGCGTTGAAGCAGCTCAGACCCGGTACGACTTCAGTGTCCACATCCTTCAACTCCTGGAGGGTCCAGGAGGAGGGCCCGTAAACGAGAGGGTCGCCGCTGTCCATCATGACGACTGTTTTTCCTTCTGCCACAGCCTTACGAACCCGCGCGGCAAATTCCGCCTGTTTTCGATGGAATTCATCGCAACTCATTTTTTCCTTCTTTTTTTCAGCGTCGCTTACTTCCGAACAGCTTTTCCCATAAAAGGGAAAGAGCCGATGGAACCCAAATATGACCTCCTTTCCTGACAGCTCTTTCTGAAAGCGATCACTGAGTTTCTCCGAAGCGAAGACCAGATCCGCCTTTTGGATGACTTCGAGGGCACGGAGGGTGGCCAAATCCGGGTCGCCGGGACCCGTCCCGACCAGGTAGAATTTGCCTGATCCTTTTACCTTATCGGCAAAGGCTGCTCTGTAAGGGGCATCTTTCAAGGCCTTTCCAACATAAAGCAGATAAAAACCGGTGCCTTGCACGGGTGATTTCTGCTTAAGGTCCCCGATTGTACCCACATACACTCCGGTTTTTTCCTGCTGGCCTGCATGGTTGACAACTGCCACAGGCGTATCTGAAGGAAACGAGGCCGAAAGCCTTTTCACAAGATAGGCCATATCTCCGGGCACGAATATGACCAAGGTCGCCTTATCATACCGGGCTAGGTTTTCAAGGGTATCCTTTTGCTGTTCTGCGTCATCGCCGCAGAATGGCGTCGTAAGAATCACCTCGCCCAACCCTGCCCGGAGGACAGCGTTGGCGGCGTTAAAGGCACTCAGGCCAGGCACAACGCTTGGGTTGAGGTCGGCCAATTCTTGAAGCGTCCAAGCATCCGCTCCATAAAGGGTCGGGTCTCCAGGGCTCAAAAAGGCCATTTTTTTCCCCTCCGCTACACCCTTGCGGACGATCTCAGCCAATTCGGCCTGTTTGCCCTGGTAGGTTTCACAGGGGATGCCGTTTTTTTTGCGTTGATCCTCAGCGAGGGCGTTGCAGTCCTGCCTGTAGAAACTGCCTAGGCCCTGAAAGCCATCAAAGACCTGCTTCCTGTTGACGTCCACAAGGCTGGATAGCCTTTCACGGATGTCCGCGCTGCAAAAGACTACATCCGCACTCTGGATCGTTGACAGTGCCTTGGCAGTCAAAAGATCTGCGTCTCCTGGCCCGATACCTACCAGAAAAAAGGCGCCTCGGGTCGTTGCCTGTGTGCTTTGGATCTCCGATGAGGCTGCGCAGGCCATAAAAAGGCTGCACACACATGCCAAAATGCATGTCAGTATTCTCGTTTTTTTCACAATCCTTTTCTCCTAGCTTCGTGTTCCAGTTATGTGGCTCTCTGTTGGACGACGGTGCCTGACTTCTCCTATTTCTGTCAACAGGTCCGCTCGGACCTTCCTTTTAACGCAATTTCACACCTGTAGGGAAAGATGAACATAAAAAAGGCCTAAAACGTCAAAGAGGCCATAAATACCGCTGTGAAGGGACCACCTGGGTAGTAACTGGCGCTGCCACCCGTGGTGTAGTCAGATGCCCTGATGTAGGAGATATACTCCTTGTCAAACAGGTTGTTGAGGTCCAGAGACAATTTGAGAGACTTTGCAATGGGGATTTTGTCCCATTCGTAAGCCAATCGCAGATCAGCGATTGCATAGGCATCGACTTTTTGGGAGTTCTCTGCATTCGCATAGCGGGAACTCATGAATCTCACCATCGGAATAATTTCCAGGTTCTCCCATTTAAATAACAAACCCGCTTTCACAAGGAATTCGGGCGTATCCACCACTTGGTTGTCTTTTATGGTGATGATGCTCCCGTTTGAGTCGATGTCTTCATCGTACCGGAGCACAGTCCAACTCGGATTGATGAAAAACGTCAAAGGCTTAGCCAGGTAAAAATTCGCACCGACATCGATTCCGTAGCCGCTGGCCTCCGCGGAATTCTGTTGGTAGCTGAGATCTACCCGCGGGTCGTAGACATTGGTGAAGAGGTTTTTGCTCTTGTTGAAGAAAACGGTAGGTGTGATGTCGAACCAGGAGGTATTCCAGCGAACGCCTACATCGACGGTGTCTGTCTCTTCCATTTCGTAGCCGCTGAAAAGGTCGTTCAGTGTGATGCCCGCGTCAATAAATCGCTGCCGGTAGGTGTTGTAAAGGTTGACCAGAGGCATGTATGAATAAGGTCGAATAAAGCTTTTCCCGTAACTCGCATAGACTTGGAAGGCCTCTGAAAAATGATATCCAACCCCCAATGTGGGTAGCAGGATGTCGTAAACCCTTTCCTCTCGGTCTAAATCAGGCGCCCGCACCAGTTCGTAGGTCTTGGAGTCCGTGACGTATCCTTGGCTGGCACCTTCGTCATATCTGAAATACTTGAGCCCGGCTTGTAGATCAAAGTCTTCATAGGTGCCTGCAATTTTGAAGTAAGGGCTGTTTATGTAGGAAGCGCTAGGCGAGGCGAAATTTCCATAACCTTGCCAGGCAAGTCCTGATGACGTGATGCCGTAGTTTTCTGAAAAAATTTTCATATCGTTCTTTTCAAAATGATAGCCTAAGGTAGCCGTGAATATGTCGGCATCCCATTTTGCTTCAGCGATGGCGCCAGGACGTTCGATGTCTCGATTTCTTTTTTGAATGCGGCCACCGCCCGAAGTGACGCCTTGATAGATCTGCGAGTCTTCGACGCTGTAATATGGTTTGATAGTGAAAATCAAGTTCTGAAAGTGATTAATAGTGATAAGTCCGAGAACATCCGTGTTTTTATAGGCTCCCGTGTTATACTTATAATAATAGATGTCTTGGGATTTCTTCCCGGTCAAATCCGGGTTGTAGTCAAATTTATAACTATCTGAAAGATTTTGAACCTGGCTATAGCTGAGAGCTCTATACAAATCTTGTTTTAGATCGTTATAGTTGAACCAGACATCTATACTGACTTCCTGGCCGAGAGGTTGTGATAATGCCAAATTTGCATTGTTTCTGGGCCCGATTTCTCCCGGACCTTTCCACTTGTCGGCTTGTGTATAGGAATAGGACCCCGAAAACCGCGTATCAAAATCTGTCAGTGATCCAGAATCCAACCTTAAAAAAGTTCGATTGTAGCTGTCGGTGCCTACACCCTGATTAATGATCGCCCCGAATTCCTTCGCGGGCCAACGCGGTTTCAATTCGATCGCCCCACCCCGGTCTCCGACGCCCGTCCCGAGGTCTCCGGGCACTGCCCCCTTATAGACCGAGATTGACTGCAGGTTTTCCATGTCATAGATGTAATCGCGGGGGCCGATGGGGTTTCCACCGTAATTGGGCACCCCTTCAACCGTCATGGCACCCAATGATCCTCGCATCCCTCGGATTCGGGAGGAGCTTTGCTCCGCGCTCAGGCCATATGGATCGGCGCTTTCCACACTGATCCCGGGAAGGATGTCGATGGCTTTGTACACACTGGTTTTAGCACTGGGCCCTTGGCTGTCTATGCCCTCTTTGGTCACTTCAGTACCGGTGTAGACCGTGTCATCCAATTGCATGGTGGGGGCGAAGAGTTTTTCTCCGCTGATCCGGACCTCTCCGATTTCGATAGGCTCCTCGCCCATGGCTGTTATGGGCGCCATGAGGCCGAAAAGGCTTACTATGGCGGCCAGTGCCATATTCTCCAAAAGCCGCATATATTCCTCCGATTGCTCTTATTGTGTTTCCATCCGGAAATAGTCTTTTTTGCCAATTTCGGCGTTGATCTGTACGTTTGCCGGTGCGGCAACCTACAGGCCGCCTCCGTTTCCGTTTCTATTCTCTTGAGCGGTTTTTCGCGTCACATCCTTTGCCTTTCCATCTTTTTCGCCTGAACCGATGCTGCACGAAGCCTGTTTATCGCCGATCGGGCGAACATCCGAGCACTACGTTCCGGCAAAAAAAAACCACAAAGGTCACCGATCGCCATAATCGGAAGCCTTCGTGGCCTGATTGATTTCGGGAATTGCAGGGCGCGGGTTTAGGACGAATGGTGCGCCCAAGCCCGCTATGTTCGAGGTTCGCGGTTACTGGTCGAGATTATACTTTGTACGGGAGCATCTTCGTGAAGATCCCGCGGCTAACAGAACCCGCCAGCGAAAAGTTTGTAACCGATTCACCTTTGAAAATCAAGAAAAATATAGAAGAAGAGGGTTGGCATTGGCTTTCCCTGCGACTTGGACGCCGCTTTTAAGGGTAGTTCCACCCGGAAATGATTTCCCGGTAGAACCCAGTTTCCAATCCGGAAATGAGGATTTTTGGCCAATATCAAGGAAATCAAGCGTTTGCGCGGAGGCGACCTGCCGGTCGCTGCACAAGTAAACCTGCACATTGACGCCGAGATTGGCCAAAACGACCATTTCCGGATGAAAACTGTTATGCTCCCAGGGGTATATGGGAGGTTGAGGAAACACCGGATTTGATGTTTGCACCGGCCGCACCTCCGCTTGGATAGCTTCCTTCCCTGAGATGTCAGGTGCCCGAAGGGCTACTTTCAGGCTATCCAGATGCCCTCCAGATAAGAAGCTGTAAAATCCAGCATGATCCTAGGTTGATTGCTCTTCAGGTTCCAGGAGACGAAAGGCACCAGCTGGTCGGTAATGGCATCCTTTTCGAGCCCCAGATGGTCCGCGATCGTGGCGAGAGCCTGCCTCACGGTGGCGACCAGGACCTGGTCGAGCCGTGAAGCGGCGTTGACGGCCTTGAGTTTCGGGTTGCTCTGCAGCTCCGCCAGCGCCTCATCCCAGTGGATGGCGTCGATCTGACGGCGGAGGACGTAGCCGTTGCCGCGGTCCCGGATGATGAAGAGGATCGGGTTGACCTTCAGCCAGGCGCCCTTGATCTTGACGTCTTTGAAGGATGCGCCGATCCGCTCCAGCAGTTCGTTTTTCTTCTGGAGCCCCTCGATCTGGCGCGCCTGAACCCGTTCAATGATATACGGTTCGTTGTCGATGGCGATTTCTTTCAAGCGGGTCGGGTCGAACCCGAGGTCCATGAGATCGCCTAGCGTCAGCGGGTCCGTGTAGGACTTGCCGCGCTCCTCGAGCCAGGCCATGAAGCTCGGCCGCCGGTAGTTCGGCAGGGCCTCGATGGCGCGGGCCGGGTCCTGGGTCAGATCGGCCGGGAGGCGCGAGAGCAGGTCGAGCCGGCCCGCGCAGACAGGGCTCTTGTCCGCGAGTTCCCGCGGGGCGTAGCTCTTGATCTGAAGATTCGCGACCTCCGGTGCCAGGGTGATCTGTCCGGCGGACTCGCCGCCCGTGTAGCCGATCAGTGAACCGATGCGGCGTCTGAAGGCGATGAATTTTGTGACGAAGCGGGTGAACATGAACCGCATGTAAACGGATGACTGCCTCGCATCGATCTCCGCCCCGAAATACGTGCACAGGGTCCGGTAAAGGGTTTGGAACTCCTCCAGGGTGCGCCGCACCATGACCTCGTTGTCCCGCGCGTCAATGACGGCGCGCTTCCGGTTGAGGTGATAGAGAAGCTTCAGGAGCGCCGGCTTCAGATCGTGTTCTTTGAAGGCCGGCGGAATGAAGACCATGTAGTTCGAGTCCTTTTCCAGGGCCGTCTCCCCGACGATTTCCGTGACGGGTTTCCAGGCTTGCTTCAGATAGATATCGTAGGTCGGGTCCTGATTGGGGATGATGTTGTCGAGGATCCCCAAGGCGGATTTCCCGGTCAGAAAAGCCCCGAAGTGTTCGAGAATGCGGGTCCCCAACCCCTTCCTGCGAAAGGGGGCGGCGACCTCCACGTAGACCAGGTAGTAGCAGGGGGCGGGTTTCTTGAGGTAGAGCATGTTGAGGCGCCCCAGGCTTTCGCCGGTTTCGGCTTCGATCTCGAGTTGATGGAAGCCGTTCTCGGAATCCCCCGGCCGTTGGCGGCTAATCCGGCTGCCGGCGACGGTGGCGTCCACGAGGTCCCAGAGGTCGTTGAAGAGATCGGCCACGATCGGGGCGTCCGGAAGCCCGCGGCGCATGCCTTCGTCGATCAGCGCCACGAGGCTCAGGCGTTCGGAGGCACTGAGGGTTTTTTCGCCGATGGGCAGGCGGAGGGGGGAGATCTGCCGGTGTTCTGCGGGGCTTGAATCCGCATCGCGCCGGGGTTCGGGAATCGCCTCTTCTGCAGCGGCCCCCGGGCGACAGGGGGAGGGCCCGGAGGCCACTTCCCTGGACCGTATGATCATCAGGCGGGAGAGGTCGTACATCACCTTGAAGGGCTGAATGTCCGTCAGACCGCTTACGAAGCGCGCTTTGTCGAGGGCGATCGCCCCAGCGTTCTCGCCGGCGGCGAGGCGGTTCACCATCTCCGTGTGGTATTCCTCGGCTGCCGCGATGGCCTTTGCAATGAATCGACCGGCCCCGCCGTTCACAACGCCGTTGTGGCTGAGGATCACCCGTTCGGCCTGGAGGGTCTCGAGCCTTCGGAGGCTTGCGCAGTATTGCCCCAGGGAAACGAAGTAATTGGGCCAGAAGATGTCCTTTTCGGGAAGATAGAATCCGGCTGCGTCTCCGATGGCGATCGTTTTTTCTTTTTGTTCGTAGAGCGACATGTGGCAGGGGGAATGTCCGGGGGTGGCGATCGCCTGCCAGACGACGCCTTGACCGAGTTCGATGCTGTCTCCGTCGCGGATGATGAGGTCCGCCTCGAAGCGAAAGTCGCGGAGCGACGGGGGCATGGCCGCAAGCTCCGCCTTGGCCTTCAGCAGCTGGGCGATGCCGAGGTCCACCAGGATGAATTCCCGCTGCAATTCGGGGGTGCTCAGGATCTCGGCGCCCGGAGCGCTGACGACGAGCTTCAGATGCGGCCAGATCCGTTTGAGATACGGCACGGCCCCGATGTGGTCGGCATGGGTGTGGGTCAAAAAGACATATTCTATGCGGTTCGGATCGATGCCAAGGCTCAGGATCTGTTCTGCGATGAGGGTCGAAGTGGGGCCTGTCCCCCCTTCGATGATCATTCCGGAGTCGCCCAGGGAGAGGTATACCGGGAAGGCCGGTATGCCAAGCTGAAACAGGTGGGGTGTCACGGCGATCGCGGGGTGTTCTTTGGGGTGGTCTTCCATAGTGATGGACCTCGAATAGGACGGTGTAGTGTTTTAAGTCGATCTCGAACGGCGGCTCGGGAATTCCCCGGAAGATTCACCGCCGCAAAGGCCAAAAAAAAACCGTGGGCACCTGGTGTGCCCACGGTTTTGAAAATCAGACAGAACCTGTCAACCCATGGGCACAGTCCACCTCCTAAAATAAAAAAACAGCCCGGATTGACGATCGAATGTAACCATCGATAACCTTCTTCTCTCCACGGCCACGGCCGGCCCCCTCGAAAAGAACCTTTTGGCGCCGTCCGCCGTCTTACGATCCATCCCGGATCTTCTTTTGCGTTGCGATGCTCTTGTGCGCTGTCTTACCGCGCCTTCGGCCGGAATACGAGCAACCCTTCTCTCGAAGGTTCAAGGAAACGGAATACCGCCCAGAATAAACATCACCCCAATCATCATCCAAAAGGGTTCGGTTTGTCAAGTTTTTTGAAGGGTCAATCTACCGAGCCGATTTTGAGCGTCGATCCTCCTCCACATGCCGTGTGGCGACAACGTTGCAGGCCGTTCCAGCAGGTGTCCGCAGCAGGACATCCCCGATACGGACAGGCGCGGTGATCCGAAGGCCCCGGATCGCTTGCATGACTTCGGTGATGCGGTCGAGCGGGATCGGGCTGTCCGTCCGCACGCTGACCAGGGGGAAGGCCCCGGCCTCGACGGCGATGCTGCTCGCGATAGTGCGGACGGGGTTGAGGAGTTCCTGCTCCGCCCAGGCAAGACCTTTGTCGCAGGTGTATCCGGAGACCTCCTTCACGACGACAGCCGGTGTCTCTTCGTAAGCGATGGTCAGTTCGCAGCCGTTCGGGCAGATGACGCAGGTCAGCTGTTTTGTTTTCATTCCACCGAAACCTCCAACTCTTTTGCGTCCTGGAGTTTTTCCGCCTTGATCTTGACGCGGATCATCTCAGCCGGGTGGAGGCGCATGAGCTTCTTCCGCGCCACCTTCCGTTCCCCGGCCCGCACCCAAACGGCCCTTTCCCGGGCAGGCTCCGCGACCCGCAGGGACAGCGTGAAATCCCCCCGCCCGCTCACTGTCTGCGGCAGCACATAGCGGACGCCGGGTCCGGGGCTGATGGCGATCCGGGGCTCCGCAGTGCGGGCCTCACCCTGGACGTAGGCCGCGGCGCAGGCTCCCGCGAGGGCCGCCTCCTCCGAGACCCAGTCGACCAGATCGTGGACGTGCAGGACGTTGCCGCAGGAAAAGACCCCCGGAATACTGGTCATGAACGTATCGTCCACGGCCGCCCCGCTCGTCCGGTCTTCCATGAGCACCGAGGCGCTCCGTGAAAGCTCGTTTTCGGGGATCAGTCCGACCGAAAGAAGCAGCGTGTCGCAGGGGACAAAGCGCTCGGTGCCCGGGACAGGGCGGCGGATCGCATCGATCTCCGCGACGGTTACACCCGTCAGGCGTTCCTTGCCATGGACCTCGATCACCGAGGTGCCGAGATATAAGGGGATGCCGTAATCATTCAAGCACTGCTGGATGTTCCTGGGTAGGCCGCTTGCATAGGGGAGGATCTCGAAGACCGCCTCGACCTTGGCCCCTTCCAGGGTCAACCGCCGGGCCATGATGAGCCCGATGTCGCCCGAGCCCAGGATGACGGCCCGTTCGCCGACCATGATGTTCTGAAGGTTGATCAGGTTCTGGGCGGCTCCGGCCGTGTAGATCCCGGCAGGCCGGGTGCCTGGAAGGGAAATGGCGCCGGCTGTCCTTTCGCGGCAGCCCATCGCCAGGACCACGGCGCCGGCGTCGATCTGCATGAACCCGCCGCGCGAACTGACCTGGAGGGACCGGTTGGCGCCGAGGCCGAGGACGATCGTCCCGAGCATCGCCTCGATGCCGAGGGAATGGAATCGGTCGATGTAGCGCTGCGCGTATTCGGGACCGCTCAGGGCCTCCCCGAAGCGGTGCAGCCCGAAGCCGTCGTGGATGCACTGGTTGAGAATGCCGCCGAGGATCTTGTCCCGTTCGATCAGCAGGACGTCTTTGCACCCGTTTGTTTTTGCGGCAATGGCGGCGGAGAGGCCTGCCGGTCCTCCTCCGATGACGACCAGATCGCGTTTTATCGTTTGCATGGTGATTCGGCCCCTAACGCACGCGCCCTGAAAAGAGGTGCGAGCCTTTGCTGAACAATAGATAATCCTCCGGCCGGTAGCCGAATTCCTTTTCCAGGATCTGCACGATTCGCGGGAGGCAGAATCCGCCCTGGCAGCGCCCCATCATGGCCCTTGAACGATACTTGATCCCGGCGATCGTCCGCGCACCGAGGGGGTTCTGGATGGCCTCCAGGACCTCGCGCTTGGTGATCTGTTCGCAGCGGCAGACGATCTCACCGTAATCCGGGTCCTGCGCGACCAGATCGGCCTTCTCCTCCGCCGGCAGCTCGTGGAACAGCTCCGCGCGGCCGGGGCGTTCTGCGATGAACGCGGCCTTTTCCACCAGGGGCAGCCTCTCCGCCACCATCTCCCGCACCATCTCGGCAATGGCCGGGGAGGAAGTCAGTCCGGGGCTTTCGATCCCGACCAGATTGATGAAACCCGGGAAATCGGTGCGGCTTTCGATGACGAAGTCCTTGAAGCCCTTGATTTCCGGTGGGGTCTGTTTGGCCCGGAGGCCGGAAAAGCTGCGGATGAAGTCCGCCGTCGAGATCCCGGGCAGGAGTTCGTGCCCCTCCTTCTTGAGCTGGGCGATGATGTCGGATGTGCAGGCGTAGTCGTCGGGCGTATCCACGTATTCGTTGCTCGGGCCGATGAGGATATTACCGTCGACGGTGTTCGTGAGGTGGATTCCCAGACCGGCGCCCCCCTTTCGCGGGGCCGGGTAGACGAGTACGGAGAGGCTTCCTTGCAGGCGCTTGTCGAGGATCAGGTATTCACCCCGGCAGGGGTAGATGCGGTATTCCGAGATGCCGAGCAGCGCGCAGATCCGGTCGGCGTAAAGGCCGGCGGCGTTGATCAGGACGCGGGCCTCGAAGGTATCGCCTCCCGTGGTCGTTACTGTGAATCCATCGGCGCCGTAGCGGACGGCGTCGGCCTCCTGACCAAGGTGGAAGTCGACGCCGTTCATCCTGGCATTATCGGCGAGGGCGATGGTCAGCCCGTAAGGGCAGATGATCCCGGTGGTCGGTGAATGAAGCGCCCGGATGCCGCCCACGCCCGGCTGGATCGCCTGCATGGTGGCTTTGTCGAGGATCTCGAGTCCTGGAACTCCGTTGGCTTCGCCCTGCTCTTTCAGGGCATGGAGCGTGCGGACGTCTTCTTCGTCCTGGGCGACGGTGAGCTTGCCGATATACTGGATCTTGACCTTCAGCTCCCGGCATAACGGGCCCATCAGGGCGTTGCCCCGCACGTTCAGGCGGGCGCGCAGGGCCCCGGGTTTGTAGTGAATGCCTGAATGGAGCACCCCGCTGTTGCGGGAGCTCGTGCCCATGCCCACGTCCAGTTCCTTTTCGAGCACTGCGACGCGGATCTCGTAGCGGGACAGCTCCCGCGCGATGGCGTTTCCCACCACGCCTGCGCCGATGATCAAGACGTCATATGAATGTTCCATGATTCGACAACGATTCGCTTTCTCTGATGTATGTACATGGCGCCCGGCATTCAGCCTTCCAGTCGATGCGGTCCCTCGGCAGCCTCGGATTCACTGTGCACGTTCTTTATCGACCTCGGCCAGTGCATGCATCTCTGGATGAACAGCCTGCCGGTTCGGGATGGCCATTTTCGGGACCTCCTCCGGTTCAATGCCCGGAAACGCAGGAGCGCGGCCCGTTGAACCGAGGGCCGCGCTCACGGCTGAAAATGGATCAGGGTCAGGATTCGATGCCTGCCAGGCGTTTGGCGGCATCTTTTTTCCGGTCGATGTTCGTCTCGCGGAAGATGGTGACCCGATGGGCCTCGGGCGATCCTCCGCCGTGGATATCGGAGATGGTGTCGGCGCTTTCGAGGGCGAGCTTTTCCGCCAGCCGGTATAGCTTGATGCGGTTGTCGATCGGCACGCCGTCGGCCCCTTTCATGTATTTTTTCACCAGCGGTCCGATCTCCGGATTCTCGAAATCGCGATCGGAAGGCATGTCGGCCACGAAGCCGCCGCAGACATCGACCATGAGCCGGATCGCCTCGGCCATCTCCTTGCCCTCGTGGATCTTGGAGGCGTTGGCCAGGACCGTGTCGATGAAATAGGTCCCGGAGGGCTCCTGCTTCCCCTCGTAGGAACTGGCGAGACAGCAGCCATAGAGCGTCTCGGCCCGGTGGATCATGTCGATGACCTTCTGTTTGAGGTGTCCGGCCTTCGATGTGCCATTATATTCCATCATCGTCAAGGCCGTTCCGATCATGCAGTCGATTTTTCCGGACTTGCAACCGCCGTGGCTCTGACGGTGGAAGGAGGAGAAGCGGACGACCATCTCCACCGCGAACTCCGTCTCTCCGCACATGAAGACCCGTTCCCAGGGGACGAAGACATCGTTGAAGATCAGGGTGGGGCAGTACTTGGAGTAGCGGATGTTGCCGACGTCGTAGCCGTCGAGCTCCCGCATGTCGAGGCTCGAACGGCCCACCACGTGGATGAGCCCCGGTGCATCCGCCGGTACGGCGAAGGACAGGGCATAGTCTTCGTCTCCTTTGCGCATCGCGCGGGTGGGCAGCACGATGATTTCGTGCGAGGAAAGAGACCCGGTTTGGTGGGCCTTGGCGCCGCGCACCACGATGCCATCGTCCCGTTTTTCGACGACGTGGACATACATATCCTTGTCTTCCTGGTCTTTGGGGCCCTTGGACCGGTCGCCTTTGACGTCCGTCACACCGGCATTGGCGGTCAGGTCGTTTTTCTGCATGTATTTCAGGAATTCGACGAAGTTGTCGTAATAGTGCGTGCCGTACTTCTGATCGATATCGTAAGTGACGATCGAGAGGGTCGACAGGCAGTCGAGCCCCGTGCAGCGCTGATGGCAAGTGCCGACATAGGCCCCGAGCTTTCGGTTCAGCTTGACCCGGGCGACCAGGTCTTCGATGGAGGACGGCGGCAGGGTGAACCGGTTCACCGGTTCATTGATGAGCGGGCTCTGAGTGACCGCCAGGTCTTTGAAATCATCCAGTTCGGCGACTTCATAGGTGGCGGCGGTGGCCTCTATCCCCGCCCGCAGCCGGGGGTTGTCCACCACATCGGTGAGTTTCTGTCCGAACATGTAGGCAGTCGGGTTCATCCGGCGCAGAGATTCGATGTATTCTTCCTTCGTTTTCAAACCCATGGTAATTCCTCCTTGGTGACTTTTGAGAGTAGATAACGCCGGCGGTTTACAGCCTTACCTCCTGAGCGTTGTTGCAGTCGTCGATGTCTTTCATCTGCATTCTTTCCGGCGGGCAGAGCGAAAAACCCATACCCGAGGCTCTGCAAAAACGGCCGGCATGCTTTTAGCTGAAGCTGGCAAGGCATCGGCCGCTACCAGGACCCTTGACAGAAAAGGCAGGCGGGTCCGGGGGTGTCTTAAAATTCAGGTTCCTCCCGCTTCTCCAGGAATTTGCGAATTCCGGCAAGGACCTTTTCCTTGGCGTTGGTGATGTGCGCCGAGAGGACTTCTTGCGCCCCTTTTGCATCCCGCGCCAGGATGCAGTCGTAGGCTCTCTTGTGGGCCTGATCGGTCAGATCCGCAGGTTCGACCGGGAAATAGTTGCCGCCGTATTTCAGGAAAAGGAGATCGAAGATATTGCCGAGGATGCGGATCTGCGTCGGTTTGCGGGACAGGGACGCAAGGGTCAGATGGAACTCCCTGTTCTTGAAGAGCCGCTCCTGAATCAGGTACGCCTCGTTATCCACGGAGCGGTGGGCCTCCAGGGCCGACCGAAGCTTCTCCGCGCCGTTCTCGTCCAGGTGCCTCACGACGGACGGGATCAGGGATGGTTCGATCAATTCGCGCAATTCGTAAATCTCTTCGATTTCCTCGAGTCTGAAAGGCTCCATGAAGTAGCCGCGATTGGGCTCGTGACGCACAAAACCCTGGAATTCAAGCCACTTCAAGGCTTGGATTACGGGCGTTGGGCTCATGTGGAGCTGTTCGGCCACATCACCGCAGGCGACCTTCTGACCAGGGACGATTTCCTTATGGTAAAGCATGCGCCGGATGCCCCTGTACGCAATCTGGGCATGGTCTTTCCGTAGGTCGTCCCGTCTTGAGGTCCTGTTGGATTTCATTTCTTGATTTCCGATTTAATTAAAAACTTGATTAAAAGTTTAATTACAGATATAAGCTTTTTGTCAAGCTTTTTTCTTGGGAGCGGCCACAGCCCGTACGACACGATCGATCGCGCGGGCCTCAAACACAAACCTCAGAGCATTCAGGCAAAGGAAAGAATCATGAGACTTTTCGAATACGAAGCCGCGGAGATCTTTGAGTCGAAAGGCATCCCCGTCCCGCGCAGAGGAGTCGCGGAATCCACCGAGGAGGCCCTGCGCATCGCCGACGGCATCGGATATCCAGTGATCGTCAAGGCGCAGGTCCTGGTGGGTGGCCGCGGCCTCGCGGGCGGGATTCAGGCCGCAAACTCCCCGGATGAACTGGAAGAGATCGCGGGCAGCATCCTGAACATGGATGTCAAAGGTCTGGCCGTTCGCAAGATCATGATCGCTGAAAAGGTGGCGGTTGAAAAGGAACTCTATCTGGGGATCACCATCGATGGGTTTTCGGGCCTTCCCGTGATTGTCGCGAGCACGGAAGGCGGCGTCAGGATAGAGGAAGTGGCGCGCAAGTCCCCCGAAAAGGTGGCCTCCATGAGGGCCGATCCGCAGTTCGGCTTTTATCCGTATCAGGCGAGGACGCTTCTGCGGGGCCTGGGGCTTTCGCAGCGTCTGCTCGTCTCCTGCGCGGATGTGATCGTCCAGCTTTACAAGATCTTCACGCAACTCGAGGCCGTCATCGTCGAGATCAATCCCCTCGTGGTGCTTGCCAACGGCGGGGTCTTGGCTGTGGATGCGGTTCTCGAGGTCGACAATTCGGCCCTTTCACGAATCCGGCGCTACTCCCTTCCGAACCTCATCGGCCGCATCGAAAATGCGCTGGAGCGCAAAGGCAAGGAAATCGGCGTAACCTACGTCGACCTCGATGGGGACATCGGTCTGATTTCTTCGGGTGCGGGTTTGGGGATGGCCACGATGGATATCATCGGCGAGCGGCTGAGGCCGGCCAATTTTCTCGAAACCGGTGGGGGGATCACCGACAAACTGCTCTATAACTGCATGGAACTGCTGATGATGAAGGACGGTTTGCGCGGTATCCTCATCAATATATACGGCGGGATCAATCCGATCCATGAGGGGGCCAAGGGCGTCGTGCGCTATATCCAAGAAAAGAAACTTAGCCTTCCGATCGTGGCGAAGGCCCTCGGAAATCATCAGGAGGAGACCTGGGAAATCTTTCGCTCGGCAGGGGTGCACGTGGTGACGGACCCTGCCTCCGAGGCGGCTGTGGAGCGGTTGTACGAGTTGGTGGGCCCCGGGAAGTGACCGCCGGGTGTAGCGATGATATCCGGCAGCGGCCGGGGAAAGACGCCAAGCGTGTTTTTTATGGGTCCCCGATTCGCGAGGAAGGCTCCACCGATGTTTTGAAGGGTATTTTTAAAGGGATAAGAGGTCAAATCTCATGAGTATTTTACTTGACGGTGACACCCGGGTGATTGTTCAAGGGATTACAGGCAAGATCGGGCAGGTGCAGACCTATTGGATGCTCGAATATGGTACGGCGGTGGTCGGCGGTGTCACCCCGGGAAAGGGCGGGTCCACCGTGGAGGGGCTGCCGGTTTTCGACAGGGTGGCGGAGGCTGTCGAGAAAACCGGGGCCAATGCCTCTGTTTTTTTCGTTCCGGCTGCGTTCGTGCTGGATGCCTTTTATGAGACCGTCGATGCAGGCGTCAAATTTATTGTGGTTGTTCCGGAGCATGTGCCGGTACACGACGTCATGAAGATGCGAGCCTATGCCCGCGAGAAAGGGGTCTTTGCCCTGGGGCCGACGACGCCGGGCATCCTCGTCCCGGGCAAGGGCAAGATGGGGATTATGCCCGCTTCGCTTTTCTCTCCGGGACGGGTGGGGATCATCTCCCGCAGCGGTACGCTCTCCTATGAGTTCGCCGGCATCCTCTCCCAAAAAGAGGTCGGACAGAGCACGGTGGTCGGGATGGGGGCCGACCCGGTCGCCTTGACGAATCTGCCGGACATTCTGAAGCTTTTCCAGGAAGACGAGGATACGGACGGGGTCATTATCGTTGGGGAGGTCGGTGGGGAGCAGGAAGAAAGGGCTGCGGAGTATATCGCCGGCCAAATGACCAAACCTGTCGCCGCCTATATCGCGGGCCGGTTTTCTCCGCAGGGCAAACGCATGGGGCATGCGGGGGCCATTGTCCGGGGGTCGGCCGGGACCGTCCAGGGGAAGACCGACGCCTTGAAGGCCGCCGGGGTGACGGTCCTGAAAAGCCCCATCGAAGTGGGTCGGTGGGCCATGGACCACAAACTGAGGTAGTTTCCAGGCCGGAAATGGTCTTTTTGCCCAATCTCTGCGTCAATCTTCACGTTTGCTTGTGCGGCGACCTAGAGGTCGCCTCCGCGCAAACGCTCGATTTCCTTGATATTGGCCAAAAATCCTCATTTCCGGCCTGGAAACTAGATGATTTTCGAAGCTTCATTTCACGCCTGGAAACTAGATGATTTTCGAAGTTTCATTACCGCCGTCCGGAAATGGTCTTTTTGCCCAATCTCTGCGTCAATCTGCACGGAGGCGTGCGGTTTGTCTTGCTGGGAGTTCTCGATGGACCGGCCCCCGACCGTTGTTTTTCACCTCTTCCCGGGAATGAATCCCTGGCTCCCCTTCTTCCCCGGCGGCCTTGCGGGAGCCCCGTGGATTTGCTCTTCAAGGCGTTGAAACCGTTCATGCCACCGGACTCTGCCAGGCAGAAGCGTGGCGCGAAGTCAAGCGGCTCATTTCACCGATGCCTTCCGCACCTGCGCCTGAGGGGGTTCCAAGCGACGCTTGACAAAAACCCCCCGGGTCTTTAATCTCCAGGATAGCGCTTATCGGGTCATCCATCGCGAAAATGGGGGCGGTCCTTCATCCTGAAAATGTCCGTCTTTCCTGTCCGCCCCAATCTCTGAACAATCAACGGTTCTCGAAACAGACCAGCGAGGCCCGCAGATCGACCCCCGGATCAGGAGGCCCTGTTCTGGGGAGGACACTGTGTGCCGGATTCATGGCCGGGAAGACGGTTTCTGAGGGCGGAACGTACGAACGAAGGCCTATCGTGTAAACAAAGGAAAAGGAGCGGACAAGATGATTCAAGGGGCTTTGGTCATGCTGGGTTTGGGCACCATGTGCGGCCTTCTCCTGAGCTTGGCATCACGAGTTTTTCATGTCGAGCAGGACCCCAGGATCGAGTTGGTGGAAGAATGTCTGGCCGGGGCAAACTGCGGGGGCTGCGGGTATGCCGGGTGTACGGCTGCGGCCGTGGCGATCGTAGCGGGAGAAGCACCGGCGAGCGCCTGTATCGTGGGTGGGCCGGAGTCCGCCCGCAAGGTGGCGGCCATCATGGGTCTCGACGCGGGGCTCGCTGAGCCGGCGCGGGCCCTCAATTTCTGCACCGGTGGGGATCGCGCGGACAACAAGTTCCTCTATGTAGGGGTCAACACCTGTCACGCGGAGGCGATGTTGTATGGGGGGAAGCGTCTGTGCGAGATCGGGTGTCTGGGGCACGGCGACTGCGTCAGGGCGTGCCAGTTCGGGGCCCTGAGCATGGGGCCGGAGGGCCTGCCCGTTGTGGACGAAGCAAAATGCGTGGGGTGCGGCGCCTGCCAGAGGATCTGCCCCAAGGGCATCATCCGGGTCAAGACCATGTCGGAGCGCCTGCTCCATTTCAACCGTTCGGATGAGTGCCTCGCGCCCTGCCGGCAGACCTGTCCGGCGGAAATCAATATCTCGAGATATATCCATCAGATCCGTGAAGGCGATTACGAAGGCGCCGTCCATACCATCCGCGAGCGCAACCCGCTGCTGCTCGCCTGTGGACGGGTCTGTCCACACCCCTGCGAGAACCAGTGCCGGAGGGGCATCGAGGATGAACCGGTCTCGATCAATCAATTGAAGCGCTTTGTGGCCGACTACGAGATGCATTCCGGAAAACGACTGTCCATCAGCAAGGCGCCGCCGACGAACCGCCGGATCGCGGTGATCGGCGGGGGGCCGGCAGGGTTGAGCTGCGCCTACTTCCTGGCCCGCCTCGGACACGAGGTGACGATTTTCGAAGCGATGCCGAAGCTCGGAGGAATGCTGCGCTATGGCATCCCCGAGTACCGCCTTCCGAAGAAGGTACTCGATTGGGAGATAGAGGGCATTATCAATCTCGGGATCGAGGTTCGCACCAACGTGACCTTCGGGTTGGATTTCAGCTTGGCTTCATTGGTCGCCGTCGGTTATGACGCCATATTTATGGGGGTCGGGGCCTGGAAGGATTCCAGGCTGAGGGTCGAGGGAGAGGATCTCAGTGGATGTTACACGGGGATCGATTTCCTGAGCCGCATGGCGGGGGGTGCGCCCGTGGAGATCGGTGAGACGGCGGCGGTCATCGGGGGCGGGAATACCGCCATCGACTGCGCCCGCACCCTGGTGAGGAAAGGGGCCAAGAAAGTCTATCTCGTTTACAGGCGCACACGCAAGGAGATGCCGGCCAACGAAATCGAGATCGAGGCTGCCGATCACGAAGGGATCGAGATGCTTTTTCTATGCGCCCCGGTCAGGGTGGTGGGGGACGAGAACGGTAAAGTAACGCATCTCGAGTACTTGAAGATGGAGCTTGGAGAGCCTGATGCCAGCGGGAGGCGAAGACCCGTCCCTGTCGAAGGGTCTGAAACCCTTTTGAAAACGGATATGGTGATCACGGCCATCGGCCAGGCGCCTGACATCGGGTTCAAGGAGAAAACCGAGGACCGTCTGGCGCAGCTGAAGACTACACGCTGGAGCACGATCGAGGGAAACCCCTACACCACGCAGACGAGCATTCCTTATATCTTTGCAGCGGGAGACGCCGCAACGGGGCCCTCGCTGGTGGTGGAGGCCATCGGGGGCGGCCGGAGGGCTGCGCGCTCGATTCATCAGTATGTCATGGGGGAGGAGGTGCATGCAGACCAGCAGGAACTGGGTCGAAAAATGATGGACAAATCCATTTTCGAATCGGTGCCGGGTATCGAGCCCAAACCCCGGTGCACCATGGAGGAATTGCCGGTTGATGTGCGCGTTCAATCCTTTGTGGAGGTGGACCAGGTGCTCACAGAGGAGGCCGCGCTCGCGGAAAGCCAACGGTGCCTCGACTGCGGTCTGCTTTGCTACAACGTCGATAAAGATTGACCCGGGTGCCTCGGTCTCCGGTCCCGCACCTGTTTCACAGATCGTCAGATCGAGTGCCGGGACCAGGGCGTTGCCTCATCCCGTTTGACGCGGGCCGGTTTATGTCAACCGCTACCGGTCTATGGGGTGAGGGCTGGCGGAAAAAGATTTCGAATGCGAGGGGTTGACGATGCCGAGTGTCGATTTTCTGGGTAAAGTCGATTTATTGAGGGGCCTCGATGAGCCTCGGCTGCTGCTCATTCAGGAGAGTTGCCAGCCGAGATCCTATGCTTTGGGTGAGAGGCTTTTCAAGGAAGACGAGATTGCAGACAGGATCTGGATCGTGGAACGAGGCGAGGTGGGCCTTTTTTTCAATCTCCCCGGCCGGAAACGCTCAGATGAAAACCTTGTCGTGTCCATTTCGTCCGGTGAGTCGCTGGGTTGGTCCGGTTTCATGCCGCCCTATAGATATAGCCTGTCCGCGTACTGCAACTCGGAACGCTGCGATGTATTGATGCTTATGAAGGATGACCTGACCAGGCTCTCAGAGCAGGACCACCGGTTGGGTTATATGGTGATGTCGAATCTCGCGGCCGTGGTGAGCAGGCGCTTTGATCAATTGCAGGAGTGGGGGACGGTTTTGCCGCTTCCCTCTGTTTGAGTTTTCCCCATGCGTGTTCGAATCGCTTTAAGCCGGGCTGTATGTGCGGAGCGTCACCCCGTGGTCGGGGTGGTTGACAGCGTTGCACGCTGCCCGTTCTTCAAGCGCTCGGTGCTGCAAAGGATGCAGGAAATTCAGTGTTTTTTTCGGGCCGGGGCCTGACAACTGCGGTATTCAAGACAACCGTTTCCCGAGAGCAGGAGGGTCGGATGGTCAGCCTTGATTTTTTGGAGGAGGTGGAGGTCTTTAGGGGATTGGACGATGACAGGCTCGCAGCTTTGCGCAGTTGCTGCGAGGAGGCTGAATTCAAAAGGGGGGATGAACTTTTTGGTATCGGGACGGATGCTAAGCACCTGTGGGCGGTGGAGAAAGGTGAGGTGACCCTGATGGGGGAGCCGTCCAAAACAGCCGGCTCAGCAGCGTTTCCACTTTCTTCGTTGGAGACGAGCATGATCTTCGGCTGGTCGAGTATGGTCCCGCCTTACCGGCATATGCATTCGGCGTTTTGCGCCAGCAGGACCTGCCGGGCGATAAGAATCGAAAGCGCTTGCGTTTCAAAGTTGTTCGAGGAGGATCCCGAACTGGGCTACCGGGTCATGATGAGGCTCTTGAGATCCATCGGAAGGCGGTTCCATTCGCTTCAGGAAGAGCTGGTCAGGCGCCGTGGGCAGGATATGTTGAACCAGTGGTGAGTATGGTGTGGAGGTGCAGGGCTTTTGTGAAGATTTTAGAAATCCGTAATACACCCGGATGAATCTATAACACCTACCAATATTCACTTCGGAGAATATGCCAACCGAAATACCATGCATTTGGTGCACTTTTAACTATATCGTAAAACGATCTATTCAAAGTATTTTTGGAATGATAGCTTAAATATATTACGCAGCCTTCTTTCTTGGTTACCATCATTTGATGGTCGATAATGTAATCATTATTCCGATCAGCGCTTACTACGTCACCCAATTGAATATCACAGGTTGTAGTGACATTGTATGCCCGATTCCTAAAATACATATGCCATGCCAGATTATCGGCTGCACTCCATGTGTAAGTCCATATGTTACCTGCACCGCTTTTTTCATACCACCATTCTAAAATATTTTTTTTATCCCATCCGGTTGTCATAAACCAACCGCCAGCATAAAGACATTGTGACGCAAAATTGGTGCAATCCTTATTGTAATGGGTGTCCTTAATAGGGGTTATAACTTTCGGCATAAGCTATAGCATAATTCACTGCCGATGCCCTATTATATGGATAAATTCCCAATTCGTGATTTAACATTTCCTCACTTTTGGCATGGTTCTTATTCATTTGATGATGCAATGGAATTTCCAAGGGAGGCAATACTAGAGGTTCAATAGCATCAGGATTGTTTTCCATATATTCATCTAGCTGCATCTTGGCATCTGGTGTATCCGGTACAATTGGGTAGGTTACATCTTTTTTGTCATCTAAGTTTGAATAGAAAATTTCATCATGTTGTTGATCATAGATAACATTGTAACCTCTCATTGTCTTTTTAATGATCATTACATGATCCATAACAGTTACAGTCAGTGGAGCGTCAAAATTAGGTGAATGAACAAGGCGGCTCTGCATTTTGTTTTTCTCGCGCACCTTGATATATATCATTCTGCCGATTTTTTTCGTTATGATTATATCGACTATTTCCGATTGTGACCATATGTATGCAATTTCATATTCTTCTTTTATTGTATTATATAGAGCTATAAGTGTGTTTTTGTATTCATCGCCTGAAAATTTTCTCCCCATAGCCTCGGTTATGGGAAAGTTATATCCCTCATCTACACCTGTCATTAATAATATATCTCTCATTCCAAACAAATGCAATATTGTAGATCTGATCGAATCTTTTTCATCTGGTTGGATATTGTATTCAGCATTGGCAACCATTTCGCCATAAATTAGAACAAAAAAAATTAGACACAATTTGGCGATACTAATACACAGGCTGCAATTTGCATGTCTCATGTATCATCTCCTTTCTTCAAAGTATGGTCTTTTGATTTTTTAGTGCAATAATGATGCCGTTTGTATTGAATATTGCCTGTTTTGGGCATTAATATGGGCCATGGAGGTGAAAGCGCCTAATCTTGTCGCTTGTTTTTCCGATGCAGGAAAAATTGCTCTGTCTCGCAGGAACCGGGCGGAAGGAGAGACTGCACATGTTATTGTGAACACCGATCTTCGCCATATACCGGTCTTTGGGATGAGGTCTGGTGGGAAAGGGTTTCGAATGCAAGGGGTCGACGATGCGGAGTGACGTTTTCCGAGTAAAATTATTTTATTGAAGGGCTTTGAGTAGCCTCGGTCGCTGCTCATCCAGGGGTGTTGCCGGCGGGACTTCCCGGGTGATCAGGGTCGACAGCGCCAGTCCTTCCACGGTTCTGTTGGAGGATGATCCCGGAATGGGTGCCAGGTCATGATGAGGCCGTTGAGTTCGATCTGCAGGCCTTTTCATTCAATCGAGAAAGAGGAGGTGAGGCACCGGGAAGAGGATATTCTGAACCGGCGGTGAGTTTCCTTCCGGAAACGGTGTTTTCTCCAACCGCGGCGTCAATCTGTTGTTTTCTGGGGCGGCGATCTACAGGCCGCTTCCGAGCAAGTGCTGGATTTCATCGGTATTGTGAAAACCGCGGCCCACTTGGCAGCGGTGGGACTGAGCACCCGAAGGGTGTGAAGAAAATATTGTCATTTCCGGATGGACACGAGTTAGTGGCCGTCCGGAAATGATTTCCCGGTAGAACCCAGTTTCCAATCCGGGAATGAGGATTTTTAGCCAATATCAAGGAAATCAAGCATTTGCGCGGAGGCGACCTGCAGGTCGCCGCACAAGCAAACGTGCAGATTGACGCCGAGATTGGCTAAAAAGACCATTCCCGGATGGAAACGAGTTGAATTTTGAAGGCGCACGGCTTTTGTGAAAATTTGAACAATACCTTCTTGACAGGGCTCGAAACTTTTGGTATTGCTCGCACGTTACAATTGGACATGCTGGTCCTGACCCGGCAGGGATTGCGGTAAGGCGCATCGAGACTTAGCAGGTGGGCGTCTGATCATAACCGAATTGGACAGCAGAAGCCGCCGGCTGGCTGGAAAAGGCCTTGCCGGCTGCATAAACTGGCAGTCATGCCAAAACCGCTTTGATCCGCCTGCAGCCGGTGCGCACGAGGAGCGGGTTCGCTTGGAGCGTCCAAGCTTGCGCCAATGCAAAGGGGTTCCAATGACCGGCTTTGGCGGGGATCACCGAGTTTGTAGCGATGCTTTTGTGGCAGGGAATCACCAACTAAACCCAGAGGAGAGGAAACGATGATTAAGCCGCATGGATCCGATAAACTGAATCCGTTGTATGTCATGGACGACGCAAAGCGCGCCCAGTTAACCAAGGAAGCCGAGAGCCTGCCTTCCATCGTGGTCAGTTCGGCCGCAGCCGGCAATGCCGTCATGTTGGGGGGCGGTTATTTCAATCCCCTGACGGGATTCATGAACGCCGCAGAGGCGATGAGCGTCGCGAAGGACATGAAGCTGAAGAACGGGCTGTTCTGGCCAGTGCCGATCGTGAATGTGGTGCCGGATGCTTCCGCTGTCAAAGGTGCGAAGAAGATCGCCCTCAGAGACCCGAACGTCGCCGGCAACCCGGTCCTGGCGATCCAGGAAGTGGAAGCCATCGAGGAGTTCACCCCCGAGCAGATGAAGGAGATGACGCTATCGATTTTCCGGACGGAAGACGAGAACCATCCCGGGGTAAAGGCCTTCAACTCGGTTGGAAGGACGGTCATTTCCGGGCCGATTCAAGTGCTGAACTATTCCTATTTCGAGAAGGACTTCGGGGACACCTTCAAGACGGCTTATGAGATCCGCGAGATGATGAGCAAACTCGGGTGGGAAAAGGTTGTCGCTTTCCAGACCCGGAACCCGATGCATCTGGCCCACGAGGAACTCTGTCGCATGGCTTACAACGACCTCAAGGCCGACGGTATCCTGATCCACATGCTCCTCGGCAAGCTGAAGGCCGGCGACATCCCCGCGGACGTCCGCGATGCCTGCATCCGGAAGATGGTTGAGCTGTATTTCCCGCCGAACACGGTGCTTGTGACCGGTTACGGTTTCGATATGCTGTATGCCGGCCCGAAGGAAGCCCTGCTGCACGCGGTATTCCGTCAGAACTGCGGCTGTACGCACCTGATCGTCGGGCGTGACCATGCCGGAGTCGGCGATTACTATGGCCCATTTGACGCCCAGACCATCTTCGACGAGATTCCGAAGGACGCCCTCCTGCTCGACATCTACCGGGCGGACCACACGGCCTGGTCGAAGAAATTGAACAAGATCGTCATGATGCGCGATGTTCCCGATCACACGAAGGAGGATTTCATCCTGTTGTCCGGGACAAAGGTCCGTGAGATGCTGTGCAACGGCCAGGCACCCCCGCCCGAGTTTTCTCGCCCGGAAGTTGCCAAGATCTTGATGGATTACTATATGTCATCCGGTTCGTGCGCACGTTGAAAAGGACGACATAGCCGTTATCCTTAATAACGCGCGGACACGCCGATTTCCCGGCGGTGAAAGGGCCCTCTCTACAGGAGTGAGGGCCCTTTTTCCGTACAGACGCAACGCAAGAGATTGAAATCCATGATGCGAGGCAGAGGCGATGGAAGCAGGGCGTAAAGCGGTGGTCCTGTCAAGCGGCGGGTTGGACTCGACGACCGTCATGGCGATTGCCCTTGAAGAAGGTTTCGACGTCTACAGTTTGACGGTTGATTACGGACAACGACACAAAGTGGAACTGGAGGCTGCACGCAAGGTCGCGTCTGTATTGGGCGCCGAGGAGCACAAGGTCCTGCGTGTCGATTTGGCGGGAATAGGCGGGTCTGCGCTGACAGACAACCTCAGGGTCCCGAAGGGCCGTCAGGAAGATGAAATCCCCAATGAGATCCCCATCACCTATGTCCCTGCCCGGAATACCGTTTTTCTCTCTCTGGCCTTGGGGTGGGCCGAGGTGCTGGGGGCTGCGCATATCTTCATCGGGGCCAACAGCATCGATTACAGCGGCTACCCGGACTGCAGGCCGGAGTATCTGTCGGCCTTCGAAAGGCTGGCCGTGCTGGCCACCAAGGCTGGAGTGGAAGGGCGGCTGAAGATCCGGATACACGCACCGCTGTTGCATATGACCAAACGGGAAATCATTCTGAAGGGTTTGGAACTGGGTGTGGATTACGGTTTGACCCACAGCTGCTACGATCCACTGCCGGACGGCCGGCCCTGCGGAGAGTGCGACAGCTGCCGGCTGCGAAGGAAGGGGTTCCGGGAGGCCGGCATCCAGGATCCTTCGGAAAGGTAGGATGCCGGTCGGCCGGAAAAGGGGTACTCAGATCTCTATTTCCCGGGAGGTGACAGGGCTTCTGGGGGATAAAGCTTCTCGATTTCTCCCTTGAATTTTTCTTCGAGGATTTTTCGTTTCAGTTTAAGCGTCGGGGTCATCTCGCCTGTTTCCTGGGTCCATTCGTGGGGCAGCAGGCGGAACTTGCGGATCTGTTCGACCCGGGCGAAGTCAGCCATGAGACGTTCGATTTCGCGCGTATAAAGATCGACCACGGGTTGATTCTGGATGAGATCCTCGTGGTCTATGAACGGCACTTGATGGGTCCGGGCCCATTTCTTGAGCTCTTCGAAGGCCGGGACGATCAGTGCGGAGAGATATTTCCTTTTTTCACCGATCACGGCCACCTGCTCGATGTAGGGGGATTCCATCAACCGGCTTTCAATATTTCTGGGGGCGATATTTTTGCCGCCGGCGGTGACGATAATATCCTTGATCCTGCCCGTGATGGAAAGGTAGCCGTCCGCATCCACAGCGCCGAGATCCCCTGTCCGAAAGAACCCATCCTCCGTAAAAGCCTCCCGAGTCGCAGCCTCATCCTTATAGTAACCAAGCATGACCTGAGGCCCCTTGATGAGGATCTCCCCCTCGGGCGAAATCTTGACGGTGGTTTCCGGCACCGGCGGCCCCACGGTTCCTGGTTTGATAAGACAGAAACGGTTCACGTTGGTGATGGGGGTCGTCTCCGTCAGTCCGAAGCCTTCCAGCACCGTGATTCCCATGCCGAGGAAGAACTCCGCGTCGGAGACGGACAGCGCGCCGCCACCGGACACGGCGAATCTCAGGCGATCCATGCCGAGCACGGTCTTCAGCTTCGAGAAGATGATCTTGTCCGCCAAGCGGTAACGCAAGGCGAAAAACCCCTTTGGTGGTTTCTGGGTGCATGCGTAAGGCAGGTTCAGCCTGGCGGTTTCTATGGCCCATTTGAAAAGGGCCTGCTTGGTGGCCGGGGCTTCGCCGACCTTGGCGAGGATGCCGGAGTGGATCTTTTCGTAAAACCTCGGTACGCTGATGATGCAGGTGGGTTTGATCTCCACCATGTTCTCCTGAATCCTGGAAAAATCTTCGGCGAAGGCCACCTGGGCGCCCCATGCGATGGGCATGTAATACCCGGCGGTTCTCTCCAGGGAATGAGAGAGGGGCAGGAAGGACAGGAGGACGTCCTGGTCCGATACGAGGTCCCAGAAATCCGCCAGGGCCTGGCGCACATTGGACACGAAATTGTCGTGGGAGAGCATCACGCCTTTGGGGGGGCCGGTAGTGCCCGAGGTGTAGATGATGGTGGCCATGTCGGAGGGTTTGACCGCGGCCAGCCTTGATTCGAAGACGTCGTTCAGCCCCTTTTTTTCGCCCTCCTGCAGCGCCTGGTCGAAATTGAGCACATCCGGGCCGAACCCCTCGGCGGTGTCATAGGCCACAATGAACTCCAACCCGGGCAGGCGGTCCCGGATCTGCATGACCTTCTGCAGGTGTTCTGCCGCACCGACCAGGCATCCTTTGGATTCGGAGTGCTGCAGCACATAATAGGCCTCCTCGGCGGAGTTGGTGGCATAGATCGGGACGTCGACCGCGCCGATGGAGAGGATGGCCAGGTCGCTCACCCACCATTCATACCGATTGGGGGAGAAGATGGCCACCCGATCCCCTGGTTGGATGCCTCTGGAGACCAGGAAGGCGGCGAGGTTCCGGACCATGGTGTTCATCCGGCTCCAGGAGATGTCCACATACCGACCCCCCGTTTTGTACGAAACGCAGGCGCGGTCGCCGTACTTGCGGACCTGTTGCTGGAAAACGGCTGGCATCGATGTGTCTTTCAATCGCTCCATCGCGGTACCTCCGGGCGCTCCTGTTCGCGGGCGCAGACAAACATGGTCCTGTCACAAAAAGAGCCTACAAAAGGCGGTTTGAAACAGAAAAGTGCGTTGCACTCGATCGTTGATCTCTATAGGGATCGCCGGGGCGGTCGCTTTCGAGGCCCCGCTGCCTCAATGGGATAACGCCGGCCTGCCGATGGGTGGGAAGGCCGGCGGAAGGAGGATGATTATGCTTGTTTTTTGGGCTTTTTCCAAGCGATCAAAGGACAGAGTTTGCAGATGTCGAAACCGGGATAGGTTTCTCCCGTACGCGGGAATGAGGCGCCGCCGTCACGGATGGTTCTTTGAAGGGTCCATCGGACCGTTTTCTCGAGGTGGGAACCGGGCCAGATCCAGTTGATTTCCCCCTGTTCGGTCTTGCCGGAGGTGTAGCTGCTGCTGCACATCGGGGTGATGTTGGGTTCCTGTGTCACGTAACATCGAACGATTCCGTGGCAGACAGAAGAATTCATGCTCATGGTCATACGAAAAGGATGCGTGTCGAAAGCTGCGCACCAATCATTTCCCAAGTGATAGGACTGGAGGACGTCGGACATGCCATGGATGACGTCCGGCACGAAGGGGCTTTTGTGCAAGGGGGCTGTGGCAAAGGCGAGCAATCCAGGCGGCAGACGTTTCTTTGTTTTAACAAAGCGCTCGGCCTGTTCCAGGTTTTGGGTATATTTGAGGTGCCCTTTGATCTCGGATTCATCCAGCTCTTTCCATCCAAGAACATATTTTGCATTTGAACATCCGGTTTTTTCCTTGTTGCTGAGAGTGATTTCGCCGCCTTGTCGTGAAGCCGCAACGTAGTGGCACAAAGTAAAAGGATGAAGCGCTTCTTTATATTCGGTTTTCTGTTTGAAGTCTTCGAGTTCTTCTTCCGAAAAGAAAAATTTGACTGCTACAGGATAATATTTGAATTTCAACAGATTGCGTAGAGTGAAAACAATGTCCGAATGGCTGAGAGTTTCCTTTTCAAGCATTTGTCTTGCAAACTCTACGTCGTTCAAAAGCATTGTCGTGTCTATCATAAGGTGCTCTCCAGACTGTAGAAGGTTAAAAATTGTCTGCCTTTTAAAAACGCCCATGCCTATCGGTCATACCGTCTGAGCTATGCCGGCATGGTGCGGGTGCTTGCGCGCCGGCCACCAGGTCGCCTCCGCTCAAGCGATCGATTTCCTTAGATAATGACAAAAAACCTCATTTCCGGATTGGAAACGGGGTTTTAGCCGGAAATCATTTCCGGATGGACACCCATTACGGATCAAGGTCTGAAAACCCTCTGAAAAAGATTTCCCAGATGGACACAAGTTGATGGAAAGCCTATTAAATTGAGTGAAGGATGTCAACGGGAAACAGCATCACTCCCGGCTCGAGGGTGGATCATTTGCTGCGAGGCTGGCCGGGTAGGGGCGATGCCGATAGGTGTGTCTTCATAAAGAGAGGGGTGTGCGCAGGGGCGGGGATGGAATCGTGGAACCTTGCCTGTGTCGGCGGGGATAAGGGCTTGGCATGGGAGGCTACGGGTTTCTTAAGATCTTCCAAAAACCCGATGTCTGTGGCAGACTGGTGGGTGATCGAGGCCAACCGCAGGCATGCTTGACGCCCTGGGAAGTCAGGAGGTTATGTGCGCCGGATTCCGGCCGACGGAGATCGAGGGGTGCGGATCGGGAGAGCTGAAGGCGGTTCGATAGTCGACGGAGCAGCACGTTGCCTGGAAACGCGGGCGCAGCCCGAGTGCCAGCGCCTCCTCGACCGCTTCTTCGGACCAGACCGCCATACGGGTGATGCCGGCGCGGAGGGCGAGACACTCGAGGGATGTGCCCTCGCGATTGCGAGGTCTTTCACACCCGAGGGCGATGGGGACATCCGGCATGAGGAGCCGGGCGGAGGCGATGAGACGCGCGATCGCCAAGGGGGCAGGCGGTTTGACGGCCGACATGGCGGTCCCTTTTAGCGGGCTCAGGACAACGATGACCACTGCGGTGGGATGGTAGCGGCGAATGATCTCGAGCGCTCGATACTCTGAATCGATGCGGCCGAAGTAGAGCCCGGCCACGATATGTGGAATCCAGGCGATGCCGCTCGTTTTAACGGCTTCGATGGCCTCGATGACCTTGTGGAGTCCTGGAAGCCGATACACCTCTGTTGCGGCCTTTTCATCTCCCATGACATCGAGGAGGGCCTGACGGATGCCGGCGGCCTTGAGTGCCTTGGCGGTGCGGAGGTCCGGGAAGCCCGTGTGCGCCGAAAGGTGCAGGGTTGTTTCGCGTCCGAGGGACGAGATGACGTCTAGATAGCGTTTCCAGGGCAGTTCGCCGTTCCGGTCGGATCCACCGGTCAGGAGAATACCGTGGTTCCCGTTCGCAGCGAGCAGACGGCCGCGGCGCAATAGCTCCTCGGGCTCATCGACCTTGAGCATCGGTTGGAGGAGTGTCCCTGCGCAGTGGAGGCACTGCAGCTCGCAGCGGTTGCCTGTGATGGAGAGGGCGGGATATCGGCCGCGGAAGCCGTGGAAGCGTATCATTCCGGGGAGATAGAAGGTGATTTCTTTACCATGGCGGTCTCTGGCGATGTTCCACGCTTCGCGAAAAAGGGCTTCGTCGGCGGGACCGAATTCAGGGGAGAGGGGTGCAAGACCGGTCGTGATGGCCGTCCGGAAATCGGGAAGTGGGGGCTGATTGCTCGATCTTTCGGGCATCGAAGGACGACCACTCGAGCCGCAGAGGCCAACGGCGTTTCAGGTTGAAGGGAAACCGTCTGAATGCAACGGGTTTTTCAACACGCTGCCAAAGCCACGTTTTCCGGGGTGGAATCGGAATTGAATACAGGGAGATTATGCAAATGCTGAAGAGAAATCAAGCCTGGTTTTTTTGGGTGTTGCCGCTCCTGATTTGCTTCGTGGCTTCAGGGTGCAGCACGCTTGCTGAATTGAAAGTGCACTATGAACTTCCCCCCGGCTCCACCGCTCTGTCTGGGCGGAGCATGGCGCTGTTGGTGGAAGATGGGCGCACGGTCACAGAGATCCTGGGAAAGGGCGCGGCCAAAGAGTATGAGCATTTTTCAGGGAAGGTCTCCTTCAGTTATGCCCGTTACGGGGAACCCGGCTTCAAACAGGGGCTCTATGATCTGCGCGAGCTGTTCACTGCGGCCTTCACGAAAAAATTGGAGAATCTCGGGATGGACGTGCGGACGGAGCGTGCACCGGGGGCGCTGGAGCTCGTCATCCGTGTCGAGGAATGCTCTCTGGACTTCGTTGACCGGCGGTGGATCGCCAGGGCGGTCTATGAAGCTCGAGTCGAGGAAAACGGGCGCTTTTTGGCCTCGCAGCGGATCAGCGGCCAGTCCGAAAGGCTGAAGATCATCGGCCGGAAGCAGGCGGATGCAGTCATGAGCGAGCTTTTCACCGATACCGTCAATCAGCTCGATGTCGTAAGACTTCTGGAGCAGGCCGAGCGAGTGCGCTGAGAATGGCCATCGCTATGAAAAATCGGCCACTGGACGATCATGGGGTGTATTGCATCAGCCTCGGCTGTGCAAAAAATCTCGTCGACACCGAACACATGCTTGGTTTGATGCAGGCAGGCGGCTGCAGATTGACCGAGACCCTCGACGAGGCCGAAACGGTGGTGATCAACACCTGCGGTTTTATCCAGGAGGCTGTGGAAGAGGCGATCGGAACCATCCTTGAAGCAGCACGCGCGAAGGCCTTGGGAACCTTCAGAAATCTGATCGTTACCGGGTGTTTTGTGCAGCGGTACGGCTACAAGCTGACCCGGGAAATCCCCGAGGTGGACGCTTGGGTGGGTACCGGAGAATTCCACCGAATCGTGGATGTGGTGAGCGCCCTGGAGGCTCGAGAAGGGCCTCTTTTCCTGATCGGTCCGCCCCGCTACCAGGCGGACCACGGCGTGCCGCGCATCCGGACGACGCCGTTTTTCAGCGCCTATCTCAAGATCTCTGAAGGGTGCTCCCATCGTTGCAGCTACTGCTGCATACCCCGCTTGAGGGGGCCTCTTCGCAGCCGCAGCCTGGATTCTCTGGTCCTCGAAGCGGAGCGGATGGTCGCAGACGGCGTCAGGGAGATCAACCTCGTCGGCCAGGATATTACGGCTTACGGGCGCGATCGTTTGGAGCGCGGGGGGCTGGAGCGGCTCCTGAGGCGTCTGGTCAAGGTGGATGGGCTTGCCTGGATCCGGCTGATGTACTGCAATCCCGAAGGGATTACCGACGCATTGTTGGAATTGATCGAAGGAGAGGAAAAAATCTGCCCTTATTTGGATATTCCCCTCCAGCATGTCAGCCCTGCCGTACTTCGTGCCATGGGGCGGGGGGGCGCGGGAGAAAGTCCGTGGGAATTGATCGGGCGGATCCGCTCCGTCAAGCGCGGTATCGCCATCCGTACGACCTTTATGGTGGGCTTCCCGGGAGAAACGGAGCAGGATTTCGAGAATCTGCTCCGTTTTGTGAAGGAGACGAGTTTCGATCATCTCGGTGTATTCTCGTTCAGTCCGGAGAGTGGCACGCGAGCGGCGAGGATCAGGGCGGGCATCGTGCGCAAAAAGATCGCCGTCGAGCGGCGCCGCAAGGTGATGCAGCTTCAGTGCCGGATGGCGAAGAAGGCCAAGCAGGGGCTGATCGGATCCGTTTTTCCGGTTCTGATAGAGGGGTATTGCCCAGAAACGGAGCTTCTGCTGAGCGGGCGCACCTCCATGATGGCTCCGGAGGTCGACGGACAGGTCCTTATCACTAAAGGGACGGGAGCCGAAGGCGTTATCCTCCCGGTCACGATTACCGAGGCCCACCCCTATGATCTAGTCGGCGAGATTGTTTCTTGAAACGATGCAGTCGGATTTGATTTGACATGACTTCATTGCTTATTTAACCTTACCCATTTATCTCAAAGCAGCTAAAGCGGCTGGATGCGCCATCAGCGGGAGTTTCGGATGAACCCAGACCAGGCTATACTGAACAAGCACAGACTTCACCTCGAAAAAATCGAGGCGGAACTGGCCCTTTCCGTCGGATCCCGCGTAGCGAAAATCGAAGAAATATCCCGGCACACCCTCCTTGGAGGAGGAAAGAGACTCCGCCCGCTCCTCTTTGTTCTTTCTTGCGGGCTTCTTGGATCGCGGGTTCAGGGATGCTACCGGTTGGCGGGTATTTTCGAGATCATCCACGCCGCCTCGCTCCTGCACGACGATGTCCTGGACAACGCGGAGACCCGGCGCAGCCGCCCTTCGGCCAACCGTCTTTGGGGCAACCACGCAGCGGTGCTCGTAGGAGACTTCTTGTACTCCAAGGCCTTTGCCGTGGCATTCGACACGGGGCATCGCCCCTTTCTCCAGCGCCTGACGGAGACTACCACCCGTATGGCCGAAGGCCAGGTTCTGGAACTCGAGCATACCTTCGACTGGGACATCGGGAAAGAAGCTTACCTGGAAATCGTCAAGGCCAAAACAGCGGTGTTGATTTCGGCTGCCTGCGAGTGCGGGGCGATCCTGAGCGGTGCGGGAGAAACGGCCGAATCGGCGCTTGCGCAGTTCGGCTTCCATATGGGCGTGGCCTTTCAGTTGATGGACGACCTCCTGGATTACACGGCAGAGGAGAAGGTATTCGGCAAGCCGGTGGTCAAAGACCTGAGGGAGGGGAAGATTACCCTGCCGTTGATTTACGCGCTTGCGGATCTGGAAGAAGCGGACCGGGCTGCCCTTCGGACCCGCCTCACGCCTGAGGGAGCGTTTCCGAGCGAGGCG
The DNA here is from genome assembly GCA_900498135.1 of uncultured Desulfatiglans sp. Classification (NCBI taxonomy): domain Bacteria; kingdom Pseudomonadati; phylum Thermodesulfobacteriota; class Desulfobacteria; order Desulfatiglandales; family Desulfatiglandaceae; genus Desulfatiglans; species uncultured Desulfatiglans sp. The sequence goes on from LR026961.1 coordinate 2,206,030, forward strand.
GATTTCCAGCAGGTTTTGGAGATGGTGCGCACTGGCGGCTGCCTGGAGCGCGTCCGCGAAGAGGCCTCTGAAAGCGTTGAGCGGGCGGCCGGTTGCCTGGCGATTTTCCCTGACTCCCCTGCAAAACGCGACTTGCTCCAAATGAACCGTTACATCCTTGACCGGAGCTATTGACCTGCAGCCGGCTTTGGGCGGTGCAAGGAGATAAAAGGCCTCCTGTTTTCTCCGGGACAGTGCGTCTTTATCGGGCGCTCCGGCCTTTGCCGGGAAGCAGGAGGCTGAGTCGGAGCACGGTCATTTTCCGAAGGGACAGACGGGATAGCGGCATGCCTCACACTGAAGACACATGCCGCCGTGGGCCATTTCGGCCAGGTCGCGGCGCGTGATCTCCTCTCCGGCGAGCACCCTCGGGAGAACGAGGTCGAGAACGGTCGCCCTGTAAAAAAGTACGCATGCCGGCAAACCGAGGATCGGGATCTCTCCGATGCGGCCGTAAAGGAACATCGCCCCGGGCAGGACCGGCGTACCGTAAATGACGGGGTCGGCTCCGGCTTCAGCGACTGCGAGCCGGCTGATGTCGTCCGGGTCGACGCTCATGCCGCCGGCAACCATGACGAGCCGGGCGCCGGCTTGAATGACCGAGCGGATGCCTTCCACGATCCGGTCCAGTTTGTCGGGGGAGAAGACGAGTTTGCATACCTCACAGCCATAGGCGGCCAGCTTCTTGCGGATAATGGGGGCGAACTTGTCCTCGATGAGACGGTTGTACACCTCGTTTCCCGTCACGACCAGGCCGGCCGGGGGCTGGGCCAATGCTTTGACCGTAAAAACGGGCCCATAGGCTCGTATCGCGTCCAGCGCTTCCATGAGGGTCTTTTCTTTCAGGATGAGAGGGATAGCGCGGGTGGCAGCCAGGATGTCGCCGGCTTGGACGACGGTGTTCGTGTGGCGGGACGAGCAGGAGATCTCCGGTGTCATGTTTAGTTCCACCAGGGCTTCCACGTTGATCTTCAGCAGTCCTGCGTGCGCCGCCTTGAGGGCGATTTTCCCTTCAGACGGAGACTCTTCGAAGCTCACGCCCGGTCCTGCGATGACGTTGGCGATCCTGAGCGCGGCTTCGTCCTCATGAAGTTCGTCCCGGCCGAGTTTCAAGACATACAAATGTTCTTTCCCTAAACGCCTCAGATGCTGTACGTCTTCCTCCCGGATGATATGCCCCTTCTTGAAAGCCGGGCCTTTGAACTGGCCGGGCCTGATCTCCGTGATGTCATGTGCCAGGACGGTGCCGACGGCCTGGTCGACAGATATGATGGTCGCGGATGACTTGTATTTGCCTGTCATGAAGTATCTCCTCAAGCTATCATCGATGAGCTGGTTTCCATCCGGAAATGGTCCTTTTGGCCTGTCTCGGGAGAGGCGGTTCCTGTCTTTTTGGGACCGGAAGCGGGGCGGGATGCGCCGTTCAAAGCCTCAACAGCAGTAAATCCGAGCCAAGCGTGAGCTCTCCACTATACGCCCGCCGGCACTCTCCTGCAATGTCTGTTTTGAGGCACTCCGGATAAAAATGGGTCAGCACCAGATGCCGGGCGCCGGATTGTTCCGCAATACGAGCGGCTGAGGAAGGGGTCAGGTGCCCGGGTACAGGCGAATGGTCTGGAAAGGCGCATTCGAGGATGAGAATATCGGCATCCTGCGCAAGGTGCACGATCTCGTCACAATAGTCTGTATCGCCTGAATATACGAGGATCTTCCCGTCCGAGGAGCGCAAGCGATAACTGATTCCCTGCCCAGAGTGGCGGGTGCATGCGGTCGATATCTCCAGCGACCCGATGGCCAGGACTCCATCATTTTCAGGGCGGATTTCCCTGACCGATACGTATTCATGCGATCCTAATGCAGAGCCCGCGTAAGCTGCTTCGAGGTGAGAGAGCATGTCCACCAGGCCGAACGGGCCGGCGAGGACCATTCGAGTTCTGAAGGCGGCAAAGGACGGGTTGCGCAAGGCGAAGAGAAGCGGAACCAGATCGGCGCAGTGGTCCGGGTGGAAATGGGTTAGAAACACCCCTCGCAGAGCGGTCAAGGGCAGGCCGGCTCTGGCCATTTGCCGAAGCGTGCCCGGTCCGAGATCGAGACAGAAAAGGTGGCCGGCCTCGCGGACGGCAATGGCTGGGGATGCGCGATCGGATAACGGCAGGGCGGTGCCCGTGCCCAGGAGGATAATATCCATCATCGGTTTGCAGTCCAAATGTTTCAGGTTGGTGATGCTACAGCTTCTCTACGGACACGGCCTGGGATGCCCTTCGGTGCGGATGCGAGGGGGTGTGGCGTTCCCCTGTTTACGAGGCTTATGCCGGTGCCCCGTCCGGAGAAACAAGAGATGCCGGCCGGAATCCGGACCACTGGAGACTGCCGAAAAAGGGTGGCCGAGCGGCCGGAAGGGTGATCCATACCCACTCTGACCCAAAAAAGAGGCACGATGACGAGGCCGAGTCCCCGGACCGCACGGAGGCATCTTATCCGTGAATCGGTTCCCGGTCAATCTTTGACGAATCCGCGAAACATGCCCAGTCAGGCGCACTTGACAGAGTGTAAGAAAACCTGACACCTTTCAATGTCGATCCGGTTTATTCTTTCTGCTGGTGGGATGCACGGATCGATAGTGCTCTCGACAGGTTGCCCCTTTTCGCTTTCAATGGCGGGGGCTGGCATGTTTCTTGTTTGAAGAAGATGTATTGTGGAGGTAGGACTGGAATGTCCGTTGGGGCCCCTTGATCAAAATCGAGATATTTATCTTTAGAAATTAGTATGTTATTCAAAGTCTCCGAATAGAAAACATCAAGCGCGACGATGAAAGGGCCTGCGAGCGGGAATGCCCGCCGGCCCCTTTCCTGGCCGGCTCATTTTTACTTGACACCACAGGAAATTTATATATAAAAGGGTGCTTGTTACAAAAAGCACAAAGTATCGGGGAGAAATCCTGGCACGGGAGGCTTTTTGGGTTGATGGATTGAGAATAGGGGCGGCAGGGTTGCCGATGTCTGTAAAACATGAGGCAAACCGGGCTTTTGCCCTCGCGAGTGCGGCGGTGGAGGTGCTCAGCCAGGCCACCGCCGGAGAAGGAGGACCGGGTACCGTTCCTGTGCGGTTTACGACGCTGCTCCCTGCTGGTTCGCTCGATGGCAAGGCGCTGAGTTTCTGCTTGTGCACAAGGCGCCCTTGGAAGGGCTATAGGAAGAGCGGGGAAATCCGGAATGAATCGGGAAGTGTCGAAGCTGCGGGGGCGAGGCTTGTCTACCTGAAATCGACACCGGTTCCTGGGCCTTGATTGCTTGAGATCGCAGTCTAGAGAAAGATCGTATTCAAGAGAAAGGAGGTGGCATTCACAACTTTTGTAAACACCCTTGTCTTTGTAGAATCCATTCATTTGTCTATCAGGAGGTGTAGATAATGCCAAGTTATGTGATCACTGAGAAATGTGACGGTTGCAAAGGGCAGGACAAGACCGCTTGCATGTATATTTGCCCGAACGACCTAATGGTGTTGGATAAGGAAAAGATGAAGGCATATAACAGGGACCCAATGATGTGCTGGGAATGCCAGTGCTGCGTCAAGATCTGCCCGCAGCAGGCGATGGACGTGCGCGGCTATGCCGACTTTATTCCGATGGGTGCCAGCGTTGTGCCTCTGCGTGGTTCGCAGGATATCATGTGGACGGTCAAATTCCGCGACGGCAGCCTGAAGCGCTTCAAGTTCCCCATCCGGACGACCGAAGAAGGGACCGCGGATCCGTTGGGCGGCTTTGCTGCGCACGACGACCTGAACAGCCCGGCCCTGGCCACCGAACCGGCATCATTGGGACTGAAGGAAGTCCCCACAATAAAGTAGTTTAAGGAGGGTAAGTTATGGCAAATTTTCAGACTGTTGAAGTGAGTACCGACCTCCTGATCGTTGGTGGGGGATTTGCAGCTTGTGGCGCCGCCACCGAGGCGGCCTATTGGGCCAAGAAAAAAGGCTTGAAGGTGACGTTGGTCGACAAGGCTGCTCTGGATCGGTCCGGCGCCGTGGCGATGGGCCTCTCCGCCATCAACCAGTATGTCGGCGTCAAAGACGGCGAGAATACCTGCGAAGACTATGTACGTTATGTCCGCCAGGACCTGATGGGAATCTCCCGCGAAGACCTGGTTTTCAATATTGCCCGTCACGTCGACTCCACCGTGCACCTTTTCGAGAAGTGGGGCCTCAAGATCTGGACGGACGAGGCCGGCAAGTATGTCCATGAAGGCCGCTGGCAGCTCATGATCAACGGTGAATCCTACAAGATCATCATCGCTGAAGCAGCCAAGAACGCCCTGAAGGAAGCGGGCGGCGAGATCTACGAGCGCGTTTTCATCGTCGAGCCGCTGGTGGAAAACAACAAGATCGTGGGAGCCGTAGGCTTCAGCACCCGTGAAGAGAAATTCTACATCTTCAAGGCGAAGGCGGTCATCTGCGCCATGGGCGGTGCGGTCCACGTGTTCCGTCCCCGGTCCGTCGGCGAGGGCTTCGGCCGCTCCTGGTATCCGCCGTTCAACACCGGCTCCAGCGCCTATTTCACCCTGAAGGCCGGCGCCGAGATGACCTGCCAGGAAGTACGCTTCATCCCCGTTCGTTTCAAGGATGCCTACGGTCCGGTCGGCGCCTGGTTCCTGCTGTTCAAATCCAGGGCCGTCAGCGCTGAAGGCGGCGAGTATATGGCCGTCCGCAAGGACGAGCTCCAGAACTGGGCCCCCTACGGCCTGGCCAAACCCATCCCGGCCAACCTGAGAAACTATCTCGGCATGCTGGATGTGGACGCCGGCCTCGGCCCCCTGTACATGGAGACGGCAGAAGCCATCGGCAAGATTGCGGATGCTTACAAAGACGACCCGAAGGCCTTCAAGAAGAAGATGAAGGAACTCGAGGCGGAAGCCTGGGAAGACTTCCTGGATATGACCATCTCGCAGGCGCACCTCTGGGCCTCCCAGAACGTGAAGCCTGAAGAGAAGCACTCCGAGATCGCGGCCTGCGAGCCGTACTTCATCGGCTCCCACTCCGGCGCCTCCGGTGCCTGGGTCAGCGGTCCCGAGGATATGAACACCCCCTACAAATGGGGTTATCCCAACATGACCACGGTGGAAGGTCTGTTTGCGGCCGGCGACGCCTCCGGGGCCTCCAGCCACAAATTCTCCTCCGGTTCGCATGCTGAAGGCCGGATTGCCGGCAAGGCTGCGATCAAGTATATCGTGGAGAAGGGCGCCGAGCCCAAGGTCGATGCCGGCAAGGTGGATGCACTGAAGGCCAAGATCCTGGCCCCGTTGGACACCTATGCAGCGCACTGCAAAGAGACCACAGCCCCCGAGATCAACCCCAATTACATCCTGCCCCTGCAGTTCATGCATCGTCTCCAGAAGATCATGGACGAATACGCAGGTGGTGTGACCGCGGCCTTCAAGACCAGCAAGTCGAACCTGCTGCGGGCCGAGGAACTCTTCGTCTTCCTGAAGGAAGATGCAGAGAAATTGGGTGCTGCGGATATCTATCAGCTCGAAAGATGCTGGGAAAACGTCCACAGAATGTGGCAGGGTGACGCCCACGTCCGGACCATGCTCTTCCGCGAGGAGACCCGGTGGCCGGGCTACTACTTCAGGGCTGACACCCCGAAGATGGACGAGAAGAACTGGCATTGTTTCGCCAACTGCCGCTTCGATCCCGCTAAGGGTGAATGGGAAATGATGAAGCGCGACGTGTGGAACATTCCCGGTGTATAATGGTTGACCGTTGAGAAAATGCTCCAGGCATTTCAGTTGCCTGGAGCATTTCCGTCATGGAACTCCTTTGCGTTGTCTCCCGAAGGACTTAATCCGGCCGACTAGGAAAGCAGCGCGCATGCTGGTGGTTGCTCTCCATAAATACAACGAATAGAAGCGTATTTGGTCGATGGGCATTCCGCTGACCGGAAAACGGGGGCATCGGATGCATATGGACGAAGTACGCTTTTTGTATGGACGGGCATACAGCACGATGAGATGATGCAAAAATTCAACCCTGGAGGATACAATGGCAGATGTACAAACGACAAACCAGAGCATATTAGTGGTTGGCGGCGGCATCTGCCATCGTATCCTCCAGGGTTAGATTAATATAAGGTATAAGGTATACCTTATATTAATCTAACCCTGGAGGATACGATGGCAGATGTACAAACGACAAACCAGAGCATATTGGTTGTGGGCGGAGGCATGAGCGGGATCACGGCCGCCCTCGAAGCAGCGGAAGCAGGGTATGATGTGGTCTTGGTCGAAAAGAGGCCGTACCTGGGTGGCCGTGTAGCCCAACTGTATGAATATTTCCCGAAGCTGTGCCCCCCGAACTGCGGTCTGGAGATCAATTTCCGGCGGTTGAAGGCGAATCCGCGGGTCCGTTTTTTTACCATGGCCGAGGTTAGCAAGATCAGCGGGAAAGAGGGGGATTATGATGTGACGGTCACCCTGAAGCCCCGTTACGTCAACGAGAAATGCACCTGCTGTGGGAAGTGCGCCGAGGTTTGCGAGAGGGAGATCGACAATCCTTTCAATTACGGGATGGACAAAATGAAAGCGGCGTACCTGCCGCACGATTTCGCTTTCCCGATGCGATACGTCCTCGATCCGTCCATCGTGAAGAACGAAGAAGGGGAAAAATGCAAAGAGGCCTGCGCCTATGACGCGATCGATCTGGATATGCAGGAAACCAGCTTCGATCTGAAAGCGGGAGCCATCGTCTGGGCCGGCGGATGGGATCCCTACGATGCCTCGAAGATCGAATATTATGGTTATGGAACCTACAGGAACGTCATCACGAATGTCATGATGGAGCGGCTGGCCTCCCTGGAAGGGCCGACCGCCGGCCGGATCCTGAGGCCGTCGGACGGAAAGCCGGCGAAGAACGTGGCCTTCATCCAGTGCGCCGGTTCGCGGGACGAAAATCACCTCGCCTACTGTTCCGGCATCTGCTGTCTTGCCTCCATGAAGCAGGCGAGCTATCTGAGGGAGAAGGACCCTGAATCCGCGGCGACGATCTTTTTCATCGACATCCGTGCCCTGGATCGTTTGGAGGATTTCTATACACGGGTCAAGCAGGATGAAAAGGTCAGCTTTGTGAAGAGCAAGATCGCTGTGATCACCGAGGACGAAGAGACAGGAGATCTCCTGCTCGAAGGTGAGAACACCCAGACAGGCGAGCAGATCCGTATGCGATTCGATCTGGTGATCCTTGCCACAGGGATGGTTCCGAATCGGATGAGCGCCGATGTGACCGGGGATATTTCCTGGAACGAATATGGTTTCTTTGCCTGTGACCCCGGAAAGCCCGGAATCTACGGCGCCGGGTGTGCTCGAAGACCCACTGATGTCGCTTCCTGTGTGCAGGACGCCACAGCCTCAGCCCTGAAGGCCATTCAATCAATCGCGAGGAGGTAACCCGATGGACAAGAAGACAGTCGTATATATATGCACAGGATGCGGCATTGGCGACGCCGTGAATGTGGATCAGTTGAAGGAGGTCGTTGACGAAGACTTCAGCCTGCCCTGCAAGGATCATCCGTTCCTTTGCGGACCGGAAGGGGTGGCGATGCTGAAGCAGGACATGGAGAGCGAAGGGGTCAACACCTTTGTGATTGCAGCCTGTTCGGGACGTGTGAACTATGATGTATTCAACCTTGGGCCTGAAACGATCGTCGAGCGCGTGAACCTGAGGGAACAGGTGGCCTGGAGCATGCCGCCGCAGGATGAAGATACGCAGATGCTGGCTGAGGATAACCTGCGCATAGCCTGTGCCAAGGTAAAGGATACGAAGCTGCCTGAAGCCTTTAAGGCCGAAGAAGAATATTCGAAGGATATACTGGTGGTTGGCGGCGGTCTGGCCGGGTTGACAGCTGCCCTCGAGACTGCCAAGGCAGGGTACAACGCCGTTCTGGTCGAGAAAGAGGCGACCCTGGGAGGGTGGCTGGCCCGGAACAAGAAGCGGATCACCATGCCCTACAAGGAACTTACCGACATCGGCATCGAGGACTTGGTGTCCGCTGTGACGGGGAACTCGAAGATCAAGGTGTACACCTCGGCGAGCGTCGAGAAGGTCGAAGGGGGGCCGGGACTCTTTTCTGTCGCGATCAAGGCTGACGGCAATGCCGTAACGGAGCGGATCGGCGCCATAGTACAGGCCAACGGCTGGGTCCCGTACGATGCGAACAAGCTGGGCCATCTGGGATACGGCAAGTTCAAAGACGTCGTGACCAATGTCGAATTCGAGTTGATGGCGGCGGGCGGGAAGATCGCACGGCCGTCCGACGGAAAAGAGGTCAAGAATACGCTGTTCATCCAGTGCGCCGGGTCGCGTGATCCCGAGCATCTGCCTTACTGCTCGTCCGTATGCTGTATGGTATCCCTCAAGCAGGCGACCTACCTCAAAGAGCAGGATCCCGAAGCGGTTAATTACATTCTTTACAAGGACATGCGGACGGTCGGCCAGGCCGAGGATTTTTACCGGAAAGCCCAGAACGACGGGAATGTCTTTATCCGTGGCAGTGTTCAGGAGGTTGGAGAATCGGGCGGCAAGTTGTTCGTAGAGGCCGATGACGAACTTCTGGCGGAAAGGATCAGGATCGAGGACATCGACCTGGTGGTTCTCGCTGTCGGAATGGTGCCCGCCACCAAGCCGCTGCAGACCCCGCGGATCAAAGCGCCGCAGGATGCACCGGACAAGGATGAAGAAGGGATGATAGAGGTGAAGCCCGATTCCGGTTTCTTCGCTACGCCCGCTTTGAGGCTTGCCTATCGCCAGGGACCTGAATTGCCGACGCTCAAGTACGGCTTCCCGGATTCGCACTTTATCTGTTTCCCGTATGAAAGCAGACGGACAGGGATCTATGCGACCGGCTGTGTGCGGAAGCCTATGGAAACCGCTAAAGTGGTCGACGACGCGGTGGGTGCGGCCATGAAGGCGATCCAGTGCTGCGAGGCGACCGCCAACGGAATAGCCGTGCATCCACGGGCCGGTGATATGAGCTATCCTGAGTTCAACATGAATCGGTGTACGCAGTGTAAACGGTGTACGGAAGAGTGTCCCTTCGGGGCTATCAACGAGGATGAAAAGGGGAACCCGCTGCCCAACCCCACGCGCTGCCGCCGATGCGGCGTGTGCATGGGTGCCTGTCCCGAGCGGATCATTTCTTTCAAGAACTACTCGGTGCCGATGATCGGCAACATGATCAAAGCCATTCATGTGCCCGAAGAAGACGAGGAGAAGCCCAGAGTGGTGGCGCTCATCTGTGAGAACGACGCCTATCCCGCGCTGGATATGGCCGGCATCAAACGGATGAAGTGGAGCCCCTATGTCCGTTTCATTCCGGTCCGGTGCCTCGGTTCGGTCAATCTGGTATGGGTCGCCGACGCACTTTCACGGGGGATCGATGGTCTGCTGCTTTTCGGGTGCCGGCACGGTGACGACTATCAGTGCCACTTTGTTAAGGGCAGTGAACTCGCCAATACCAGATTGAGCAAGGTATCAGAGACCCGTCACAGTCTGTTATACCAACCTCGATAAACTTCACCCTGTCGGATTCCAGCGACAGTCTGTCCAGGGTCTCTGATACCTTGCTCAATCTGGTATTGGCCACCTCTTTATCGGTTGCAACCATGGGGACGACTATCAGTGCCACTTCATCAAGGGCAGTGAGCTTGCCAACACCCGGCTCGGAAAGGTTTCAGAGACCCTGGACCGCCTGGCGCTCGAATCCGATCGTGTGAAATTCGTTGAAGTGGGGATCTCGGACTACCACAAGATCCCTCAGATCATCAGCGAGTTCATGGAGACGATCGAGTCGGTCGGACCGAACCCTTATAAAGGCTGGTAGGCGTGAAGAAGGTGAAAAGGCAGATCATCTGAAACCCTCACACTCTCCAGCAGGAAGAGGTTGTTTATGGGAAAGAACGAAAACAAGGGAGGGGGTCAACCGGTGGCTTACAACACATCGTTTGCTGAAGAGGTCTTTCGGAATGTCGACTTCGGCGATGAGATCAAGATGTGCATGCAATGTGGTGTGTGTGCGGCATCCTGTCCGCTGAGCCTCAAAATGGACTTTTCGCCCCGCAAGATCTTCACGTTGATCCGTGCGGGTAAGCGTGAGGAAGTTCTGGGCAGCCAAGCCATCATGTTGTGCACCTCCTGCTATTCGTGCAAGGTTCGATGCCCGAGGAAGATTCCGGTTGTTGATGTGATGCACGGGTTGGCCAATTATGCCCTGCGCCAGGGTTTCGTCCCCCGCAAGAACACATCTGTTTTTGGCAGCGAGTTCTGGCGGCAGATCTATAAATTGGGTCGTATCGACGAAAAGGACCTCTCACGGCGTTATTTCTTCGCCGATGGACTCGTCCCTGGCATCAAGAACAGTCTGGAAATGATGGATATGGGGCTTCAGATGCTTCTGCACAAGCGCATGAAGCTCTTGCCCGAGCGTCCGATCAAGGGGATCAAGGCCCTGCGAAGGATGCTGGACAAGGCCGAGCAGATGGGGAAAGGAGGTGCGCGGGCATGAAGTATTTCCTTTATTGGGGCTGCAGTCTGGAATCCAGCGGAGCGAACTTTCTGGTCTCTTTGAAGTCGGTTGCCAAGGCACTGGGGATAGACTTCGTCGAGATCGAGGATTGGAATTGCTGCGGAGCTAGCATCTCCTATGTTGGAGCCGGCGACCTTTCCATCAAGGTTTTGAACGCGCGAAATCTTGCGCTAGCTGAAAAACAGGGCGGATACGATATCGTTGCACCCTGCAGTTCCTGTTATATCCAGATGATCAAGGTGAATCACGAGATACAGGAAAGTGAAAGCCTCGCTGCCCAAGTGAACGAGATCCTCGCCGAAGCCGGGCTGCATTACAGCGGAAAGGTGCGGGTACGGCACATCCTCGATGTGTTGTATCACGACATCGGCACAGACAGGATCAAGGAGAGGGCGGTCAAGCCGCTGAACGGTCTGAAGGTGGCCGGGTATGTCGGCTGCCAGTCGGTTCGGCCTTACGGGGAGTATGACAGTGTCGAGAGACCCGTTATTCAAGACCGCATCCTGAATGCCATTGGTGCGGAGGCGGTTCCCTTTCCGAAAAAGATGCGGTGCTGCGGCTCCGGCATCTTCCTGACAGAGATGGATCACTGTATGCATCTGGTCAAAGATATCCTGGATGATGCCCTCGTCCATGGTGCGAAGCTCGTTTCGACGGTTTGTCCCATGTGTGCGATGAATCTTGAGAACTACCAATCGCGGATCAACAAGGCGTTGGGGACACGTTTCGATGTTCCCATCGTTTATCTGACCCAATTGATGGCTGCGGCCTTCGGGATGGATCTGAAGAAGGACGCTGCGCTGGACTACAACATCATCCCGCCTGAGACGTTGATCCAAGCCGCTCTAGGATGATGTGACATTTTGGAACGTTCTTGAGAACCAAATCCGACGGGGCTCTACCGCTTGGGTTTGGTTCTCTTTTTTCCTCCGTTACGAGGAGGCTCGATGACGGGGAGATAGGGAGGCGATGGTGACGGAAGATAAAGAAAGATGTCCGCATTGCGGTGAGGCGTTGCTCAAATGGAGGCCCCCGGAGAATTCGACCTGGGATACGGAATTTCAGTGGGTATGTTTCAATGACGAATGTCCCTATTACACAAGGGGCTGGGATCACATGCTCAAAACACAGAACATCAAGGCATCCTACCGGTACAGGAAGGATCCTCATACAGGGGCGAGCGGACCGCTTCCGTGCTGGTCCCAGGAGGCCCACAAGGACCACATTATCTCCGATGACTGACAAGATGCCCCCCTGGTCGAGTGTAGCTTTGCTACGGAAAGGGGGGTGAAGTGCGCCGACTCCTCCTGTCTGCAGAGCAAAGGACGTAGAGGCATAGGGCTCTTTTCCTGTAAAGAGGGGGATCTCCAGACTTCATTTTTACTTGTGGATAGTGGGTGATCTGCTTTGCGAGGGCGCAGGAGCAGACCGAAAGATGAATGGTATGATGGGTCCAAGGACTCGGCTGTAGGGGCCGACGGAAAGGTGTACATGAGAAAGATCGGGAGAAATGACCCTTGCCCTTGCGGCAGCGGCAAAAAGTTCAAGAAATGCCACCTCGGGCGGGAGGACGAGCTCTTCCAAAAGGAGGACGGTGCGTTTGCGGCGGATTTGAGCGCCCGTATCACGGCTCTGCCCGAGGTGGATTATGGCGACGCCCATGAAATGGTCCGTGCTTTGGACCTGCAAACGTTGAGCAGGGGAGAATTCGGGATTCGGTTCGTGGATCTGAAGGCCTATCAGGAACTCGAAGTAAACGGAGAGACAGGGAGCGAGTCCAGACAGGATGCAACCGGTGGGGTTCTGATCAATCTCTTGAAGACGCGTCCGAGCGACCCGGCGCATATGTATATTGCGATTTCCCCCGATATCGGAAAGAGCGCCCTGGCGCATCAGATCGCCCATGTCTTGGACTATGCGGTGGGCTCGGGTTTGATTCCTGGATCGATGAGGGCGCTCAGTTACGAATTGGGGATTCCTATCGACCAGCTCGAACATCCCCAGGAATTCGGTTACTGGCTGCGTTATGTCCGTGAAAAACTCGGGATCGAACTGGATGCAGACGATACGGTGATCGACTTTCTTTATGAAAACCGGATGCTTGTCAAAGGGCGTGATATAGAAAAACAGGACATGGCTGCCCTCAAGGACCAGTCCCAGCGGATATTCAAGTTTCTGTCTCAGAAAGGCCCGGAGCTGGATGCACTTATTTGTGAGAAGCCGGGTTATATCGGCAGCCGTCTTGCGGCGGATTGAAGATGCGCCGCAAGACGGTTGGATTGAAAGGCTGCTTGAGCGAAAACGCTTCGTTGCGCTCGAAGCAGTCTGCTTCGGTTCATTTTTGTAAGATGTTCATCGTTTGTTCGCCGAATAGGCTGAAGCGAAGCCAGCGGAAGGCGAATTGGAGCAGCTCTTCATCCCGGGTGCGCAGCTTTTCTTGGAGTTCAGTATCGACGTCAAAATGACGCAGAAAACTACTGCCGAACAGAAATGATCGAAATCTGTCCAAATCGTAAGAGGCCATAAAAAACATCTGGATGTTTCGTTCCGTGGCCGCTTTCATGACGAACGGTTTCGCGGCGGTTACAATCCTCGACCAGGCGTCATTCATCCGGCTGTAGTCGTTAAGTCCTTCATGTGAAAGCCATTCCCGCAAGGTCCACTCCCGAGCTTCGGCAAACCCTTTGCAATGAGGTTCTTTGACAAGGAAAAACCGCTCTTGCGCAGCGGGCTGAGCCTCCGTGAACGCCGAGGCGCGCCCGACAGGATAAAGTCGGCAGGCGGAAGGCCTGTCCTCGTAAACGGTGCAGCCAGCCGTAGAGACGAAAGGGCAGCGGCCTCCTTCAGCGTCCTGCATGCGAAGCCTGACCATCGGGAAGCGTGCGCCGGTATCGAAGAGTGTTTCCGTGTGGACCTCCAGGAATTTTCCAGAGGGCATCCCGAGACGGCGCTTAAGGCGCAATATGTCGTAGGGCGTCAGGATCAGGCGCAGTTTCGCACAGCAGGCGGTGAAGCAGGAGATTCCGGGATGGCAGTCGAAACGGAAGCTCTGACCGGATTCGAGTGGCACGAACTGCGCCTTGGGCGGGTCGGTGTGAGCGGAGGAATTTAGGCTTGATGCTGGAGTATCGGAAGTATGAGTCATTTTACACCCGGCGCACCTTCCTTGACGGTGAGGGTTTTTTTACCGAATATTCCGAACTGAATCCAGTCATAACTGAATTTAAGAAGTTCGAGATCGCTGCGAAGCATCTTCTGGATGCGGTTCGGGTCGACCTCGAAGCGCTGTAGAAAGGAGCTGTTGAAGACGAATTCGCGAAATTTGTCCAGGTTATAGAGCGCCATGAACAACATTTTGAGAATCTGCGGGTTGTCGATATCGGGACTCTGGGCTTTCAACGGGGCAGTTATCTCAGTGAACAGGGCATTCGTCTGATCATAGATAGGGATTCCCTGGTCGACGAGCCAGTCGGCTATGCGCCAGCGTTTCTGTTGCAGAAGGCCTTTGCAGCGGGATGAGTCGGTGATCAGACGAAAGGTGCCGTCATCGTTCATGTCGAGCGGGAACATACGACAGGCCCATGGTCGATCGACATAGACACGGCATCCCTGGGGTCCGACGAGTGAGCATTTCTTGTCGTCTTCGTTCATTTTAAGGACAACCATCGGGATGAGTCGATTGGGCTTGGGAAGGACGAGCGTATGGCGGTCCAGGAATTCATCCGATGACATTCCCAGGCTGTTTTTCATCCTGAGAAGATCGTAGGGTGTCAGCACGATCGTTACGTCGCGGCAGCACTGCGTGAAGCAGGGAACTTCGGGAGAACAGTCGAACTGGAAGGTGAAATCAGGGTCCATCCTTTCCATCTGGGGGTCGGTCTGTTTCATATCATGCTTCATGGAATTTTTCGATCCTTTCAATCCAGGTGTTTTTCGGGGAACAAATCGCTTGACTAGAGCGTGGAGATCGATTTTTATACGGGAGCGTCGAGACCCCAACGCGCTTCTGCTGCCGTAAAATCAGCCTCTTATGCTGCTCCTGTCTGTGATTGCAGGAGGTCTATAGCAGCAAAGAAACGGAGGGGTCAACCAAATAATACGAGCAAAGGAGCAAAGATTCACCATGGAACGGACACTGGCGATTATCAAACCGGACGGTGTGGCGCGCCAACTTGTTGGCACGGTCATTCAGAGGCTGGAGCAGGAGGGTATCTGCGTGGCCGGAATGAAGATGATCCGTCTGACAAAAGCGCAGGCCAAAGGTTTTTACAAAGTCCACGAAGGCAAGCCCTTCTTCGATAGCGTCACGGATTTCATGTCCTCAGGTCCGTGTGTCGTCATGGTTCTGGAGGGCGAGGATGTCATTGCGCTCTACAGAAAAATCATGGGGGCCACGGATTTCAAGAAAGCGGCTGAGGGGACCATCAGAAGGGACTTCGCCACCGATATCGAGAAGAACGTCGTCCACGGCTCAGACTCTCCGGAGACGGCCGCTTTCGAGATCGGGTATTTCTTCAGCGCAATGGAGGTGGGTTAATCTCTGCTGAACGTTCATAAAACAAGGGGCCGGCTCATTTGAGCGGCCCCTTTCTGAATAAACCGCGCTTAATCGGCATCCATCGGCGGGGAAAGGCGGCTCAAGAAGCTGATGCACCTTCGTCTTCGAGCTTCTTTTTCTCTGCTTTCAGATCCTCGATTTCACGTTTCAAGGAATCGACCTCGGACTTCAGCCCAGAACCGCTATCGTCGAAGCTTTCCGCGGCCTTTTTGTCTTTGATTTCTTCGAAGCCGAGATAAGCTGCCAGGGCGCCGCCAAGAATCAGCATAACGGGCACTGCTCCCATCAGGAGATGAAGGAAGGCTTCCCACCACAAAAAGATCCCAATGACGCCCAACACGAACGCGGCCAATCCACCAGCTAATGCGACCATTCTTCAATCCTCCTCAAATTACGTGAAAAGTGAAAAATCCTCCCAAGTGTGCATCTCAGCCACAAACGTCGGATCAAAGGCAGCGAGATTCAACTGCCTGCCAGTTGCGGTGCACACCCTTCGTGGTCAGACAAATCAGCGCATCGAGCGTTACAGCTACGCCGCGAGGCCAACCACTCCCCTCGAGCGGCTGAAGCACATGCAAAATGAAGCTTCAAAGCTAACAGTTTCCATCTGGAAATGGTCTTTTTGGCCCATCACGGCGTCAATCTGCACATTTGCTTGTGCGGCGACCTGCAGGTCGCCTCCGCGCAAACGCTTGATTTCCTGGAAATTGACTAAAAACCCTCATTTCCGAATCAGAAACTGAGTCCTAACACGGAATCATTTCCGGATGGATACTGAATACGAATCCATAGGCCTCAGACCAAAAACCCCGCCTGTCATCAAGCGGCGACCGGACTAACGGGCTGCAACTCCTAACCTTCACCTTTGCTTCTACCATAAGGCTCTTGCCTTTTCAAGCGCATAATGCCAATATGCAAAATAAGGCCGGTGTCGGGGATCGGTCGCTTCTGGCCCTTCGTACTTGCGTTGCCCCGGTTCCCCGCACGGTGATATCCGGACCTGGGACGGCCAAACGGGCGGGTCTGCCGGATTGTGCCTTTAGCGAAAACACGGCTCACGCGGTTTTCGGCCGATCTGAAAGGTTTCATGGCGCGACTGTCCGGCGGTCTTTCCCGACGGTTAATGGAGGGGCAACATTAGAGGTATTCTGTGAAAACCGCCGATTTTTGGTGTTCGAAAGAGCTAGCGCCATAAAAAGGGGGAAATTTGTCGGTTTTTTCTGCTTTATCGGGTTTGAATTTGTCGGCGTTTACCATTAACTTGCACATTTACGCTTTTGGCCAGCGTAGCTCAGACGGCAGAGCAACTGACTTGTAATCAGTGGGTCGGGGGTTCGATTCCCTCCGCTGGCTCCATATGTGAGCATAAATGAGGCGGTTTCGGAATTGAAATGTTTCTGATTGGAGAGGTTCCCGAGCGGCCAAAGGGAGCAGACTGTAAATCTGCCGGCGAAGCCTTCGGAGGTTCGAATCCTCCCCTCTCCACCATAATTATTCCTTTATAGGGATTGGCGGGAATAGCTCAGTTGGCTAGAGCGTCAGCCTTCCAAGCTGAGGGTCGCGGGTTCGAATCCCGTTTCCCGCTCCAAATTGAGAGAAGCCCGATCAGGTGCCGGTGCGGTGCCGCGGGCTTGTAGTGCGCTCAAGAGGTGCGGCCCTGCCGACCTTTGAGCGCGGCCATCGGGCCGAACGCCCACGTAGCTCAGTAGGTAGAGCACATCCTTGGTAAGGATGAGGTTCACCGGTTCGATCCCGGTCGTGGGCTCCAGTTATTTGAGTGGATCGCTCTCCGCAGCGTGGAGGCACAGGCCCTTGTGCGAATTTGAGTTTCAGCTCGAGCAAGTGACCGATCTTCAAGGAGGATAGGAGATGTCGAAGAAGAAGTTTGAAAGGACGAAGCCGCACGTAAACGTGGGGACGATCGGGCATATCGACCATGGGAAGACGACGTTGACGGCAGCGATCACGAAGCACCTTGCCAAGAAGGGCTGGGCGGACTTTGTTCCTTTTGACGCGATCGACAAGGCGCCGGAGGAGAAGGCGCGGGGGATAACGATTGCGACGGCGCACGTGGAGTACGAGACGCAGAACCGGCACTATGCGCATGTGGACTGCCCGGGTCACGCGGACTACATCAAGAACATGATCACGGGCGCGGCGCAGATGGATGGAGCGATACTGGTGGTGGGCGCGGACGACGGACCGATGCCGCAGACGCGGGAGCACATTCTTCTGGCGCGGCAGGTTGGCGTTCCGAGCATCGTGGTGTTTCTGAACAAGTGTGACATGGTGGACGACGAGGAGCTGATCGAGCTGGTGGAACTGGAGCTGCGGGAGCTTCTGTCGAAGTACGAATTTCCCGGGGACGATATACCGATCATCCGGGGGAGTGCGTTGAAGGCGCTGGAGAGCGACGATCCGGACTCGGCGGAGGCGAAGCCGATCTTCGAGCTGATGGAGGCGATCGACAGTTATATTCCGGCGCCGGTTCGTGATACGGACAAACCTTTCCTGATGCCGATCGAGGATGTGTTCAGCATATCCGGTCGGGGGACGGTGGTGACGGGGCGCGTGGAGCGCGGCGTGATCAAGGTAGGGGAAGAAGTGGAGATCGTTGGGATACGTGATACGACGAAGACGGTCTGCACGGGGGTGGAGATGTTCCGCAAGATTCTGGACCAGGGGCAGGCTGGGGACAACATCGGCGTGCTGCTGCGGGGGACGAAGCGGGACGATGTCGAGCGTGGTCAGGTGGTGGCGAAGCCCGGGAGCATCACTCCGCACACGAAATTCAAGGCGGAGGCTTACATCCTGACGAAGGAGGAAGGTGGTCGTCATACGCCGTTTTTCAACGGGTACCGGCCTCAGTTTTACTTCCGGACGACGGATGTGACGGGTGTGGTGACGCTTCCTGAGGGGATCGAGATGGTGATGCCCGGTGACAATGTATCGATGGAAGTGAAGCTGATCACGCCGATTGCGATGGAGAAGGAGTTGCGGTTTGCCATCCGTGAGGGCGGCAGAACGGTCGGCGCCGGCGTCATCAGTGAAATTATCGAGTAGGGAGAGACTTGGGGCATGCGAGATATCATTACCCTGGCCTGTGAACAGTGTAAGAACAAAAATTACACCACGACCAAGAATAAGCGGAAGACACCGGACAAACTCGCTTTCAAGAAGTACTGTGCGTTCTGCCGTACCCACACGGTGCACAAGGAAACGAAATAGCGTATTTGTTCCTGCAGGCCAGTAGCTCTAACGGCTAGAGCACCGGACTCCAAATCCGGGTGTTGGGGGTTCGAATCCCTCCTGGCCTGCCATTTTTTATTGGGCCTTTTCCTGCCACGTCTGACGGGCGGATGAACCGGAACAGCTGAGCATATCGAGAGGCAGATGAAAACCCAGGAGCAGATTGGAAAGACGGACGGCGGGAAGGCGGGGGCCAAGACGCCGGTCGCCCGCGGAGGGGCCAAGAAGGCATCGGACAAGACCCCGCGAAAAGAGCGGTCCATTACCGTCTACATTCAGAGGGCCCGTCAATTCCTTAGAGAGGTCAAGATAGAACTGAGGAAGGTGAAGTGGCCTACTCGCAAGGAGTTGATTGCCTCGACGAGCGTTGTCATCGTGCTGGTGATGATCATTTCCTTTTATCTGGGCCTCGTGGATTTCGGTCTGATAAAGATCATCAAAGGAATTGTAGGTTAAAAATTCCGCGATCCGGCCGACCTTTGGGACAGAAAATCTGCCTGCACCGTGGTCAACCGATCAGATCACCGGTGCGTTCTTTGACCTGGTCGCCGGGGATCCGGTGGCTGATTCAATACCAAGTCGGGTGTCCTTGTGGAATTGAAATGGTATATTGTACATACCTACTCGGGGTTTGAGAACAAGGTCAAGCGGAACCTCGAAGAGCGGATCAAAACGCTCGGGCAGGAGGACCTGTTCGGGCGGATTCTCGTTCCGACCGAACAAGTCGTCGAATTGAAGAAAGGGCAGAAAAAGACCTCTTCGAGGAAGTTCTACCCGGGCTATATTCTCGTTCAGATGATCCTCAGCGACGAGACCTGGCATACCGTAATGGACACGGCTAAGGTGACCGGTTTCGTCGGAGGCGGTATCAAGCCCAGCCCCATACCGGATGCAGAGGCAGAGGTAATCCTGCGCCAGATGGAAGAAGGGGTGAGTCGCCCCAAGCCTCGTTTTCGGTTCGAGGAAGGGGATGAGGTGCGGGTTGTAGACGGACCTTTCAGCAATTTCCAGGGCATTGTCGAAGAGGTCAAGCCTGACAAAGAGAAATTGCGCGTACTCATTACGATATTCGGACGGCCCACGCCTGTCGAATTGGATTTCATTCAGGTCAAGAAGATTTAAAGAGGTACATGATGGCAAAAAAAATCATCGGTTCAGTGAAGCTTCAGGTAAAGGGTGGGCAGGCCAACCCGTCGCCTCCGATCGGCCCGGCCCTGGGTCAGCACGGCGTGAATATCGCTGAATTCTGTAAGGCCTTCAACGCGCGTACGCAGGATCAGATGGGTACCGTCATTCCGGTGGTTATCACCATCTACGCGGACCGCTCTTTTTCCTTCATTACGAAGACACCGCCGGCCTCCGTCCTTCTGAAACAGGTTGCAAAGATCGCCAAAGGGTCCTCCGTTCCGAACAAGGATAAGGTCGCTACGGTGACGCGGCAACAGATTGAAGAGATCGCCAGACTCAAATTTGAAGATCTGAATGCCTATGACATCGATGCCGCCGCCAAAATCATAGAGGGCACAGCGCGCAGCATGGGCATTAACGTAGGTGAGGCTTAGCCCGGGAGGACGATTGAGAGATGGGCAAAAAATATCGTGAAAGTTTGCAGAAGGTCGATCGGCAGAAGAAATATGCCTTTGAGGAAGCCTTGCGCACTGCGCTTGAGTGTCGTTTCGCGAAATTTGACGAGACCGTCGATGTGGCGGTGAAGTTAGGGGTTGATCCTCGTCATGCTGACCAGATGGTGCGAGGAACCGTCGTGCTTCCGCATGGCACCGGGAAAGAAGTTCGGGTCGCGGTTTTCGCCAAAGGTGAGAAGGAGAAGGAAGCCCTCGACGCAGGCGCTGATGTGGCGGGCGCGGATGAACTGGTCGAGAGAATCCAAAAGGGGTGGCTGGAATTCGACAAGGCCATCGCGACCCCGGACATGATGGGAGCGGTGGGCAAACTCGGCCGCATCCTGGGTCCTCGGGGTATGATGCCGAATGCCAAACTCGGTACGGTGACGTTTGATGTCGGTAAGGCCGTAAAGGAGATCAAGGCCGGAAAAATCGATTTCAAGGTCGAGAAGGCCGGGATCGTTCACGCCCCCGTTGGAAAGGCATCGTTCGGCGTCGAAAAGCTTCTGGATAATCTGGCCGCGTTTTTTGAAACCATACAGAGGTTGAAACCTTCTGCAAGCAAAGGCACCTATTTGAAGACCATCGCTGTCGCGACAACGATGGGACCCGGTTTCAAGGTCGATCCGGCCTATGTAAAGGATCTGACAAGCCAGTAAGAAGACCCATCGAGGGGTTGACAGAATGAAACGCCGATGAGAGCTGGGCGGGCGCTTCCTGTGGTCCCAGGTGGCCTCGTCGGCTTTCAGCGTTTGAGTGATTCCATTTCCGCTTCCTGCTATGCCTTTCGAAGAGCCACCGAACGGTTTGACCCTGTCGCCTCAGGTTCGGCACACGCGAGCGGTTTTTCATTCGTGCGATATCGATAACGTATGCTGAGCCAGAAGCATGAGATCCTATCCCGAATGGATGTCCAGGCCCTTAGGGGGAGCGGGGTTCCTGTGGGCGATAAGGGGCTTGGGAAGAGCCGGAATTTTCTTCGGGTCGATGGTCGCAGTCGGGTGGGATTGGGATCCCTGTCTTTCGGCTCATGAGCTTCACCTGACACCATATGGCGCAGATGCAGCCGCAGCGCGAACGCTTCGGCACTTCGGTCTGAGCGACGGATTATACGGGAGCATCCCCTACGGTGGGGAGTTTGCAATCCGGAAATGAGGATTTTTCTTCACACCCTTCGACTGCTCAGTCCCACCGCTTCGCGGCGGGTCGCGGTTTGGCCGATACATTGGAAATCAAGCGTTTGCGCGGAGGCGACCTGCAGGTCGGCGCAGAAGCAAACGTGCAGATCGACGCCGAGATTGGCCAAAAAGACCACTTCCGGATTGGAAACAGGGTCCAACCGGGAAATCATTTCCGGATATGATTTAAGTGATGATTGGAAGATGTCAAAGACAGTAGGTGCCTCAACCGGCCGGAGGCCTGCGGGCCGCCCGCTGGAGAAGGGCTTAAATACGATGCCTACCGAGACGTCCTGCTCGAGATGACGCTTTCAGCACCTCTGGCTTTGGCAAATTGTCCCACGGAGAGGAGGTGAAAAATGGATAAGCAGCAGAAAGAAGAGTTTGTCGCTGAACTGCAGGAACGCCTGAAGAAGGCTCAGGGTTCTTTTCTGGTAAACTATCAGGGTCTGAATGTGGAGACTTTGAGCAAGCTCAGAAAAGATCTCAGGGAAGCCGGTGGCGAGGTTCAGGTCGTCAAAAACCGGCTCCTCAAGTTGGCTAGTCGTGATACGGAATCGGAGTGTATGGAAAAATACATGACAGGACCGTCTGCGGTGGTGCTGTCTTATGAGGATGTCGTCAAAGGCGCAAAGGCACTGGTCGAATTCGGGAAGACCGCTAAACAGTTCAGCATTAAGGGAGGCCAGATTTCAGGCAGAGTCATGGATGAGGAAGGCATCAAGCGTTTGGCGGATTTGCCTGCGCGGGAGGTGCTCCTTTCCCAGGTTCTGGCTGCCATGCAGGCCGTGCCGGCGGGCTTTGTCAGAGTATTGAACGGTGTGATGGTTCAATTTATGAACGTACTGAAAGCAATTGAGGAGCAGAAGGGAGAATCCGCTTAGGACGGACTTCCCCGCTTACGGAGGATATGAAAAGATCATGAGTGACCACATCACAAAGCAGGATGTCATTGATTTCATCGCAAATATGACCGTTTTGGAGCTTTCGGAGCTGGTCAAGGAACTTGAAGATAAATTCGGTGTGAGCGCAGCGGCTCCGGTCGCTGTAGCCGCCGCCGCCCCGGTGGCCCAGGCCCAGGAAGAGGCGGCGGAAAAGACCGAGTTCGACGTGGTCCTCACCGCAGTCGGTGACAAGAAGATCCAGGTCATCAAGGTGGTGCGCGCCATTACCGGACTCGGACTGAAGGAGGCGAAGGCCCTGGTGGACGGGGCGCCCAGCCCGGTCAAAGAAGGTGTCCCGAAAGAGGAAGCCGAAAATATCAAAAAGGAACTGGAAGAGAACGGCGCGACTGTCGAAATCAAATAATGTTTGCAATGAAAAGGCCTTCTGGGCCGGTATGGGCGCCTGTGCGCGTGTCGAACGGAGGTTCGGGGCAGGCGCCCCACGCAGTTCTCCCTCTCGGGTTTCTACAAGGGTCGGCCGAAGCTCGGCCTCAGGAGAGGGGCAAGCAGCGCTTGGACGGGGTCGTTCAAGGCCGATAAGTCGAGAAGTGACCTCCGTCGTGGCTTGGATGGGTCCTTTTGAAGGGGGCGTTTCCAAGCCTGTGCGCCTTTACTGAGATAGAGGTAAGAGGCGCGTTTGGAGACATCAAAGATTGAGGAGATACCATGCCGGGAAAAAATGGTGTCAGAAGCCGCCCAAGAAGGAATTTTGGGAAGATCAAGAAAGTCATGGAGATTCCGAGCCTGATCGAGATGCAGAAGATCTCTTATGAGCGTTTTCTGCAGAAGGATTTACCGCCCGAGGAGCGGCAGGATATCGGCCTTCAGGGGGCCTTTGAGAGTGTATTTCCCATTCATGATTTTGCCGGGACGGCCTCGCTCGAGTTCGTGAAATACACCTTCGAGCCGGTGAAATACGACGAAGACGATTGCATGAACAAGGGCATGAATTTCGAGGCGCCTGTCAAGCTCACCGTAAGATTGGTGGTTTTCGACACGGATAGCACGGATGGCACGAAGAGCATCCGGGATATCAAAGAACAGGACATTTATTTTGGAACCCTGCCCATGATGACGGAGCGGGGGACCTTTATCGTGAACGGGACGGAACGGGTTGTCGTCAGTCAGCTCCATC